>NZ_LR213883.1 GCF_900659865.1 Hyella patelloides LEGE 07179
ATGATTAGAGGTAGATCATCTGCTCGTTCTGAAATCGTTCCTTTCAATAATATAGCTCTCTCTATTCATTGAATTTCAATAACAGCATACACTTTAGCTATTTTATTTCCCTAATCATTTTTGATTTAAGCGAACCGTGAGTCATAACTATTGCACTTAGCACCAGCAAAGCCAAAAATAGCCTGTTTCGGGTCACCGACATATAATAAGCGTCCATCTTTGCCCACTAATTTTCGACTCAATTCAATCTGACACAAGTTAAGGTCTTGGCACTCATTTACCAGTACAAAGTTACGAGCAGCAAGAGCTTCTACTGCACCTCTATCAGATAAATTAGCCATATACTGCATTACACATACCAAAGCTAAGTTCCCAGGACGTAGTGCTGGTTGACCTTCAGATGAATAAAGTTCGGCAAAATCATCATCATCATAAATTGTCTCCAATTCATCTCTGAGAGTCATGTAAAGATTCCCTTTGGGAAAAGCTTTCTGGGCTATTTCTTTGGTGAGAGATGGAATGGGTTTGATTGTTTGATGATGTAGCACCATAGCAATTGACTCCCCTGAACTTTTGTTCTGACCTGTTAGTTTAATTTAATTCATTTTTCAGGTACAATTTTTTGTCATTTAGCGATCGCTCTTCCCTCTCAATGTTAAGTTCGTCAGCAGTATCAGCTATACGCATCCCTGTTTTAACCGTAGTTCCGATATTGGTTTCATTCCCTATGTAAATCAGCCTATGAGGATTGTTTTTGGTATCGTTATAAGCATGAACTATTAGTTTATTTGTTTTGGGGTCATAGACTGATTTATCAAGGTTCTTAATAGCAAATATTTCAGAGATTCTTAACCCGTATACGATTTGCATTCCAAGTACCCATAACCAAGATTCTCTAACATTGAGATTAGCTCGTACTGGTAATACTCCGCTAATCCCCAGAACTTCATCACGCCATTCAATGAACTCTTCCAGAGTAATGGTCTGGTTATCCCTGAAATCAGTTTGAGTAGAATCTATTTTTTTAAGTTCTTTGTAAATACTGTCATAGCCATTTTTCCTGACTAAACCACGATAAGCAGACATAGCGTCCTTGTAGCTTTTAGTTCCCTGTTCCCATCTAGAGAGAATATTTAAGATATCTTTCTTAGTAATGGTTTTATCTTGTGGTAAGTGTTTATAGTACTCGAAATAAGTTCTATTCCAGCTTTGCTCATGGCTAGGATGACCTTTAATACGCTTGTTACCTCGTCTATCTTTACGTCTCCAGAAATCATCCTCTACTACTGCTATAGCTTCTCTAAAAGTTAGTAGGTCATTTTCAACTTTTCCTATGTCCTTGATTTCTTTGTTGTACCATTCCCAGAATTCAGTTAAGCCAATATCTTCTTTTAGCTTTTCAGCTACCTTATGAGCCTTGCTTAAAGCTGATACCATCCCGTCTAGGGTAAAGCTACAGTTACAACCGTATTGTTTCCTGTTGACATCTCCTATTTTAAACTGTAGAGCTATTGTATTACTTTTTTGGGTTAATCCTACTCCTTTAGGTGTTTGCTTCTGATATCGTTTGAAGTCTGCTAGTAGTGACTCATACCCTATTTCATGATTATAATTCTTACTCACTTTTTACTCACTTTGGCTAAATGTACCTGTGAGTAATACTTTGAGCTTATGTAGCCACCTTGACAAAAGTGACGTTCTGTGGTTTTAGTCCCAGGCGACCCATATATAGCTATAAATTCAATTAAGTATATTGGCTAGCTAAGAGTTAATTTTCCATATAAGTCAAGTTTTCTCATGATTTGCTAAAAGCGATCGCCTACGGCATTATAGAGAGAAGCATCATATTCCATTCCTTCTGCTTGGAGTTGTCAAGCGCGATCGCACTTCACCATATAATCAAAGAAACAAGTTGAGAAAAAGCGATCGCGTTTTGTTTATTCTGTTCGAGTTGATTACTCATAATTTCAACGATTACAAACTGAAGTGGGGAATGGGATTTTTAACTTTTATCCTTTACTAATTCTCTGGTTTCTTCTTGTCCCTGCCAACTTGAAAATTGGCTGCAGGCGATCGCACATTGCGGCATAAATCAAGAAACAAGCGATCGCAGTCTATTTCGGTAAAGATAGCATCTATTTCTGGATCGTAATTTTTACAATCATTTTGCCATTTCTTTTGGCTTGAGTTTTTTTAATAATAGCGATCGTTTCACCATAGCGAAGGTATATAAAAGAGATCGAATATTACTAAAAACGTCTCACATACCTAGTACGCGCTTTTCCTGCTGACATAAAAATGGGACGTAAGCGATCGCCAAAGGCATAATAAAGAGATGCATCTTATTCCATACCTTCATCTTGGAGTTGTAAGGCGCGATCTACGAAGAGAATGGCATTGATAAATGATATCTCCTCGCTAACGATCTGGGTTTTTAGGTGTTTTTAATTCTTGTTCAGCCTAATTTTTGACAAAGTACCTTGATTATCCTCTTTAGGCAAAACAGGTCGATTGAGAACTGGAGATACATAATCTTCTATAATCCATCCTGTCTTTCCATCAGCAGTTTTGATATTTAACCAATGTTTTTCCTTTGCTGTCCCCGTGATTTGTGCCAAAGTCCCATCTTTAATACGTCCGACAAGGCTAGTAGAAGATTTTCTGTGTAGGGGAATTCCCAAATCAGTCTTTGCCTTCAATTTAATTTGTTGTCCCACTTCTAAATTCAAAGCAAATACAGGTAAAGGAGTAAGACACCAGAAAAATGTCAAGATTATTAGGAAAGTAGCAACGAGTTTTTTCATCAGTATGTCACAACGAGTTTAAGCAGTAATATTTATTATGTTTAATCTCGAAAGAAGACTCAAGGGTAAAGCAAGAAAAATAAACCGATGATTGGCTTGCAAACAAATGATTCAAGTTCATGAAGTTGACCTAATTCCCAAACCCTGATAGAGTTCTGCGCCTTTCCTGCTGACATAAAAATGGGACAAAGCGCGATCGCTCTTAGCGAATAGTTGATGTTTGTGTCAAAATTATCGGTAAATATTGACTAAAATTGATAAAGTCCTTGTCTGTCGTGAAAATCTCATAATTTCTTCGATTTGAGGTTGCACAAATTAAAAAGTCGGTGTTCGCTCCTTGAATACCATTCCGACGACAAATATTAAAATAGTCTGCTGCTAATTCATAATCTTCGACATCTAGTAACAGATTAGGGAAAGCTCGAAGATGATCTCTTAATTTTTGAAACTGTTTCTGGTGTTTAATACCAGAAAGAATCTCCTGTCTGACTGCGCCAAGAAGAACTACTCGACCATCAGCAATTAAATCGCGAAGTTTATTGACTAATAAATCATTCGATTGCGACTGTCTTCTTAACGCTAATGACCAAATGGAAGTATCAACAACGACTTTCATGAGTTACGGCGTTGTTTTTTGTAGTCATAGTCATCTTCATATTCAATTGTTCCAAATAATTTGGTAATTGTTAGTTGTTTGCGTCGTTGAACATATTCTTGTAAAGCTGCTTCGACAACAGCACGTTTGGTTCGATGTCCGCCGAGTTTTAATGCTTCCTGGATTAACTCATTGTCAATTTCTAAATTGGTAGCCATAGGTAGTTAACTTAAACTTGTGCAAACTTTTCTACAATATAACGCACAAAGTTAATCTTTTTGGCGATCGCATTATCTCACAATACTACTCTGGCAACGCGAAATGTAGCCGATTTTGAAGTCGAGCCATGCTGAGGTTTCCTCAGCATATGGAATCGAATTGTTGAAGAGTGTGGGATTGAGATCGTCAATCCTTGGGAACAAAAATAGTTTTACTCGATTGTTTTAAGTTCTAGAGATCGCGACTCAGCATAGTATAAAGAGGCATCGTATTTCATTCCTTCTTCTTGAAGTTGTAGGGCGCGATTTCACTAGCCGATAAAAACTACAGTGTCTTTTCTCAAAAACAATTTTGGTAATTCTCTATCGATAAAATTTATTCTTTTTACTATTCGCTCGCAATCTTCTTTATCTAATTTTTCTTTAGCCCATATTCTTAATTGTTTTAATTCGTCTTGTATTAGAAATAATTCTTCTTTTTTTATATCTATTCCATTAGAAAATAATGGTATATATTTTAGTCTCAATTCTTCAGAACCAGATAACCACGCTTTTCTATAAAATGATTCAGTAGCAACAGGGATATACAGACCTATTTCATTTTTATTTACAGGATTAGAAATAAATGCACCAACTGACATAATTAGTTTTGATTTTTATCTTGTTCAATTTAAAACCAATCTTCTCTAACATTTAATATAAACTGTTTACTAGATATATTGCTTTGCCAACCTGCTTTAATAGCTTCACGAATGCAGATTGCAACTTCAGATGGTAAAACAGGTTTTCTTAATTCTTGGTATGAATAAGCACCACTCATGTGATGTCTATCGAAGTTTAGAGCTAATATTGAGCTATTTTCATAACCCAATTGTTGAACTGTGACGATAATACCTGGATAAGCATCTTCATGATTTTGATTGGGTTTTGGTGGATATCTCCAACGATAAATAACTCCATCTATTGTGATTTGGCGAGAGCCTTTTTTGATTAATCCCATAAATACTTAGTAATTCTAAGAAGCTGAAATTTAATGTTATTCTGATTTTTGAATTTATATTTTGCTTATTTAAAGTTATTACATTAGATGAATTTAAGAAAAAATCGGGATGTGAACTTATCCCGAATACAGGCTCATTGAGTTTAACAATAATATTGCCTCAACTGTTAATTCTTAACTTTTATCCTGCACTAATTCCATAGATTTTTCCTTTTGACGCTCTTGCTTTTTAAGACTTCTTCTAGGTTGAAAATCTTGTAACAATCCCATTAAAGCGGGAATTACCGTAGGAGTTAAGAAAGTAGATAAAGCCAAACCGCCTGTTAAAGCAATACCCAAACCCTGATAGAGTTCTGCGCCTTTCCCTGGAAGGATAGCCAGGGGTAACATACCCAGTACGCTAGTTCCTGCCGACATAAAAATTGGACGCAAGCGATCGCCGACGGCATAATATAAAGAAGCATCATATTCCATTCCTTCGTCTTGGAGTTGCAGGGCGCGATCTACTAAGAGAATGGCATTGTTAACTACTACCCCTGTCAAAATTACAAAACCTAATCCCGTAATCATATCCAAAGGGACAACCATACCAGGAATAGCATTAGCAATTACTAGAGACAGTAATGCACCAGTCATACCCATCGGGACTGTTGCCATAATTAATAGGGGATAGATAAAAGAGCGATATAAAGCAACCAGTAGTAAATAGGTAATTACCAGAGAAAGTAGAAAAGTAGAGCCTAACTGAAATAGAGTTTCCGCTAAAACATCCGCCGATCCTGCTAACTCAACTCGCACACCAGGGGGTAATTCTTGACGCAGGGGTTCGAGAATTTGCTGTTCGGTTCGATCGATTAATGCTCCTAGAGGTGCTTCCCTAGATACACTAGCAGTCAAGGTAATCGATCTTTCTAAGTCTACGTGGTTAATCGCATCTGGACCAGTGGTTTCTAATACTTCTGCCACATCAGATAGTTGCAATCTTTGACCCTCGCCGTTGAAAATCGCTAGTTGGCGCAGTTGTTCGGGAGTTTGAACAAAAGTATTTTGCAATTCTACTGAAACATCTAATTCTCGTTTGCCATCAACAAATTCGGAAGCTCTTAAACCACCTAAAGCAGCCTGTACCATTTCACCTACTTCCCCTTCGGATAATCCTGCTTCGGCTAGACGTTCGCGGTTGGGAATTACCTGTAATTCTGGCGCACCTGTGACAAAATCAGCACGGACATTTTGAATCCCCTCTAACTCTCTAATTTGTTGGGAAATTTGTTGTTGTAGTTGGTCTAATTCTTCTAAATCTTCACCAATAACCTGCACCTCAAATTCTTTACCAGGATCTTGGAAAATAGAGCGTCGCCTGGGTACCATAAAACGATAACCAGGGAAATTGGCACTTGCTTCCCGCAGACGGTTAACGATATCGTCTAAATTTTTACCTGTAGACAATTCTGGCTCGACAAAACCAGCGATCGCTCTAAACCCAGGACGAGATACGAAAAGAGTACGCATTATTTCTGGTTGTTCGCTAATAAAATCTCTTGGTGCTTGAGAAAGTTCTATCGCTTCGGGAAAACTCGTACCAGGGAAGGGTTCAGCTAGCCATAAAATAAGATTGCGGTTTCCTTCTGGAAGGTAGTCGGCAGGGGGTAATAGTTGGAAACTGGTAACTAATAAGATGATGGGAAGTGCTAAGACAAGTAACCGACGTTTTAATTTGCCTCTTCCCAATGACCAACGGACGGTTTTTAAGAGAAAATTCTCTAATTTATCCTGTGCAAAACGGAAAACTGCCGAAGTTTGAGCCACAGCACGTTCTAGCCAATTACCACCTCTGTATTCTCCTCCTGCTAACATCTGTTCTGCTTCGGAGCGTTTGAGAAACAGTCCTGCTAACATGGGGATCAGAGTGAGGGCTGCAAATAGGGAAAACATTACCGAAGCCGAAAGTGCAATACCAATATCAAAGAATAATTGTCCCGCTTCTCCTGTAACTAATACGATAGGTGCAAACACAGCAACAGTAGTTAGGGTAGAAGCCAGCATTGCACCGCCTACTTCTTGTGTACCATCAATTGCTGCTTTCATGGGAGTTTTACCCTGCTGCATATGGGTAAAGACATTTTCTAGAACAACAATGGCATTGTCTACCACCATCCCCACAGCAAAGGCTAACCCCGCTAAACTAATGACATTCAGGGTACGTCCTAGTAAATAGAAAACAATAAAGACGGTAATCAAAGTAGTGGGAATAGCGATCGCAATTACGCCCACTGTTCTTAATGAACCAAGGAATAACAGCAAGACTAAAGCTGCGAGAATTGCACCGATAATTAGATTACCCTGGACAAAAGAAATCGATTCATTAATATAATCATTTTCATCATAGGGAATATCAAAAGTAATACCTTCTCCCTCGCGATCAAATCTAGCTTCTAAATCTACTAAAGCTTCTCTAAGCCCTGCGGAAATTTCGGGTACATTCCCTCCTACCTGGCGAACAATCCCCACAGCTACCGCAGGTCTATTATTTGTAATGTTAACTCGGTCTTGGATGGCTCGACCCATGCGAGCTTGAGCCACATCTCCCAGATAAACTGTCCCCGACTCATCCCGACGCAGTACAAATCCTTCTAACTGTTCGACATCATTAACCCGACTTACAGTCCTCACTCGATACTCTCTGCGTCCCAAAACTAAAGGACCACCGCGAATATCTCGGTTGTTGTCACGAAGGCTATCAGCTACATCACCAATGGTAAGATTGCGATCGGCTAAAGCTTTAGGATCGACAATCACCTCAACTTCTCTTGCTCTACCCCCAGATACGGAAAACTGTCCCACACCCTGTACCTGACGGAAGCGAGGAATCACTACATCATCAACTAAATCTCTGTAGTGATTATCATCAGGGGTAAAGCCTTCTTTTGGGGTCAAAATCACCCACATCATGGGGCTGCTGCTACCGCTTACCACTTCAACTTCCGATTCATCGGCTTCTGTTGGTAATGCTTCAACCTGCTGTAATTTATTGAGGACATCCACTAAAGAGCGATCGATGTTGCTATCCCAATCAAACTCGATACTAATATTACTAATACCTGCTCGACTGGTACTGGTAACTTCTTGTATTCCTTGTACTTCTTCCAGTCTTTCTTCAATGGGACGAGTAACTAAATCCTCTACCTCGGCTGGACTAGCTCCAGAAAAGGGAGTAGAAATACTTATTTCAGGGCGATCTCCTCCTGGCTGTAATTCTAGGGGTAATTGGAATAATGCCAAAATACCGAATAATGCCAGGAGGCAAAATAATACTCCTGTACCGTGTCGCCAACGAACGGCGGTTTTGATTAAACTCATTTTTTTTATTGTTATGTTGTTAGTTGTTAGTCCACAGATGAACGCAGATAAACACAGATGATTTTTCGGTAGGTATCTATGTTTGAACTGATTATTTGCGATCGCTATAATCTTTGGGGTGCATGGAATCTTTCTGCTTTCCGATTACATGGAAAGAAAATAAAAGATCGGGATAAATTACCATTCTTCCGTAGATTAGTGATTAGTTATTACTTCTTGTCGGCGTTGGGCTTTCTCGGTAGAAGTGTCAATACTCAATGCGCCAGCCCCTGCGTAAATAACCATTAATAATCCACCAATTAGACCGATATTTTTGAGAAAAGAATTGATTTCATTAGGATCGGCAAGGGGATTATGAAACACCAGAGTTGCAGGAATCAAAAATAAGATTAGCAGTGTCGATCCGAGCTTGACTTTGTAACCCAATAGCAAAGAAAGACCACCCAGCAATTGGAAAGCGATCGTAAAGATTAAGAGTATATTGGCAATTGGTAAACCACTGTTTGCCATCATTTCAGCAGTACTGCCAAAACCCAGAATTTTGCCAATTCCTGAGTTGATAAAAATTAAGCAAAGACAGATACGGGCAGATAAAGGAATATATTTCATTGGGTAATTAACTCCTAATTACAAGATGGTAATTTTAAAAATTCTCTAAATAATAATTGTCTACTTCATAACTACTGTTAATTATTAATAGCGGTCTTTGCTTGTTTAAAAGTAAACTATAAATCGCCTTTTTAATTAATATTAAATATCTCTCAATTGCCTTCACCTTGGAGTTCTTCAGCAACCCCATCAATATTAATCTCGATTAATCCTGGTAATAGAAGTGAGGTTTCGTAATCTGGATAAAGTCTTTCTATTTCATCAGCGATATTACGCTTTTCCTCTTCGTCAACTACTTCATCATTCTCTAGTGCTTGACTTACGAGGTTTTGGAAAGTTTGAATGTAATCGATCTGAGCTTCAATTAGTCTATTAGGTCGATCGGGTTCTGTATGACCTGGATAAACTCTCTCTAGATCGGGAAACCTCTGTTGAATTGCTCTTAGGGTGTTCAGCCAGTTGCTAGTATTTCCCTCAAATAAACCTGGAGTTTTTTCTCCATTAACTAAATCTCCCACAAACATTACTTCTTCTTCTGGCAAATAGTAAGTTGTGGTGGTATCGGATTCATTAGTCGGAAAGTCGTAGGCGATAATATTAATACCACCAATACTAAACTCCTGACCGTCTTCTACAATAAAGTCAGGTAAGGGAATTTCGTCTGGATCTGGAAAATCTTGTCCTAGTTGCTCATTGCGATTCTCTATGTAGCCTCGTTTGTCATTCTCTATACTATCGTAAGTAATTTGAGAAGCATAAATTGGAACATCGTCCCCCGCAGCTTCAACAAACACTGGTAATCCACCAAAATGATCTGTATGGGGATGAGTAATCAAAATTGCCAGAATAGGTTTTTCTAGCTGCTGTAATTCTTCAAGGGCGTATCTGGCTTGTGAAAGCAATCTTCCTGTATCAATTAGGATTAAACCCTCGTCTGTTTCTATGGCGTAGTAGTAGATTTCTTCAAATGGTGGAGAAGTATAGTAATTATGAATTGTTATATTCTCGCTCTTACTTTCAGTTTGTGCCACAGTCGGTATGGACTGAGCAGAGATCGGATTGAATGGTTGAGATAGACTTAGCATAATTGTTCCAGCCAAACTCATAGTTAGAAGAATTGTTTTTGTGGGCAAAAAATTAAAATACGATCGCTTCATGGTTGTGATTTCGTTTTAATTTGCCGATCGCGTTTATTTCTCAACCAAGCATCTACAGAAATGCGATCGAGACTAACTCCTGCCAAGAGAATAAATAAGACAATGTTGTAAATCAGTTGATCGCCAGCCGTATCCCAGTTTTGAATAATGGTAACGCCGTACATTAAGACAGCCATCAAGATAAAACAAGCAATCAAAGCACTTCGCGTAAATAAACCAATAGTTATCAACACACCTACTATTAATTCTACTGGTGGTACTAAACCCGCATTAATTCTGACCAAGAATTCAGGAATCCAAGAATCCTGCATAGTTGTCACCATTGAATCCATAAAGCTAGGGATGTTAAAAATTCTGGTAAGTCCATGATTGAAGTAATTAATGCCAACCACAATTCGCAGTAGGGTGTATGCTGCAACAATATCTCTTGTTTTTAAACCGAGATTAGTTTGATTTTTAACATGGGGTTTATTTTCGAGCATGATTTTATTTGAGTACTTGAGATTATTTATTAATTAATTACCTCAACCGCAGCACTATCTGTAAGTCCGTCTCCGCCATTCACTACAAACCTTTGTCCTTCTTGTAATTCAGGATTGGTAATCACAACATCAGTACCTAAATCTGCCACCATCTCTATTGCTAATTGTTGAGCTTGGTTATTCTCCACAGTAAACAATAACCATTCATCTCTCCTTCTGGTTAAGGCATCGCGAGGGACAATAAAGGTATCTGCATTTTCTACTGGCATAGCTAGATTTGCCTGAATTGCCATTCCTGGTAACAATCCTTGGGGTGGATTATTTAAGCTGACTCTGACTAACTGTCGGCGAGAAGCTCTATCTGCTGTGGGGACTACTGCGGTAATTTCTGTCTCCTGTTGCCAACTGGGTAATGCTCTGGCGTTTAGGTTGACCATCATTCCTGGTGCTACTTGTCCGCTTAAGCTTTCTGGCACTTCTAAAAAGATCTCCAATTCGCGATCGCTTACCAGAGTCAATACAGGATCGCTGACTTCCACATAATCACCAGGATCCACAGCCCGCGATTGCACTATTCCCGAAAAAGCTGCTTTGATTTCGGTGCGCTGCATTCCTAACTGTGCCTGTTCTACGGCAGCTTGAGAAGCAGCTACTAAACCCTGTTGTGCGTCAATTTCTTCTCTAGTAAACCCTGCTTGTGCTTCGGCTAATATGGCTTCGACGCGGAATCTTTCACTAGTTGCAGCCGATGATTCGGTTCTAGCTTCTACCAATGCTCTTCTTGATAATGCACCTTCTTCTGTTAAACTTGATATCCTTTCTAGATTGTCTTGGGCCTCTAGTTCTCTAGCTCTAGCTGTATTTAATTCTGCTTGTCTTTGAGCAATAATTTCAGGGCGAGTACCTACCTGTAGGCGAGCTAAATTGCCTCTTTCTTGTGCTAATCTTGCTTGTGCTTCGGCTAAAGCTAATCGAGGATCTGCATCATCGAGGATTGCTACTGTCATTCCTGGGGTAACGCGATCGCCTTCTCTAACTAAAACTTGCTGTACTGTAGCGTCAATTTGAGGGCTGAGAGTTGCTCTTTCTCCTGCTTCTACCTGTCCTAATAGACTTATTTGTCTATTACCCGTACCTGGGGTTAATGGCATAGTTTCCACTGGTCTAGGCGGTGGTTCTTGGGTGCTGCTTTGCGCTGTGGTTGGGGATGAAGGGATAAAGACTTGCCATAAAGCTACGCCTCCTCCTCCTAAAAGCAAAATTGCTAGTAACCATCCAGATAGTTTACTCTTCTTTTTGGTAGTTTCGGATGATTCTTCTAACTTAGGTTCTAATTCTAGTGACTGTTGGGGTGGTTTTTCAGTGGATTTCATGGCTTTATACTCAGCTTATTTTTAACAAATAGGAAATATTTACTATCGGTCTTAAGAATGATTTTGCTAACTCGTTTTTTTTCAGGCTCGATCGGGTTTAAGTTGTCAGAAAAAACAAATGTGACAGATTGCGATCTCTAGTTACACTAGGGAAGTTGTTCGCCAAGTGCTTTATCGAGACGAGATCGCGCTTTGGATAAAGCTTGTAATTGCTAAGTTTTATTGCGATACTTATAAACTTAATTATTTTTTTATAATTCTAGTTGCCAAATGTGACACCAAAATGTCAAGCAAGGTTTGGAACTCGACCTGGTGAATGCAGGCATTTCTTCACTTGGATCAAATTATGTAAAGTTTTGTAGCTACTGAAAAATGCGATCGCTGAAACCTCGACGAAAAGATGAAAAGTGGGTTCGATATCAACCCAAAAAAGGCAGTGTATTTAAAGAGGTTAAATAACGGTTAATCAATACTGTACTTGTCTCTGGTTAAAGCATTACGCATTCACCAACGCCGAGGTAGAATTCCCGACAATCGAGAAGTATTTATTTTAGGCGACTTCAACAGAAACATCGCAGATGGTACTGACGTTAATTTAACCAAAAAAGTGGGAATAATCAATAGATTACCCCCACTATAAATATCTACAAATTATCCTATCGAATAGTAACCAGAACCTATTACGAAAAAACCGATCGCTGTTTACTATTTATAAGCTTCCATACCTTCACAAGAACAAACTAAATTTCTGTCGCCGTAGGCATTATCTATTCTACTAACAACGGGCCAGAATTTGTGTTCTTTTGTCCAGGGTGCGGGATAGGCTGCTTGTTCTCTGGTATAGGGTTTGTCCCAGTCTCCACAAAGAAGAGATTCGGCGGTATGGGGAGCATTTTTCAGGGGGTTATTCTCAGCATCTATTGTACCATCTGCGATCGCATTTGCTTCTTCGTAAATGGTTAACATGGCATCACAAAAGCGGTCTAATTCGGCTTGAGATTCGCTTTCGGTAGGTTCGATCATCACTGTGCCAATTACGGGCCATGATACAGTGGGAGCATGATAACCAAAATCTATCAGGCGTTTTGCTACATCGTCTACTTCTACTTGAGCGAGTTTCTTCAACGGACGCAGATCGATAATGCATTCATGTGCTACAAAGCCCGATCCACCTTTAAAAAGAACTGAGTAGGAGGGTTCGAGGCGTTTTGCCATATAGTTAGCATTCAGTATCGCAATTTTAGTAGCATCGGTTAAACCTTTTGCACCCATCATGGCAATATACATCCAAGAGATAACTAAGATACTGGCACTACCATAAGGCGCAGCTGAGATAAAGCCGATAGATCGATCGTCTTTGCTATCTAAAGAGGTTTTGGGAAGATAGGGTACAAGATGAGAAGCTACTCCAATTGGTCCCATACCAGGGCCTCCGCCACCGTGGGGAATACAGAAGGTTTTATGTAAGTTGAGGTGACAGACATCTGCACCAAAATCACCAGGACGACATAAGCCGACTTGGGCATTCATGTTAGCTCCATCCATATATACTTGTCCGCCGTGAGAATGGACAATGGCGCAAATATCTTTGATTTCAGCTTCAAATACCCCGTGAGTTGAGGGATATGTCACCATAATGGCTGCTAAGTTGTCTTGATGCTTAGTAGCTTTGGCTTGTAAATCTTGCAGATCGATATTACCTTCAGAATCACATTTAACCACAACTACTTTCATACCGCACATTACAGCACTAGCAGGATTTGTACCGTGGGCGGATTCAGGAATTAAACAGATGTTACGATGAGCTTCATTATTTTTACTATGATACTGTCTAATTACTTGCAGCCCTGCATACTCTCCTTGAGAACCTGCGTTTGGTTGTAAGGAAATACCAGCAAATCCCGTAATTTCTCCTAGCCAGTTTTCTAAATCAGTAAATAGCTGTTGATATCCTTTAATTTGACCTAGAGGTACAAAAGGATGGATGTTCCCAAACTCTGCCCAGGTTACGGGGATCATTTCGGCTGTGGCGTTCAGCTTCATGGTACAAGAACCAAGGGGAATCATGGAAGTGTTAAGTGCTAGGTCTTTTACTTCTAACTTGTGGAGATAGCGTAATAATTCTGTTTCTGAATGATATTGATTAAATACAGGGTCGCTGAGATATTTGCTAGTACGTTGCATGGTTGAGGCGAATGTCCATTCGCTCCCACAGGATATTTTGATATCGTGTTTTCCTGCAAAAATGCGCCAGATATCTACTAAATCTTGTTCTGTGGTAGTTTCATCTAGAGAAATACCCACTGCACCACTATCTATTAAACGTAAATTAATCCCCTCTGTGGCTGCTAAATCAATAATTTCAACCGCGTTGGTCGCTGATACTTTAATAGTGTCAAAAAAGTTATCTGAAGCGATCGCATAGCCTAATTCTTTGATACCTGCTGCTAGTTTAGCAGTTAACTGATGCACTTTAGTCGCAATCTCTTTGATACCTGCTGCACCATGATAAACTGCATACATCGAAGCAATTACTGCGAGTAAAACCTGTGCAGTACAGATATTACTGGTAGCTTTTTCACGACGGATATGTTGTTCCCTAGTTTGCAAAGCGAGTCTTAAAGCGGGTTTACCATTTACATCTTTAGAAACTCCCACAATGCGCCCTGGTACTTGTCGCTTATACTTTTCTTTGGTGGCAAAATAGGCAGCATGAGGACCCCCGTAACCCAAAGGTACGCCAAAACGTTGGGTACTACCCACGGCGATGTCTGCACCGAATTCACCTGGGGGGGTGAGTAAAGCCAAACTCAAGATATCGGCTGCTACGGTAACGATCGCTTTTCCTTGATGAGCTTTGGTGATAAACTCGCTGTAATCATAGATAGTACCATCGGTAGCGGGATATTGTAATAAAGCACCAAAAATAGGTTTATTAAACTCAAATTCGGCGAAATCTCCGATAATTAATTCAATTCCTAATGGATTAGCTCTAGTTTTGATGACTTCGATAGTTTGAGGATGGCAACCCCGATCCACAAAGAAAGCATTGGCTTTGTTTTTGCAAACACCATAACTCATACTCATCGCTTCGGCTGCTGCTGTTCCTTCATCAAGTAGAGAAGAGTTAGCAATTTCTAAACCAGTTAACTCAATTACCATTGTTTGATAATTAAGCAGTGCTTCTAACCTTCCTTGGGCAATTTCTGCTTGATAGGGAGTGTAAGCAGTATACCAGCCAGGATTTTCTAAAATATTGCGTAAAATCACTGGTGGAGTGAGACAATTATGGTAGCCCATGCCAATAAAAGAACGATACACCTGATTGTTAGATGCGATCGCTTTTAATTTAGATAATGCTTCTGCTTCTGTTAAGGCAGAGGGTAATTTTAAGTCTCTGTTTAACTTAATTGCTGGGGGTACAGTTTTCTCGATCAAGTCATCCAGGCTGGATACACCCAACACAGATAACATATTGTTAATCTCTGTCTCCTCTACACCTATATGTCTAGCAGCAAAAGAATGAGTTGCTAATGATTCTGTTTTTACAGAGTTATTATCTTTGTAATTATTTTTCGTTTTCCGATCGATATTAAAATCTAAATTAACCATAGAGTTTTTATTGCTAGATAGTAAATTTTACTTACATGAGATACTATTCTCTCGAAGTTAACACCTGTAATCAATATGTGTTGTATCAAACATTAGCAAATTTAGAGAATTATTTACCAGGAAATAGCGATCGCCAATTGTTTTGTTCGCGATAAGATCGAGTACAAATGAGCCTATGCCACTAATATTTACAATAACGCCCAAAAATTAAATAAAGCTCATAGCTGGTTAAATTAATTAAATTTTTATTGGTTCTAATCGTTCTTCACATAAATCAAGTAAAGCTTCAGTAAAAGAACGACGTTCGGAAAATTGATTACTAAGATAAATATGACGTACTAAAGTTAAAGTTTTATAGGCTGCGATTGCGCGATTATCTTTTTCTTTTGTAAGTTTAATAAATTCTTTTTCTAAGGCAATTTCTCGATCTTGGAGAGCTTGTATATTACTGAAAGTTCTTAAACTATATTCAGTGATATGTGCGATAAAATTACCGATATCTAGACTGGGGTTACCTTCACAATACAAATCAAGATCTAGCAGATAAAAGCGATCGCAATCGACTATGATTTGATCGAAATAAAAGTCTCGATGGATACCACAAGCGGGATATTCTGGTGTATTTATTCCTAAAATATGGCACTTTTCTAAAATAGTTTTAATCCGAGGTTGCCAGTGAGGATAATCTTCCAGAACTTGGGGTAACTTTTGCTTTAAGATTGCTAATTCATCCGCCATTGTATGACGACGTTGACAGGGAATATTCGTCTGATGGAGTTTATGAGCAACATGGGCAACTTTTTGACTGACGGTAATCCCTTTTTCTGTTGCTAACCAGACAGTTGCTACTTCACCAGGTACTTTTTTTTGTAGCCACATTTGCCATTGAGGAATAATTCCTATGGGTTCGGGAACGGAAATGCCGTCATGACTATTACTATCAAATCCATTATGCCAAAGTTTTTTTTGAAGATTGTAGCTTTTAATATCTGTTCCTTTGGCACGAATTTTGCCAATTAAAACTAGGGGATTTTCTCCCTGAAAACTATATTCAATCAGACAACGTTTTTGAGGTTTATAACGAATTACCTTAATTTGAACGAGTTGCAATTTGCCAATAATCAAAAAAAGATGTTGTTGAAACATCTTTTTAACTTTAATCGGACAAATAACCTCTGGTAAAAAAGGCATTTTGGGGTCTTTGATGATATTAAATCGATCCCTAACTATACATTTAATATTAGTCATTAGTTTAACTAGCTATAAGCTTACAGCTAATCGCGAGCGCGATTTTAAAAAAGCTACGCACGATAAATCATCTCTTTTTCATGAGGCTGATTGCTATTTTGCATTTGATAGAGTCGAGCGTAACGTCCATTTTTAGTGATTAACTCTCTGGGACTTCCCTGTTCGACTACCCGCCCTTTTTCGAGATAAACAATCTTATCTGCTTGGGTCGCTAAAGTAAGATCGTGAGTAATTTAAAAAGTTGTCCTTTGTTGAGCTAATCTTTGCAAAGCTTCAATTACCGCTTGTTCATTTTCTCGGTCTAATCCTGTGGTGGGTTCGTCTAAAATTAAAATCGGAGTACGACGAATTGCTGCTCTAGCGATCGCTAAACGTTGACGTTGACCTCCTGATAGAGTCGCACCTCTTTCCCCCAAAATGGTATCGTATCCTTGAGGTAGGCTGGTGATAAAACTATCGATATTAGCCAAACGAGCAGCAGCAATAATCGCTTCATCGCTGACACGATCGATGCCGTAGGCAATATTTTCTTTGACCGTGGCAGCAAAGAGGAGGCTTTCTTGTAACACCACACTCATCTGCGATCGCACTGAAGCTATGGTATAGTTGCGAATATCTTCTCCATCAATTAAAATCCGACCAGATATAGGATCGTAAAGACGCAGTAGCAAACTCATTGATGTAGATTTACCACTACCCGAAATTCCCGAAATTGCGACTAATTGTCCTGGTTTGACAGTTAAATTAAGGCGATCGAGTAATTTCTGTCCTGAATCATAAGCAAAACTGACATTTTCAAAGGTAACTTCTCCGCGAAATGATGGTGCAATCTTTGCCTGGGGTGAATCTTGAATATCGGGGGTTTGCTGTAAAATGTTTAAAATTCGCTCTCCAGATGCAGCAGCTTTTGCCAAACGTCCCGTATACTTAGCAAAATTTTCACGGGTTTAAAGGCATTTTTGAGATAGGTGAGGAAAACGATCGCATCCCCTGTAGTCAAAGCATCCCGCAAGACTAACCACGAACCATACCACAGAACGATCGCCATGCCTAAAGCAATCACCCCATCTACAGTTCGTTCTAAAGTAGCAGATAAACGCTTGGTTTCGACGTTTTTATGCAAGCTAGCGCGATTTTGCTGAGAAAATATCCGAGCAAAAGCAGTTTCTAACTCACATTCCGCAGAAAAATTTAATTTCTTCGTGATTTTTTGAGCAATTTAGTCTACACACTTTAAGAGATAGAGAATACAGCGATTTTAGAAACAGAATAAGAACTAATATATTATTTGGTGTTTTTGAAGATTGGCGATTGCTATAAACGGCTATATTCAAGCAAATTCATTTAATTATTTCCTTGAGAAAATTATCTGCGGAATGTCAGTTCTAAGGAAAGAGCCTGAATTAATTTAATTGCAGCAATAGATTCGGCTGCGGTAGCTGCCACTAATCCTTCTTGTTTGCGTTGTTTGAGGGAGGACTCCTGAATTCTTTGACTGAGACGATTAGTAGCAAAAGCAAATAGGGGCAGCGTCACCAAAGAAAGCAAGGTTAAATTGGGGTCGATCCAAAACATTGCACCTACCGTTCCCAACAAAGTTAAAATGCTGATAATTAAGGGTAGGGCTGCCGTTATCAAAATTTCCTGAAGACGATTGGCATCACTACTGATCCGCACAATTAAATCCCCGCTTCTAGCTTTGGTGTGATAAGCCAGAGAAAGCTGCTGTAAATGACAGTACAGGCGATCGCGCACTTGGGTCATAACGCGACTACCAACAATTGCTAGAGATACCGTACTCCAATAAGCAGCTAATGCCCTTAATGCGGTGAGGACTAAAATAGCTCCCGCACAGAGGGTTAATAACCAAATTGGTTCGAGTCGATCTAAAGCAGGATAAGGAAGTTTATTGTCGCTTAAAACATAATCGAACACAAATTTAAGGGGTAATGGTTCGAGGATGCGTAAAACCACATCTGCCACCACTGCCAAACTTGCTAAAATTAGCAGCAATTTTTGTTGTAGGAGATAGGGAAAGAAATGACGTAATACTTCTGCTAGAATCGGTAGGGCTTGGTGCAGAGATCGCTTTTTTTTCATCGATTAACCTCTGTAATTTGTCGCTGCTGTTGATTGGCAAAAAACAGGATTTTCTCTACTACTCGTTCCCAGGTATGATGCTGTAAGATTTTTTCACGGGCTAAATCCCCCAAACAGTAACGGAGTGAAGGCGATCGCCATAATTGCTCTAAAGCAGTAGCTAATGCTGTCCCGTCCCCAGGAGGAAGTAATAAACCATTTACCCCATCGTCAATAATTTCTGTAAGTTGACCTATCTTACTGGCGACAACTGGCAATCCTGCTGCCATGTATTCATAAACTTTTAGGGGAGAAAAATAAAAATCTTCACTTTGTGGATAGGGAGCTACTGCCACATCCATCTGTGCTAACCAAAGAGGTACTGTTTCGGGGGGAACAACACCCGTTAAATACACCGCAGACTCAAGGTTTTTCAGTTCAATTTCTGGTTCTAGGCGATCGCGCTCCGTGCCATCCCCTACAATTAACAGGTGCGTATGGGGATGGTTGCGATAAAAACGAGCAAAGCCATCAATTAAAACAGGCAATCCGTGCCAGGGTTTTAACGAACCCACAAATCCCACCGTAAATCGATCGGATGAGGGTGTATTTGTCCGAGATAGATTGCTAGAAAATCTTTGAGGATTAACCCCGTTAGGAATTACCTGAATTTTGTGGTTATCTGTCACATATTGACTCACATAATCTTTTATTTCACGGGAAACGGCGATAATGACTGTGGCTGCCTGAAAAACTCTCCTCGCGACTGCTTCGGCTTGTTCTCTATTTACTAGTCCCCGATGTTTCTTCTGTTCTAAAATCAAAGGAGCATTCACTTCTAAAATTCCTGGAATTCCCATTTTTTGGGCATATTCCATGGCACTGTAACTCCAGAGAGAATAACGTTCATAGACGAAATCGAAGGGTTGAGCCAGACTCAACTTTAACTCTAAATCGGGATTAATTGATAAGGCTATTTTTTCTCTAACGGCTTCCTCTACTTTAGGAATAGTAGGAAGCTGACAAAGCTTAACTGATTGAAAATCTGGAGGTGTTTTCTCGCCCAAACGGTTTGTAAATAAACATACTTGTGCATTTTTTTGTAATAAAGACCGAATAACTTCCTGTACGTGAATCGAACAGCCTTTTTGTCCAAAGACAGGAATGGATAAAGCCTATCGCCAAACTGTAAGACGTAGTAATAGAGGACGCAAGAAATCTACTACTGCGCTGGTTTCTGGATAGGAAGCCTACACTGTATTCGATAGAATCATTGTAGATAGTTCACTTGTTAGCACTGGGCAAAAGATGTCTTTATTATCTAAAATATTTATCTACTCTACTTTAGCCTTCCTTGTTATGTATCTTCTGCGGGGGTTTGGGATATTATCCTTTATGCCTGGAGGAATTATTTTTATCTTATTGTCGATCGCAATCAGTACTGGTTTAATATGGGGAATTGTTGCCACTCTGCGATATTAGAAGTTATTTGTTAAAAATGAAAGCTCAAAATCAGTTAGAAGTGGTTGTGATTGGAGGAGGTGCAGCAGGGGT
>NZ_LR213884.1 GCF_900659865.1 Hyella patelloides LEGE 07179
TCTTCGATGGTAGGGTTTTCACCTACATCCAATGAACAGTTCCAGTTATACTTTATGTTCATAACTGGGGTGGCTCTACCTCTGTAGTCTCTACAGTCTCGCACCATCAACAAATCGCACTATACTCTAATACAAACATATATTTATGCTAGCATACTTAGTACAAAACAATGACGCTTCGCGGTTTTATTTTCTGGTCAAAATTAATGAGGGGCATTTAAACTTTGGGCGCGTTTAGCATAGCTAAACTTGTATCGCCCTCGTTTTTAGTAGGAGTCTTCTTTTGACATTCAAGATAAAAATTGTCTGGTATATTGTTGTTTTCCGAGAAAATACTTATATTTTATATTTAGCTTATTTATTTTGCCTTAAATGTGATTTTTGCTCTTTTTATGGGAATTATTATTATTGAGTATCAGTAAAGTTTGCTGAGTTCTACTATGGCGTTTTTATAGCTAATACGTTTTGGATTTAGGTATTAATACTTTTTATCCTATCTCATATAGTGGCTAATGTTCGCTAATGTACTTTACTTAATAAAAAATTATTATGCCTATTTTTTATCCGAAAATTTATCGATAAATTATAACTAACTTATAGTTTGCTATCAATCTAGGGAAACTTAGATCGAGCTTTCATGTTAGTTTTCTAATTGCAATTAAAAACTTATAATTAAGACCATAGATAATATGATTAATTTTCCGTCAGGACAGTTAATAAAAACTCTGCAAGAATTAGAGCAAAATTCTTTTAGTGGAATGGCAGAAGTTACGGTTGATATTGTCAAGTCTCAGAGAAAATGCTCGAAAATACTTATTTTGAGACAAGGTAAATTAGTGTTTGCTCATTCTCAATGGGTTACACCCCAAGAGCTAGCAAAAAAAATTGGTAGCCAATTAAATATTAATCTTATTGGTGCTGCCATTAAAACGGCTGAGGTTAAAGTAAAAAATCCGAATTCTTTTCAAGAGATGTGTGCTTTTTTAAGTCGGATGGGAATTATTAAATCCGAGCAAATTGAAGCTTTTATTTTGCAAGATATTATTCTTTGTTTAGAGCAGTTATTCCCCTATGGTGGTAGCTTAAAAACTAACACTGAATTTGAATTCGATTTAACTTATAAAACTCAAGAAAATGGCTGGTTTTTTGCAGATTTAAGTCCCAAGCTAATCAAGCGTCAGCAACAGTGGAAACAACTAACCACAGTAGGAATTGAATCTGCCGAAGCAGTACCAAAAATCAATCCAGAAAACATTGAAAAAATATCTAATACTGCTACAAAACAGCACTGTAAAAAGTGGATTAATGGACGGAGAACGATCGCAGAAATTGCCGAAGTAACTCATCAAGACCCATTAAAATTAGCAAAAAATTATAATACTTGGACTTGCCGAAGTAACTCATCAAGACCCATTAAAATTAGCAAAAAATTATAATACTTGGACTAATCAAAATTGGATTTATTTTAAAAAATCACCAGTAGCTTCTAAGCCAGAAAAACCTGTAGTTACTGATAATTCAAAATCACAATCTGTATTACCTATCGTGTTGAGTGTGGATGATAGTCCTGTAGTACAAGCTATGTTAAAAAGATCTTTAAGCGATCGCTATGAAGTAATATTAGCAAACAACGGCATGGACGCTTTAAAAATTTTAAATAGCAATAAAAAAAACATCGAGTTAATTTTGTTGGATGTCACGATGCCAGACATTGATGGTATTGAACTCTGTCGAACAATTCGCCGTTTTAAAAAGTTTCAAACCCTCCCCATTATTATGCTGACTGCAAAAGATGGAATGTTTGACAAGGTTAAAGGAAAATTTGCAGGCTCAACAGAATATCTCACCAAACCTGTAGATAAAGAGGAACTCTTAACCATCATTGGAAAATATGTACCTTCTATGGTGACGACTAAGTAGTTAATTAGAGGAATTTAATTATTGTGATCGACAGTCAATCATATCTGACATTCCGTTTGCATGAGCTAACCTATGGAATTGAAACTCATTTGGTAAAAGAGATTTTTCAGTTACCAGAATTAACCATTATTCCTGAAACTCCAGGGGATATTATTGGGGTTTTGTATCTGCGAGATCGTACAATTCCTGTGATGCATTTAGATCGGCGATTAGGACAGTCGATTCAAGAATGTCGCCTCAGCGATCGAGTAATTGTGATTCAATGGAAGGCGATTGAAATTGGCATCATTGTCAATGAAGTACTAGATGTTATTAATATAGAAAGTAATTTTTTAGAGCCAGAGCCAGATTACGGTAGAGAGCATCACATCAATACTGCTTTTATTAACAAGATTGCCACAATATTAGATACCTCAATTATTTTGCTGAATACTGAGGCTTTAATTAGACAGCCAGATGAGGTTGCTGGAGTAATAGCAGAAGCAGATACCCTAGAAAATCAGGCTCTAGAACCTGAAGGCAAAGCCCCCATTCTCAGTAACTTTTTCGATTTATACTGTCCCCAAACTAGTGAAATAGAGCAAGACACTTTTCGTCAACGAACTAAAGAGCTACAGTTACCGTTAGAAATCGGGGAAACTGATGGCTCAATTCCCCTAGCGGTGTTTAGCCTGGGAAAAGAATATTTGGGTTGCGACTTAGCAGTAGTCAAAGAGTTTATCGACATCGACAAAGTTACACCTATTCCCTGTTGTCCGAAGCATATTGTAGGCAATATTAATTTAAGGGGGGAAATTATCCCCTTGGTGGATATTCGCTCTGTAATCCATTTTGCCGAAGCAGAAAAGCCAGCAACTCAAGCCATTATTGTCCAGATAAACGATATTAGTGCAGGGATTGTGGTAGACGAAATTTTTGATGTTGTTCATATTAACCAAGAACAGTTAAGCCCCACACCTACGGGGGTAGCTGCGGAAATTAAAAAATATTTTCACGGGATGGCTATTTATGAAAAAAATCTCTTAAGTGCTTTAGATTTAGCCAAAATTTTTGCTGAAGGTAATTTGGTAGTTGGTTAGGTAATCTTTATTTTATTTATTATTTCTAGGAAAAAAAAGCTATGAAAGTTAGAACTCAATTAAATGCTACTGCTATTGGAATTTCGGTTATTGCCATAATGAACCTGGGTGTTATTGTCTTTCAGTCCTCAGATAAAGATGCTAGAGTCGTTAACTATTCAGGGGTAGTACGAGGTGGTACTCAAAGAATCATTAAGTTAGAACTACAAGATAAGCCCAATGAAGAATTGATTCAAAAAATGAATAGTCTTATTGATGCTTTGATTAATGGTAGTAAAGAATTAAAGCTTCCCTCAGCAAAAGATTCTACTTATCGCACTCAGATGGAGGAGGTAAAAAAATCTTGGGCAAACATCCAAGAGTTAATACAGCAAGCCAGAAATAATAATAGTTATGATGCTCAATTGCTAGAAGCCAGCGAACAGCTTTTTCAGCAAACAAATGAGATGGTAGGAGTCGCAGAAAAGATAGCTAACGATGATGCTAAATTTCTCATAATATTTCAGGAAGTTACTTTTGCTTTTAGTCTTTTGGCAGTAGGCTTAATCATTTTTGTTAGCCGTCGCATAGCAGGAACTCTTCAAAACTTCACTGAGAATTTGGCAGTATCTTCTACCCAAATTGCTGCGACTATGGACGAGCAAGAAAGAACCATTTCTGAGCAAGCAAGTTCTGTAAATGAAACCACTACTACAGTAGAAGAGTTGGGAGCTACCACTAGACAAACTGCTCAACAAGCAGATGTTTCCAGTCAAGGAGCGCGCCAGGCTTTAGAATTATCAGAAACAGGGACAGAATCCGTTAACCGCACTATGGCAGGGATTAATGACTTACAGGATAAAGTAAGTGCTATTGCAGAGCAAATTGTTAATCTCAGCGAACAAACAGGACAAATTTCTGACATCTCTGAATTAGTAACGGATGTAGCAAACCAGACTAATATGTTAGCTCTCAATGCAGCAGTGGAAGCAGCCAGAGCAGGGGAACAGGGTAAAGGCTTTACTGTGGTTGCAGGGGAAATTCGTAAGTTAGCAGAACAAAGTAAGAAATCCGCCGAGAAGATTAATACCCTTGTGGGAGATATTCAAGCTGCGATCAACAGCACTATTATGGTGACAGACCAAGGACAAAAAACTGCTATTGAAGGGATTAAACTAGCAGAAAGTAGTGCTACAACTTTTAAGAGTATTGCCGATGCAGTTAATAACGTCTTTGTGAATAGTCAGCAAATCTCCATGAGTTCTAAACAACAAGCAGTAGCAGTGCAACAGGTGGTTTCTGCGATGAATGCGATTAACTTGGGTGCCAAAGAAAGCAGTACGGGAATTGGTCAAGTTAAAAGTGCTACTAGTGAACTTAATAAGAATGCCACTAATCTTCAAAAGTTAGTTTAATTTTGGTTATCACCTTATCAGTTAGTTATTGATTATTTTTTATTCAACTAACTCAAAATTACAGAGAAAAATTATGTTCATTGAAGATGACGAACTTAGAGAACTTTATAAAGTCGCTAGTATTGACCATCTCGAAAAAATCGAGCAGGGTTTACTAAGTTTAGAAAAACAACCCGATGATAACTCTATCCTCGATAGCTTATTGCGAGAAACCCACTCCCTCAAGGGCGATTCCCGAATGTTGGGAGTAGAAGAAGCTGAGATGCTGGTGCATCAGATGGAAGAGCTTTTAAATGAGATTAAAAACAATCAAACTCTTATATCTGGAGACTTATGCGATCGCTTGTACTTAGGAGTGGATGCGGTTAAAAAAATTGCGAGAGAAGCTGTCACGGGTGAGCCTTCTGGTATCAGTACGTTTCATATCATGGCGCAGTTAATGGGAGCAGAAGAAGAAGTAGAAGACAGGGAAACAGGGGAATTAGAAAATTCTGAAGACTGGGAGACTGGAGGACCAGGAGACGGAGAGAACTTTGCTACTGTTTCCGACTTTCCCAGTGAATCTAATGAAACCAGTACTGTTTATATCGAGGATGATGAACTACGGGAACTCTATAAAGTCGCTAGTGTTGACCATCTCGAAAAAATCGAACAGGGTTTACTCGACTTGGAAAAGCAACCCAACGATAGCTCTATTCTAGATAGTCTACTCAGAGAAACTCATTCCCTCAAGGGTGATTCTCGAATGCTGGGGGTAGCAGATGCGGAAACTCTAGTGCATCAGATAGAAGAAATTCTCAATGAGGTTAAAAAAGGCGAAACGATCTTTTCGTCCGACTTATGCGATCGCTTGTACTTAGGAGTGGATGCGGTCAACAAAATTGCGAGAGAAGCTGTCACGGGTGAGCCTTCTGGTGTCAGTGCGTTTCATGTTATAGCGCAGTTAATGGGAGCAGAAGAGGAAGACACTGAAGAAGTAACGGATGTAGGGGCGAATGGTATTCGCCCAAATGTTATTCCAGAACCAATACCTGAAACTAAAATCCAGCCAGCTACTCCTTCTGTACCGTCCGCAGAAATTGAAACAGTGCGGGTGGACTTTCCTAAGCTAGATTCTTTGATGACTCAAGCAGGGGAATTATTAGTTACCAAATTAAGTCTAGAACGTCGTAATGATGATTTAGCTCAATTATTAGAGTTTTGGGAAAACTGGAGTCGTGATTTTGCGCTTAACAAGCAATTATTGAAGCAATTAGAGCCAAAATTAACAGAAGAAGAACGTCAAAATCTTGCTAAATGCGATCGCCAAGAACGAAAATATTTAGAGCAGTTTGGCGGTTTAGTCTCTACTCTCAAAAACCTGGTACTAGAAGACAATGCTCGTTTAGACACGGTTGCCAATAAACTAGAAACAGGAATTCGTAACCTTAGACTATTACCCCTCTCGACTATTTTTAACCTTTTCCCTCGGATGGTGCGGGATTTAGGAAAACAATTAGGCAAAGAAATCGAGTTTACTATCGAAGGGGGAGAGATCAGTGTCGATAAGCGCATCCTCGAAGAGATCAAAGCACCCTTAACCCATATTATCCGTAATGCGATCGATCATGGCATAGAAACCCCCCAAGAGCGCGTAGCCAACAATAAACCCCAGAAAGCCAAGCTCTTACTAAAAGGTTCGCAAAACAATAACCGCATTATCATAGAAGTCATTGATGATGGTAGGGGTTTAGATGTTGAAAGAATCGGGATCACTGCGTTAAAAAGACAAGTTTGTACTGAGTCTGAGTTATTAAAAATGACTCCTCAACAAGTCCAGTCTTTGATTTTTGCACCAGGGTTTTCTACCCGCAATGAAGTTAGTGAAATTTCTGGACGTGGTGTCGGTTTAGACGTTGTGCGAGAGAATGTGGAACGTCTTAAAGGTACTGTAGAGATACAGTCTACTTGGGGTGTAGGGTGTAAGTTCCAACTCAGCCTTAATACCAGTCTCAGTACTACCTATGTCTTGATTGTAGAAATTAACCAGCATTTCTACGCCATACCCATTGATTTTGTGGAAAAAATGATTTTGGTAAGTCCAGAACAGATTTTTCAGGTAAAAGGTACTCCTACTATTTTATGGGAAGAAAAACCTTTGTCGGTAGCTTGGCTAAGAGACTTACTTTCACTAGAAAAACCAAGAGAAAATACTTTAAGCCAACAAAAAATTCCCTGCATAATTTTAAGTATTGGCTCGGAAAAAATCGGTGTCTTTACGGATAAATTAATCGAACAGCAAAATGTAATACTTAAGCCTCAGAGTAAATTATTACGGAAAATACCTAATATTTCTGGTGCTACGATTCTTAGTAGTGGAGAAGTTTGTATGGTTATCGAACCTAGGGAAATCTTACAAGCAACTTCCGCAGGAAAAGGTATTGATAGCTTGGCAACAATCTCAAGTAAAATAACTACCAAGCCTAAAGTATTATTAGTAGAAGATTCGATACCAATTCGCACACAAGTAAGGCGAATTCTTATTAGTGCAGGTTATGATGTTACTGTTGCGGTAGATGGTTTAGAAGGCTTTAATACTCTGCAAGCTCAGAAAAACTTTGATGCTGTAGTTTCTGATGTCGAAATGCCCAATTTAAGTGGCTTAGAAATGACTGCTCGCATCAGACAATATTCCGAACACGACGAACTACCAATTATTCTAGTAACCACTTTGGCGACAGAAGCAGATAAGCGTAGAGGTGCAGAGGCGGGAGCTAACGCCTATCTAACCAAAGGCGATTTCGATCAAACTTTATTACTCAATACCTTAAGGAGATTAATTTAATCATGGCGAAAATTAAAGTAGCTTTAGTAGAAGATTCCCCCGTAGCTTTAGAAATTCTCAAAAGACTTATCAACTCTTCTGATGAAGCAGAAGTAGTAGGAACGGCAATGGAAGGCTCTCAAGCTTTACCAATGATTGCTAACACCAAGCCTGATGTGATTTGCACCGACTTAGATATGCCTGGAATGGACGGCTTAGAATTCACCAAGCAAGTTATGGCTAATTATCCTACACCAATTTTGGTGGTTAGTAATGCGGTACAGCCCCAAGATGTCGATAATATTTACAACTTGATGCAAGCTGGTGCGTTAGACTTTTTCCCCAAACCTACTACAGGAAATCCTACAGACTATGAAAAACTAACCAAAATGTTAGTTACTAAACTCAAAGTTTTAGCAAGTAAAAAGGTTTAATTAAATAGCTGTAGGGTGGGCATTGCCCACCTTACTTAATAATGATTAATTATAGGTTTTTAAAATTATTAATTAGTGAAAGTACCCATCAAAGTTTTTTTAGTAGAAGATTCCCCTGTTGCTTTAACCATTTTGCAACGAATTTTAGCTTCATCTCCAGAAATAGAAATAGTAGGAACTGCCAGTGATGGGATTAGTGCCTTAAAACATATTCCTCGCCTCAAACCTGATGTAGTCTGTACTGATTTATTAATGGGAAAAATGGACGGTTTAGAATTGACTAAAAAACTAATGGCAGAATTTCCCAAACCTATTTTAGTGATTAGTGATGTAGTAACTGCTAACGATACTCAAAAAATCGGTCAACTCCTAGATGCAGGAATTGTTGATGTTTTTCCTAAACCCACAACAGGATTTATTCAAGACTACGAACAACAAAAAAATGATTTAATTTACAAGATTAAAATAATTTCTGGCGTTAAAGTTTTTACTAAAAGAAATTATGAGCGCAACCACATAAATAATAATAGAAAAACTGATACTAGTCAGAGATTACTCCGCCGTACGACGACGGAGCCTGCTCTGACCGTTGGCCAAAATACAAATTATAAACCACTAATTAATCAAAAAATTACCAACTATCAAATAGTAGCAATTGGGGTTTCTACAGGAGGGCCAAAAGCAATGCAGCAAATTGTGAGTAAATTACCTGCTAATTTTCCTTTACCAATTGTTTGCACACAACATATTAGTACGGGATTTCTCAAGAGTTTAATTTCTTGGTTATCTTTAGAAACTAAATTGAAAATTAAAATTGCCGAACTAGGAGAAAAACCCCTACCAGGAATAGTTTATTATGCACCAGAACAATACCATTTAGAAATAGATAATAAGGGTAGATTTGCTTATTCTCAAGCTCCTCCGATCGACAGTCATTGCCCATCAGTAAATATTATGATGCAATCTTTAGCTCAATTTTATGGCAAATCAACAATTGGTATTTTATTAACAGGTATGGGTAAAGATGGAGTTACAGGAATGCAAGATATCTATCATAGTGGTGGTTTAACTATTGCTCAAGATGAAGCTAGTAGTATTATTTTTGGAATGCCTCAAGAAGCCATTAAATCAGGAATAGTACAACAAGTTTTACCCTTAAAAGATATTGCTCCTTTTTTAATTCGTCAAGTAGGCTATTAGTTAAGAAATAAGGAATAAGGAAGGAAAGAAGAAATTAAAGAAAAACGAGTCAAAAATATGGCTATTTCACAATCAACTAAATACAAATATCAGCTAATTTAGGCAACATCAAACTATTTATTTATAGTTACTTATTATTTGTTGTCTAATATATAATTTATACACGATAAATTGAATTAAAATAATAATTGCTTTATTAATAATTTTTATACTAAGAAATCTACTCAAGCAATAACTTAAATACTTTATGACACAAATTTTATGGGATAAACTAAGAGAGCTTATTTCAAATCGCATTGGATTTATTATTCGCCAACAAGATATTCAATATTTTCAACGTAAAATTGAAACCAGGATTGCCCAAACAAAGTATAAGAATCTGGAAGAATATTACCATTTACTCAATAGTGTCTCTAATAAGAACGATCGCTTTGATTCTTCACAAAAGCATTCTAGCGAAAAAGAGTGGAATATCTTAGCCAATATTATCACTAATGGAGAAAGCTTTTTTTTTCGCGATCGCGGACAGATTGATTTATTAGCTAATGAAATATTACCAAAAATTATTGCTGATAAGCGTGAAGCATATCAAAAAGCAGAGTTACCTTTTCTAACTCTTAAAGTATGGAGTGCAGGTTGTTCTACAGGGGAAGAAGTTTATTCTTTAGCAATGTTAATCAGCGAATTAATTCCCGACCCTGCACAATGGAATATTGTAATTATTGGGACAGATATTAATCAAAGTTTTCTAGATATAGCTCGTCAGGGTGTTTATAAAAAATGGTCTTTTCGCTTAACCGATCCCCTTTTAAAAGTAAAATATTTTCTTCCTCATAAACAAAATTGGCAAATCAAACCTCACCTTAGAAGCATGGTTACTTTCTACCAAGATAATCTAATAGATATAGAAAATATATCTCATCATAATTATGGTTTAGATTTAGTTATATGCCGTAATGTTTTTATCTATTTTGGTCTTGATTCTATTTCTAAAGCTATCAAGAAAATTGCTAGTACTTTGCGTCCAAATGGTTATCTTATATCAGGTCATGCAGAACTACAAGCTATTAATTTAGATAATTTTCAACCTATTAGCTTTTCTGAGTCTGTTGTTTATCAATATTTAGGTGAAAATCAAGCTAATCATGATTCCCAAATTAACTCTGAGACTACTACAAAACTAGAGCAGCAAGTCATTAATAGAGTGAGTTTAGCTCAGCAAGAACCTAATAAGCTATCTCTCATTTCAGAACATATTTCTTTAGCAGATAAACCAGTTACTAACCCCCAATTCAATAAGGCAAAATCAGAGCTTAATTCGTCTAAGCTTCAATTAGACAACATACAAATATTATTAGATGAAGGACAATACTATCAAGTTATTAAACAAATAAAACAACTAATTAAACAACAATCAGACTGTAAAGAACTCTATTATCTAATGGCACAAGCTTATGCAAATCAGGGTGATTTAGAGGAAGCTCAAATAAATTGCGATCACGCATTAGAAATTGATTCAATGTATATTGCTCCTCTATTGCTTTTAGCTCAAATAGCAGAAGAACATAATAATCATCGTACAGCCAAAGAATTACTTAAAAGAATTATTTATTTAGAGCCTTTATCGATTGCTGCTTATTTAGATTTAGGTGCAATCTACCGTAACGAAAATGATCTTCATCGCTCAAAAAAAATGTATCAAGCTGCTTACGATATTCTGCAAGAATCGCCCCGAAATGAAAAAATTGATTATCAAGGACAGACAAAAGTTGATGATTTATTAAATCACATTAAATCTAAGCTATAAATAAATAAAAGAGTAAAACTAATCATGGCAATTACATCTTCTAAACTAAACTATAATCAACATCCCATTCTTGATGATAAGGATGAAGATTTTAAAGCCTTAATAGCTGAATTTGCTTTAGAGTTAGAAAACCTTTCCTTAGAGCAAAAGAATAAATTAGGTTTATTTAAAGCTATCGAGCTTACTAATGCGGTAGTACAAACTCTAGAAAAAGAACAAGCTCCTGAAGCTTTAGGGGAATCCAAAGCTCTTAGTTTATTCAATATAGTAAGATCTGCTATTAGATCGCGCTACTTAAACTTACCCGATGCAACTATTATCTCTTTAAAAGATAATAAATTAAAACAACTTATAGATCGTGCTTGCATCATGTTTCATGCTGGCAAAAAAGACCTAAAGCAAAAAGAAAAATCTGTAGCTTTTTCTATGGCACAAAACATAGTTTTAAGTACAGAGATTCAACAAGGATTAGAAAAATTTTGTAACTACTATCCAGAGTTACATACTCCTAAAATCATTAAGCTAGTACAAGATAGATATCTCAAGCCTTTCACTTAACTTAATAAATTCTTACTTATCATAGTTATTAATTTGTTATTGTCTAATGATAAAGAACAAATGCTAAAAATATATTGAAATCACAGCTAGGTAATTCATAGTAAACTAAAATACCGTTAATTATTAAATTTGTAGTTAAACTCAGTTGATAGTCTCATGAATTCTTCTAATGATAAAGAACAAGATTTTCTCAGAAAAGAACAAGAAATTAGAGCTAGAGAAGCAAAAATAAGATTACGAGAATTAGAATTAGAGATTAATCAGAAATCAGAGCAAAGTAATGTAGATATTCCTCATTATCATACGAGAAAGCATGACGAGTCTCCAAGCTCTTTAAAAAAATTCAGTAAAAAAATGATTAAAGTCGGTAAATTTATAGGATTTACTGTTTTTACTATTACTTTGATGAGAATTGGTTTTTTCTTAGGAATGTGGTTAGCTTATGGATTAATTACTGTAGCAATTATTTTCATTGGCTATCAAATATTTATGAGTGATAGTGATTAACGGCTTTTATCTTTGAAGGCGTGATAAGCAGAAAGTTTAACAGAATATAAGTCTTGTATAAGTAATTGAATTGCATATTATCCAAATCCTTTACGTACTCTCTATATAGATAAACTTAATAATAAATTTACTTTTACAAGAAATCTAATTAATAATTCATCATTGCTTAAATCTAATAAAACCAATGAATATTATTTAACAACTAATAGGTAATAGTTAATAAATAATAGGTAATCCCGTTGTTAATTATACTCATTAGTGATAATTTGATGATTGACCCTGTAAGAAAAAATTAAGGAATAATCTTGTTTGATTATTTTTGAAATATAATAACAACCTAAGACAATAAAGTATCAATAACTCAGAATATGGAAACTAATATTTTACTTAAATATCTCGAAAAAGTCGCTCAAGTTCGTTCGGAAATTGCTAACTCTTTAGCAGTAATGGCTCATAGCTTAGAAAAAGCTGAAATAGAAAGCAAAAAAAAATCAGGGAAATTAGAATTAGAAAGAGACATTGAAGATATTCAAAAAAATAGTACCAATCTGCGGGAAGGCTTATTCCGTCTTTTAGTATTAGGAGATATGAAACGGGGTAAAAGTACCTTTCTGAATGCTTTACTAGGAGAAAATCTCTTACCCAGTGATGTTAACCCTTGTACGGCTTTACTAACAGTATTACGCTACGGTGCAGAAAAAAAAGTAACAGTTTACTTTAATGATCATACATCACCAGAAACAATTGATTTTAAAGAATTCAAACATCGCTATACAATAGACCCAGCAGAAGCCAAAAGATTAGAACAAAATCAGCAGTTAGCTTTTCCTAATGTCGATTATGCTCTTGTAGAATATCCTTTACCTTTACTCGAAAAAGGTATTGAAATTATTGATAGTCCTGGTTTAAATGATACCGAAGCGAGAAACAAATTATCTTTAAGCTATATTAATAACTGTCATGCTATTTTATTTGTGTTAAGAGCTACTCAGCCTTGTACTTTAGCAGAAAGACGTTATCTCGAAAACTATATAAAAGATCGTGGCTTAACAGTTTTCTTTTTAATTAATGCTTGGGATCAAATAAAAGAAAGTTTAATCGATCCTGAAGATTCAGAAGAGTTAGCTGAAGCTAATACTAAATTAGACCGTGTTTTTAAAGCAAATCTCAACGAATATTGTCAGGTAGATGGTGATAATTTATATGAAGAGAGAGTTTTTCCTGTTTCCTCTTTAAATGCCTTAAGAAAAAGAATTAAAAATCCTGATGCCTCTTTAGAAGATACTGGTTTTCCTAAATTTATTCAGTCTCTCAATACCTTTTTAACCCAAGAAAGAGCGATCGCAGAATTACGTCAATCCAGAATTATTGCTCAACAAACTGCGAATAGAGTTAAAGAAGCCGTGCAGCGTCGTATTCCTTTATTAGAACAAGGTGTTACTGAATTAAAAGAAAAAATTAATTCTGTTGAACCAGAATTCACTCTCCTAAATGAAATTCGTAATGATTTCCAACAAGAAATTAGAGATATTAGAGATAGTAAATCTAGAACTATTAGTAACTCCTTCAGAGACTTTATTTTAAAGTTAGGAGATACTTTTGAAACTGATTTTATGCGCTATCAACCCGATATCAACTTTCTTGATTTTTTATCTTCAGGTAAAAGAGAACGTTTTGAAAAAGAATTAGCTGCTGCTTTTGAACAATATATAAATGATAAATTAACTGAATGGAGTCGTGGTGCAGAAAAAGAAATGGAATCTGCTTTTGCTCAACTCTCAGATATTGCTTTGAGCTATGGGAAAAATTATAACAAAATCACCGATACTATTACAGAAAAACTAACAGGAAATAAAATACCTTATGTAACTGGAGTTCGTCCTGAAGATAACGCTCCTGGTTGGGCAAAATGGGCAGCAGGAATCTTTTCTTTAGCTAGAGGAAACCTAGCAGGAGTTGCTCTAGCAGGAGCAGGTTTTGATTGGAAAAATATCATGTTAAATTTCATTACTGTTCTCGGTGTTGGGGGTATTATTACTGCTATTACAGGAATTGCTTTAGGCCCTATTGGTTTTGCCTTATTAGGATTAGGAATTGGTGTTTTACAAGCAGATCAAGCTCGTAAGGAGTTAGTAAAAGTAGCCAAAAAAGAATTAGTTAAACATTTACCTAAAGTAGCTCAAGAGCAAGCACCAAAAGTTGATGAAGCAATTCAAGAATGCTTTATTACTTATGAAAAAGAAATTACTGAGAGAATGAATGATGATATTAACTCTCGTAAAGCAGAATTAGATAATTTGATTGAAAGAAAACAATCAGTTGAAATTAATCAGACTGCTGAAATTTCTAGACTACAAGAGCTAGAAAATACTGTTAGTTCAGAAGCAAATAAAATTGAATCTATTTATAATAATTTATTAGCTTCTTATAGTTAGATAGAAAATAGCTTCAATGAGATCTTTCCCAACCTCTTTCCTTACAGGGGAGAGGCTTCAATAACTAAAATGACTAAATCAGAAAACTATTGGCAAAATTTAGCCGATCGCCTTAAAACTTTAATTGCTATTCTAGAATTAGATCCAGAATCTAGTTTAGCTCAAGATGCGATCGCACTTACTGATTTCTTAACTAAAACTAGCTTTCAAATTGCGGTATTTGCTCCTTTTAATCATGGCAAATCTACTTTGCTAAATGCTTTACTCGGTCAAAAATCTTTGCCCATTGATTTAATACCTAGCACAGGAGCAGCAATTACTATTAAATATGGCATAGAAACCAAAACTACCATAACTCTTCAAGATGGAACAAAAAAGATAACATCAGATACTAAAATTCTCCAAGAATATGCTATCTTAGATAGCGATCGCAAAATGCGAAATGATCTTCAAGCAATAGAAGTTACCTGTAATTATCCTTTGTTAAAAAACGGAGTAGAGTTATTAGACTTACCAGGAACAAATGACCGTGAAGCACAAGATAACTTAGTAAAAGATAAACTTTTAACAGCCAATTTAATTATTCATGTTTTAGATGCTCGTAAACTAATGACTCTATTAGAGCGAGAAAAACTAAGAGACTGGTTACAGGCTAGAGGTGTCCATACAGTTATTTTCGTGGTTAATTTTCTCAATCTATTAGAAGCAGAAGACCAGAAAAAAGTCTACAATCGTCTTAAATTTGTTGCAGAAAGTTTTCGTTCTGAATTGCCAGCAGGAATTAGTAACCTATATCGTGTTGATGCTTTACCCGCCCTTAGAGCCAGATTAAAAGGTGATTACACCACCGTTATGGAAACAGGGTTAACTAATCTAGAAACAGCCTTACAGAACATTATTAAAGCTAATAGTAAACAACCAGAAACTAAACTTACTAGAATTAAAAATATTACCGAACAATTAATTACAACAGCACGAGAAAAAAGAGCTAATATTAAAAACAAACTAGATACTACTCAGCAAAAGCAACAACAACAAATAGCTATTAAACAGAAAGCAGCCCAACTAATAAAACAAGGATTACAACGCAGCATATCCGAATTTGAAAGCTGGCTTTATTTACCTAATCTTTTGAAAATAGAACAAGCTAAATTAGCGATCGCTTTACAGCAAGAAGACTTTAAAATCTGGAAAAATGAATTTAATCAAACAGTCGGTAATTATCAACAAGCGATCTTTGAATGGTTAGCTAAAAGTCAAGAATTCTTTCCTGTAGAAAAGCCGATAAAATTAATTATTAATTTCCCCGAACCTCCTCATATAGAAAAAGATAATTTCACTAAAAACCAAGAAACTACTAATAACTACGAACCAACAATTACAGAAGAAATAGATAAAATCTTTAACAAAGCAGTCAACACAATCTTATCGGGCAATGCTCAAGAATTATTTACAAGCTTTACGGGTAATTCTCAATCACAATCCGATATTAATAAATCAAACACAAAACCCCAAAAATCTCGCTCTCAAATATATGCTGAAGCTGCGGAAAACTATCTAATCTCTTTCAGTCAACAAACCTTTATAAGCTTGCAAGAATATCAAAATCAAGCTGAAAAATTAATTAACTATCAACCACAAGCCGTAACAGAAACTAACACCATAGAAGAACATCAATTACAGTTACTAGATAATGCAATTGAAAACTTACAACAAGAATTAAATCATGTTACTAACAGATAAGTTGTAGGGTATAGCAAAATACGCCCTATCTATTACTGTTTCTAACAATCAATAACTTGAGACAGATACATCTAGATATTCTTCCAACCTTTCTAAGCATTCTGGTAAATTTTTTCGCCCTAGCCCAAGACGAAAATGTTTGTCGCCGTAGTTGAAACAATTACTAGGTAAGAGCAAAACCCCTTTTTTGTTAACGAGATCGAAGCAGAAATCTTCAACGTTTACGTCTAGTCGCAAACTGGGAAAAGCTGTTGAACCTCCTTTTGGGGAACTCCAATTAAAAATGTCTACATGGTTCGAGAAAAAAGGTGTTAGCACCTGGAGATTTCTAGCAATGATCTCTAAATTGCGCTGAATGATTTTATCCTGATGGCGAAGTGCCAATGTTGCTAAAAATTCACTAGGCGCACTATTACAAATGGAAGTAAAGTCTTTAAACCTTGCCATTGCGTCATAAATCTCTCGATTCCGAGTGGCAATCCACCCAATTCGTAGTCCAGCTAAACCGTAAGTTTTAGACATTGCTCCCAAAGAAACTGCATTCTCGTACAAATCACAGGCTGCGGGTAAAGTATCCTCTTCTCGGTATTCTAAAAAGCGATAGACTTCATCGGAGAACAAAATAAGATTGTGTTGACGACAAATAGCAATCAATTCTTCTAACTTAGCTCGGCTCATCACGTATCCTGTTGGATTATGAGGACAATTAATCAAAATCGCCTTTGTATTAGGTTGAATAGCTCCTCTTAGCCAATCTAGATCTAACTCCCAATCGTCTGTTTCACGACTCATCCACTCACTCACTTCGCAGCCAATCGATCGAGCAATCGAAATATGAGACTGATAGCAAGGAAAATGTACAATCAGGTGATCTCCAGATTGAAGAGCAACATTCATAAAAATAAAAATTGCTTCCTCTGCACTGGCGTGAATTAGAATGTCTTCAGTCCCAATCTTTTGATAAATACCTGTGACTACTTGCCGTAATTCAGGACTGCCTTGGCTTTCAGTATAACCCAACCATGTCTGATGAAATTGAGACACTGCACCTGATTCTAGACTCAGTAATTCTTCAATCGTCATTGCTTCACAATCAGAAGAACAAAGCAAGTAGGGTGCTTTAAATTCATATTGAGCAAAAAATCTTTCGAGTTTAAATGGGGGTAGTTTCATTTGATTAACCGAGGAAGAGTTAAGTTAAGACCTTCATAAGAAAGAGCAGTATTTGTGAAATCTTCTGCCATCTTTTGATTTAAAGTAACTAATAACGCTGCTTGCTCAGGCGATATCTCTACTATGGGTTTGCGGACAGAGCCAACTTGCATTCCCGCCATATTCATAACCGCCTTGATCGGAGCAGGATTTGCCCCAACCTTGAGTAAAGAACGACAGAATCCATGAATGTTTTGGGCAATTAACCGAGCTTTATCAACATTTTTGCTACGGTACTCATGAACTAATTGCGACATGGTTTTGGGTAGAATGTTAGCAGCGACTGAAATCACGCCGATACCGCCCACAGCAAGAATCGGTAGAGTGAGAGAATCATCCCCAGAATAAATAGCGCACGAGCGTGGTAAAGCTCTTAGTAAGTAAGCTGTCTCCGTAATCTCGTCTAAGTTTCCATTTGAGGCTTTAAGACCCACAATATTTTGACAGCTATGGGCTAGTTCGATAAAAGTGCTAGGTGTAATGTTGATTCCAGTGCGTCCAGGGATGTTATAAGCAATTAAAGGAATACCAACGGAATCTAATTCTTGAAAATGCGCCATTAAACCTGCTGGCGTTGGTTTATTGTAGTAAGGAGTGACAATCAAGCAAGCATCTACTCCTATTTGGGCTGCATGAGTCGTTAGTCTCACCGCTTCTATGGTGGAATTAGACCCCGTACCTGCGACGATCTTAATGCCTCTTTCTTTGGCTACTTGAGTCGATCTATAAATAACCTGTTCGTGTTCTTGATGATTTAGGGTAGGAGATTCCCCTGTTGTACCGCAAACTAGAACCCCGCTAGTACCCCTATCTGCGTGATAGTGAATCAACTCTTCGAGCTTATCCAAATTTACCGTTTGGTCTTTATCTTCGTTGAATGGCGTGACGAGAGCAACAATTGAACCACTAATCGTTTCCATATCTATACTTAACCTCTATTGAAGAGATATTAATTTAAAGTTTCTCTAATATTGAGTCCGCAAATCTTCTTGCTTTACCAAATGTAAACTTACCCGTCGAAATACCGTACGGCGCAACCCAAAATTGCTACTCTGTTCTGTAGAACTTTACAAAATAGTACACCATAACAAGGCGTAAACCAGCGCAGCTTGTAATCGTCATTATCAGGAATAAAAAAGGCTGTTTCGGAGAGATTATTATCTTTGGCGATCGCTTAAATTAGCTCATCTTCTAGCCAATCTGTAAGTGGACAGACAGCAGCAAGATTTCCACTAAATAAATCACTGGTAAAAGCATCAATTTGGAACATTCTTAGTTGTTTCATGGTTTTTTACAGAAATTTAAAACTTTTGCTCATTTACATTTGAAGGATAGTTTTCAACATTTCTAGGCTAATATTGGCTCCGCAAATGATAATGACAATCTTCTGATTGCGAAACCTTTCTTGAGTTTTCAACAAAGCAGCGAGCGCTACTCCTGCTGCACCTTCAAGAAGCTGATGATGTGTCTTAATAAATAATTGCATCGCTTCGGCAATTTCCGTTTCTGATACGAGGACAAATTCATCCACCAGAGAACGGCAGAAATCCAAGGTAATAGCTTCAGATTCAACCCCACCAGCAGTTCCATCTGACAAGGTAGGTAAAGATTCCCTTTCAATAATTCGGTTCGCTTTGACAGACTCTGCCATCACTGGAGAATTTTCTGGGGAACAGCCAATAACTTTCACATTAGGTAAGACGGACTTCAGATATCCAGCAATTCCTGAAATTAACCCACCACCACCAACAGGAACAAAAACAGCATCAATTTGTGGTAACTGGCGAGTAAGTTCGATCGCAATAGTACCTTGTCCTCCAACCACCTGAAAATCGTTGTAAGGAGAGATGTAAACTTGATTGTTTTGCTCTGCGTAAGTTCGAGCATAATTTTCGGTTATGACGCTATCTTTGCCATGTAAACAGACTTCTCCACCAAATCTAGCGATCGCCTCTATCTTAGTGGTAGAAGCATCTTCAGGGACAAAAATAATTCCTGGAATTTTGAGCTTACCCAATCCAAAAGCGATCGCTGCACCGTGGTTTCCAGATGATGCAGTAACGACTCCTTGTTCTCTTTGTTGGGGTGTAAGGGATAGCAACTTGTTCATTGCTCCTCGAACCTTAAATGAGCTTGTTAACTGGAGGCTTTCTAACTTGAAAAAGACTTGAGAGTTAGTACTCTGAGATAAGGCTAAAGAATAGTCTAATGGTGTCTCTCGAATATACGAGCGAATTTTCTGCTCGGCTTGTAAGATTTCTGTTTTAATATCTAGCATTAGGACATTTCCTCTAAATAGTTATTGAGTAATCGAAGAAACCTAGAAAATTGTCACGTCGCTTTTGACTTTGGTAAGGGCAAATAGCTATTTGCCCCTAGTTTTAATTTTTGAATTCTGACAAATACTTATATACGGTTGCTCGCGAAATTCCTAAAACCTTACCGATATACGAAGCAGCATTTTTTTGCTTAAACGCGCCTTCTTGATTCAAAAGTTTTACTAACTCTTGCTTATCGGTTCGCGTCAGGTTGTCAAAATGCTTATGCTGGTTACGCAAATGTTCGTGAACGAAAATATTAATGCGTTCTTGCCAATCATCTTTAAACAACTCTTGTGGCTGAGGAATCAAGCGATCGGGACACATAAATCTGTCAATTATCTGACGAAACTCCTCGAATTTAGAAAGATCGAGATTAATGCACATAAGTCCCACTGCTTTTCCAGTGGAGTTACGAATAACAGCACTAATAGATTTCAATTTACGCCCATCCCAATTAAGCTTTTCATAAGGGCCAATTACGTCTTTTGATTCATCAACACCGTGATTAGAGATGAACCTATCCCACTAATAATAGATAAAATAAGATAATAGATAAAATAAGAAGGTTGTAACTAAACGACTGAAGATGCCAGGCAAATTTGAGGGATTAAATGACCTAGAGTGGAAGCTATTTCAAGATATTTTTCCTAAAAAGAAAAATTCCGAAAAGCG
>NZ_LR213885.1:0-2789 GCF_900659865.1 Hyella patelloides LEGE 07179
TTTTTTGATTGGATTGACTTAGATACACCTTCTTTAATCCGTAGTCGTGATGTTCTAAAAATAAGTCATAACGATCCTGATTGGTTAGATGAAGTAACTCGTAAAGCTATTGAATCTCATCTACATAAAATTCCTAAACCCATTGCTTCTCATTATTTAATTCAGTCTTATACTGGTGCTAGACCTGGAGATATTTGTAATTTACTTTTTAAATGTTTGATTGAAGAAAATGGTCAATGGTATGTCAAATTTTTTCAACATAAAACTCAAAAGTGGCACAAAATATTTGCCAATCGAAAAATAAGGAGAATTATAGAAGAACAACAACAATGGATTCAAAAAGTTATTGGTGAAGATTATCCTTATTTGTTTTGTCATTTTCGGAGCATAAAGCAACTATCATATCCAACTTTTCCCAATATTAAACCTTTACCTGAACCTCCTCTTGTAGATACAAAAAGCAACCCAATGGTTGGCATTATTCGGATATTAATTGAAAAAGAAAATGTTTTAGATGCCAACGGACAAAAGCCTCACTTTACAGGGAAAATTACTCGCTCTACTCGTGGACAAGAAGTAAGAACAAAATATGAAATGGAAGCTGCTCGTCTTTTACTAGACCATAAAAGCAGTAAGACAACATTCCAACATTATGCACCACCTACTAGAGAACAAGTAGCAGAGGTAGATTTACCGTTTCATGAAGTTATAGTGAATTCTGAAAACAAATTCCTACCCTGGCAATCTTTACCCCATAGCTTACTCAAAAACCTTAAAGCCCACGAACTAGATCCAGGAGAACCAGATTCAGAAGTCCCACATCGTTACGTAGTTTACGGACATTGTATTTTAGATCCTAAAACACCTTGTCCCATTAATATTTATCCTAAATGCTATGGCTGTTCTAGTTTTCGTCCCAGTACAGCTAAGTTACCTCTATACGAGCGTCAGTACCAGGGTGAACAACAAAGATTAGCTCAAGCGAAAAAAGCTGGTGCTAGTGCAGAAGTAATAGCTGAAGAAGCTAAAGAAACCATTGAAGCGATGGACAAATGGCTAAGAGAGTTGAGGAAATTAGCTGATGAGCAATAGACAAAAACAGGCTGAAGTTCTTCGTCGTACTCAAGCTCTTAGAAAGGAACAGAAGAAAGAACAGGTACTAAAAGCTATTGCTGAAATTCAAAAACAAAAGAAGCCTCTTACTTTTAAAAATATTGCTACTGTAGCTGGCTGTTCTATTTCCTATCTTTATAAGTGGGATGAGATTAAAGCTTATATTCACGAACTTCAAAACAAGAAACAAACTACTCTTAATTCTCTTGGGGAAGATAGTAAAAATCGACCTCACAGTCTCAAAACTTTACATCAAGTAGCTAAAGATAAAATCCGTAAACTTGAAGCAGAAATTAAAGAACTAAAGCATCAAAACGAAATTCTTAGAGGTCATGTAGCTGAAATCTATGAAATCAGAGACGAAAATGAAAGACTGCGAACTCAATTAAAAGAATTGACTAGACCTAGTCCTACTAGCAAAGTAGTTTCTATTACTACACCAATTAAAGAAAAAAAAGCTACATCTTCTACAACAGCAACCAACAATGATATAGAAGAATTATTAATTGATTCTATTAAAGTTCTTGGTATCAAAGTTAGTAAAAAGCTAAGAGCAGAAATAGCCAGTAGAGATATAGAAAAAGTCAAATTATCTATAGAAGCCTTTAAGCAATATCGGGACAATCATGATGTTAAAAGTCAAGAAGCTTGTTTGCTATCAATGATTTGCGATGAAGCTGAACCTAATACCGAGAGTAAAACCCAAGTCAGCGTCAAGCCTCAAGAGAAAATTGTTACAGCAAAATACAAGTCTCCCAAGAAATTAGTTGACCCCGACAAACTTAAAAAACTGAGCAATATTTTCAATAAGAAAAATGACTGATAATAATACCTTTTTAGGCAACATTGAAGCAGAAGAAGCCATACTAGGAGGAATTTTATTAGACCCTCAAGCTATCAGCATTGTAGCAGATATATTACCACTTGTAAGGTAAAATTTAACCCCTGTATAGGATTATTTCGGAATTTTGTGATTTCCCCAGCATAATTTATTTTAAAATTTAAGCATTAGCCAAAATCCGAAAAAATGCTAATTGAGTGAAGTAATGCTGCAATTTCTCTCCAACCCTTGTAGATATATCAAAAGCAAGTTTGTTCGTAATCCTTCCTCTCCTTCACCATCACCATTACCGAAACCTAATCAATTTAGCAATCTAGAGTACGAAAACCTGTTCATGGAGTTATTAGACGAGTTAGAAAAGGGAAGCAGTTGGGGAGAGCTTCAGGGCTTTTTAATTGTCAAGAAGTTAGATAAACAACGCCTAGCGATTTGGTTAAGGTCTTTTGGTGAGAGATGGTTAGAGCAGCCAGAAACGCATCAGGAGTTAGCAAGACGGTTGGGTTTATTGGGAAGGGTAGCAACTGGGGAATTGGCAGAAGTAGCTAGGTCTTTAAGCGAAAGGTTGTCTTGTGTTGGGGAAGAGGAAAATCAAGACACAAACAAGTCCAGTAACCAGCCTATGGTAGAACCCGAATCAAATGAACAAGGTATTATGCCATTGCTGAACCAAGCTTTTCAACAGTTGCAGTCACGGGACTATCAAGAGGCATTGGATTCTTCAGTTAAGGCTACAAAAATATATCCCCATGATTCTAGAGGTTGGCTTTTCCGAGGTGCTGTTCTGAGTGATTTAGGCAGGAATGAAGAAGCCTTAGCTAGCTATGACCAAGCCCTA
>NZ_LR213885.1:3050-20042 GCF_900659865.1 Hyella patelloides LEGE 07179
TTAGGCAGGAATGAAGAAGCCTTAGCTAGCTATGACCAAGCCTTAAAACTTCAACCTGATTATTATCAAGCTTGGTACAACCGAGGTATTTTAGTAGGAAGATTATCTACTTATAATGGTTATTACCAACAGCAGTTTGTTGAACTATTTTATTTAGAAATTGCTCAAGTCTCTCAACAACTCATTCCTACCTTAGAAAATACTGACCTAGAGCGAAACTTAAATCATTTCCAAAAATCCCTTACTAAATCTCAAGCTCTAAATCTGAAAGCATTTACTAATTCTGAAGCACCAGAAATAATCAACTTAATCCAAAAGCCTCCTCCAGATAAACTCAGCCAATTAATCCAGCTAACTTTACCATCAAAACTAGTTAACTTAATCCAAAAGCCTCTCTCCGAACAAGTAAGGGGACAGCTAGAGCAAGACTGCTTGTCTCATCCTCCTCGTTTTAATTCTCAACTCAATCTCCGAGGCTATGAAGGAGCAATTGCCAGTTATCAAGCTGAATTAGATAAAGCTATTTGCCAAGATACTCGTCCCCTGGGTTGGGGAACTTTGCATCATGGTATTGGTAAAGCACACTACAGGCAAGGACAAATCCCTTTCGATTCTTCTAACCAGATTGGTTATAGTAGCATCTCCAACCAAATTTTTCCTCAGAACGAACGGCTAACAGCCTTTCAATACTGGCACAAAGCTTTCAACAGTTACCACCAAGCATTATTAACACTCACAGAAGATGATTATCCCGAAGAACATCTAGAAGTCTTACAAGACCTCATCAAAGTCCATCTTGTTTTAGGGCAAACGGAAACCGCAGAGCAATTAAGGCTTAAAGGACTAGAGGTTTTATTCAGCTTACTTAATAGCAAAAAGTCTTTTATCCTCAAGAAACAACTTAGATTCAAGTTTATTAGTTTCTATCAGTTAGAAGTCGATATTTTAGTTAATAAGGGGGCATTTTCCCAAGCCCTAACCAAAGCAGAACTAAGTAAAAATATTTGTCTAATCAATATCCTCTCTACCTGGCAAGAAAACGTTCTTAGTCCTAGCTGTGAACAAATCCAACAGCTTTTAATCCCAGGCACAGCAATAGTTTGCTGGCATATTAGTCCCCAAGTTCTAACTACGTTTGTTCTCAAAGCTAATGCTACTGAACCAATTGTCATTAATGACTCTGTATCTAACCAAGAGCAACTATCTCACTCTCTGCTTTCTTTACAGGAATTTAGGGTTTGGTTAAACGAATGGAATCAGCAATATCAAGACTATCGGGGTAAAACCAAAGATCAACAAGAGAGAGATAGAGCTAACCATCTCTGGCGCAAAGGGATGATACCAAGGCTAAAACAACTGAAGACCATTCTTGACATTGATAAGATTAAATCTTATCTATCAGACATCACCCGATTAATTCTCATCCCACATCAAGATTTGCATCGTTTGCCTCTCCATGTCTTGTTTGAAGCATCTCTTACTCAGATAACAGAAGATAAAAGCTTAACCATTAACTACTTTCCTTCTGCTCAAATTGCTCTAACTTTACATCGGAAACAAGCAAATCATCAGTCATTATCTTTATTAAGTGTAGAAAACCCTGCTAATGATTTACCCTACGCAGAAATAGAATCTACTATCATTAACCAGATGTTTACTAACTCTACTAGCATAGGAACAGAAACAGCTACTAATCCAGCCGTTAAAGCAGCATTACAACAACCTCATCATATTTTTCACTTTACTGGACATGGTGCTTACAACCAACGTCAACCCGAAAACTCTTTTCTTTCACTTACAAAAGAACATCAAATCACTGCCCAAGAAATTAGCAACCTTAACCTAAAAAGCTATCAGCTAATTAGCCTTTCTGCTTGTGAAACGGGGATTACAGGTAATCAAACCATTGATACTGAATATGTGGGTTTAGTCAGTGCCTTCTTACAAGCGGGTGCAGCTTCTGTTCTCCATACACTTTGGACAGTAGAAGAGATTTCTAGTGCCTGGTTGATGATTCGCTTTTATCAACTATTTTTAGAAGGAATTGCTCCTGCTTCGGCTCTGCAACAGGCACAGCAATGGTTACGCACCCGTACTTATGCTCAACTTGTACCCTGGATTGACAATCTAGCTACAACAATCAGCGACTCCTATCCTAATATTGGTGAATATCTCCAAACAATAATTTGGGATATCCAACAAGATTCGGATAAGATAGATTCAAATTCTCCTCCCTATGCTCATCCCTATTACTGGGCGGCCTTCACTCTAACTGGAGGAAATATTCAATGACCCCAACCGAGCAAACCACACTCCAAGCCTTTTTAATAGCACTGGCTCAACTAGAAACTACTCTGCTAGAAGACTTACAGCAGGATATTCGTCAAATTGGTGATGATTTAAATAAGCAGCCTACTGTCGCTTTCGATAAGATTCCCGAATTGGTAACAAAACACGCTCAACTGAACGATTTATACAAAACAGCCCGTTTAAATCTCCAAAGGGAATACCAGACTCAACAACGGGATAAATTGGAGATATCTGTTTCGGGTAAACTTGCCCTTGAACCTATGGCAATTACCATGCTTACTGCTGATGACTTTCAAGCTACAGCTAAACAATTAGTTACGAGAGTAAAAGACAGCAAAGACGCATTCTTTAAAACTTTACAAGCAGCAGTATCAGTTACTCAGGCAAAAGCAGACTTAAAAGCATTTTCTGTCCTTAAAGCTTTAGAGTTCAGACCATTAACCATTGAAAATTTGGCTTATGCTCTAGAAATGTCGCCAGACCAAGCTCGTCAAATTATTCAGCGTCTTTGGCAGGAAGGAAAAATAAATACTACTAAGGCAGGTATTTTCGGGACAATTTTTCCATTTCTCCGACCGAAAAAGCGACCTAGCCAGATACATGACTCTAATACTTATTTTACCCTTACTTCTTTTGGCTACTTTGATTTACATCCAGTCATTAAAGTTAGTTAGTCAAAGATGAAATCATTATTAGACTGGTTGCCCTATATTGGGATTGCGGTAATTCCAGGAATAGTCAACCTAATCGCTGCTTGGCAAGAATTAACTAAAAAGTGTCAGTTTTTACCATTTTTTAAACCTCAAAAGAGCTTAGGATTTTGGTTGTGGGCTGCTATTCAGTTAATTTTTCCTGTCTTATTATTTTGGTTAGTTAGCCCTATCAAAACTCAACCCAACATCGAGCTAAAACTCATATTTGAAGCACTCGGTTTAGGTATTGGATTTGTTGCTTTCTTAAATGCTAGTACAGAAGTTGGCACTTTATCACTAGACATTAAACCTGTTTATGATTTCTTTATTGGTATAGCTTATGAGTTGATTGCTAACAATGAAACTAGGCGTACTGCTTCTTTTTGGGATGACGTTGAGAGAGAACTAAATTCATCAACTGCGGATTTGAAGCGAGGACTTGACTATTTAGAAGATTATTTTCTTTGTGATGTATCGCTCAGTTCGTCTGTAAAACAAGAAAAGCAAGACCAGTTAAAACAGGTACAAAACAAAAGACCAAAAGAAGAAAAAGTCAAAGCAGTTAAGAGTTTGATAATGATGAATATCAGGCGTAAAGATTTATCAGATGTGCTGAAGAAATTTCAATGTAGCTCAGAATTATTGAATAGATATTTTTCTAGCTAAAAATCAATTTTAATTTGCTTAGATGTATATATTGTTCGGAAAGGCATTAATTATTAAGAAAGTCTAAAATCTACTATATCGGAGCTTACTTTGTGTAAGTTTAAAATATAAATCTTTATTTACAAAGCATTCCACATTGTAGAATCAATATAAAAACTAGACTCGGTAATGCAGTTTCTACCCGAAGCCGAACCATTATTATTGCCCCAGAAAAAAGCGATCGCGCTTTCTAATCCGATTCCTGAAAAATCGCTAACGCCCACTGAAATCGGTCACATCATCGCGGGCAGGCTGGGACTCCCCAAGATTTCTGCTCGCGCAGTTAATAAAAAACTTCTTCAACTGGGCTATCAAGTATCTGTCAAGAGAATCAAAAAGTCAACGGGAAAAGAAGTTCACGATTATTATCAGCCTACCAAAAAAGCGATCGACGGTAATTACAGCCAACTAGAGATGGCAACCTATAAGGCTGGAGACGGTAATTCGACTAAGTATCAACTTCGTTGGTTTAGTCCTATAGTCGATCTTCTCATTAATCATTGGGCAGAAAATTAACTTCTCCCTTGTCTCTTACCTAAAGAGAGCAGAGTGTTCGAGCGAGTAATCTCTTGGCTTTGTAGTATTAAAGTAGGAAAAATATCATGAGCGATCGACTTCCAGTAATCGGAATTGCTTTTGTCACGGGATTAGAAGTGGAATCGGCGGGATTACCAGTGTTAAGAGTTTTTGCAAGTAATGGCAATTATCAGATTCTTGAAGGGGTCAAGCAAATCGAAGATGCGCTGATTGAGAGTCTTCAACATCTTTCCATAGCAGGAGAAACATCTTATGTCGTCAGGTTTTGGGCAGTAGAAGAAATAGAAAGAACTCAAAGGCGAAGAACCACTAGGAATATCTGAGTCATGCAATTTTAGATTGATAGATTTTAGATTAAAGAATTACTCCTCTAGACGCGAGAAGGAGCTTGAAGATTGAAGATTGAAGATTTTGGATTATTGATTACAAGATTGGAAAATTTTAGATTAACTTCGCGCCTTTAAGAGAAGAAGCCTGTCTTTATTAATCTACAACCCGTCAATCTACAATCTAAAATGGCGCGGTCAAATTATAGCGGAAAAGTTAGAACAAAAGTACTTTCTTTTCCTTCAACTGTCCTTACTTCAATACTGCCCTGATGACGGGCAATGGTTTCTTTTGCCAAGGATAATCCCAATCCTTGACCTTCATTTCTGGGTTTGAAACTTTTGAAAGGACGGAAGATCTCTTTTACCATTGTGGGTTTCATTCCTATTCCATTATCGGAGATGCTAATTTCGACTTGGTTCTTTTTTTTTGTGGGTTGTGATTTTGATAATTCCTTGATGTTCGGGTCTTGTTTGGGTTTTTTTGTGAATAGCGTAGTAAGCATTATCTATCAAATTTTCCAGAACTCTTTGAAAGCTCTGAGAGTCGATCGGAACATCTTTAATTTGAGGATCGTAGTATTCTTGAATTTGAATTGTCAGATTATACTGATGCTGTTTAATATAAGTTATTTCTTGAACTGTTTTATTAACTAATTGGTTAAAAGCAGTTAGTTTTTTAGAAAAAACACTTTGTCCTAAATAAGCAATCTTAAAATATTCTTGGGAATTTTCTCTTTGCCTATTTAATTCCCCAGCAGAGAGCAGAATAATCTCCAGATTTTCCTGTATTGCTGATAAAGGGTGTTCTCCCAATTCCTCTTCATACCTCGCGATCGTTTCGGTCAGATTATCAGCTTTCTTCAAATTTGAGGATACGTCAAGAGCTATGTTTCCTCCTTCTACAATAGGACGCAGAGAATTCTGAAGGGAATGATTTAAATCTTTGATTAATTGTTTTAAGTCTTGATTATTTTGTTCAATTTTGTCATTATAAACAATAAAACAGATTGCTATGGGGGTTGTAGTCGCGCCCAGTAAAGAAGGAACAATTGGAATCCAATAGCCTTGGCTGAAAAACGCAACAAGGGCAAATATTGCCAAGCAGCAACAAAGGCTCATGGCAATACTTGTAGTAATTAGGAAGAGTTTTAGAGTATGTTTTTCACGATATTTTATAGCGATTAAAGCAATTGCTGTAACCATTAAAAGAAGAATTAAAAACTCGCTCCATTCAGGAATCGTCTCGATCGCGGGTCTGTCGTCGAGGGCTGCACTAACGATAGAACTAGCAATCTGTGCGTGAGTCTCGACTCCATTGGTTGTGGAAGGTAATGTCCAGCGATTGATAGGAAGATGGTGTTTGTCCGAACTCGAAGTAGAAGTATTGCCAATAAGAACGATCTTGTCTTTAAAAGTGTTTGCGGGAATTGAACCTGCCAAAACTTCGGATACAGTAACTTGGAAAAAAGGAGAATTTCCTTTACGCCAATTAATTAATATTTTTGTTCCTTCCTCTTTCTTGACATAGCTGCCATCAAATCTTTTTAGAGGTCTTAAAGTTATTTTTGAAGAGCGACTGGAGCGAGGAAACCTCGCGACACCGCGAATGTGCGAGTTTGACTGAGATTCAAAATTACCCGAACCTTCGTTTTTTTCTGGTGACTGCTGTCTGGTGAGGGTGAGAGCTTGGTTTCTTTCTTCACCTACTTCAAATCCTTCAAAGGATAAATATTTAATTGCCGAAATTACTCCGATGGAAATAATTCCTGCTGGCTCTCCTTTTCCATCTTCGAGAGGGTGGATATAAGCACGTCTAATCGTTTCATCTCCATCTTTAAGTAGGTCAGCAGATGTAATTCGTGTTTCTTCTTTTAGAGTTTGAGGAGCTTGTATTTGGGGTGGAGTTACTTTTGCTATCCCTACTAAATTGGGAGTAGAGCGAAAAATTTCCTGTAATTTTTGGTAAGCTCGCTCATTCTGCTCCTTTGATAGAGATTTTGAAAGAACGGGTACGTTTCTAAAAAGATCCAAGCCAATAATTCGAGGTTTTTGTGCCTTAATTTTCTCTAAAATATGTGCTAGCTTACTATCCGAGATGCTCCCTTCTTGAAACTTTTCAATATCAGCTTCATCCCAAGCAACTATAACAATCCGTCCTTCCTTTGGTTCTGAAGGACGCAACAGGAAAAGTAAGTCGTAAGCCATCCACTCTAAAGGCTGCAATAATCCCAGAAAACGCAGGGCTGTAATCAGAAAAACGATATTAATCGAAGCCAAGAAAACTTTTTTGTTAGAGTTTTTGAAGTATTTTAATCGAGAATACACTTTGTATTAATTTTGTAATTATCAAACTAAAATTACCAGCTTCTTGCAATAGACCCTTCAGCCTTCTTCCAAAAATTAATGGCATCATACCAAATCCCTTCTCTGGCATAAAGAAGGGATTTTAGAGATGGAGAATTAGTCTTTTCGATCCTCTGGGCGATTTCTGGGGATACGAATCCTAACTCTACCGATGCTGTTAAAACTTCTCGAAAATTTTCTGGAGCTTCAGCACAGGGAATTGCTATGTGCCACGAATAAATCTTACCTGGTTTTAACTTGACCTCCTGGGGAATGACTACTTTATGATAACCTGGTTGTGATATTGAGAGAGATTTTTCAACTAAAGGCTCGATTTCTTCTGGATCGACTAGAGTAAAAATTAAAGGTATAGTTGTAGTACTTTGAGAATGAAAGAAGAAAGCAGGATTTTTACTAACTGTTTGGTGAACTACTTTTTCTTCTGGGACTAGCAAAGTTAAAGATTTTCCTCTTAAGGGATTTTGACAATAAGAACGCGAGCCTCCTGCTGAGGTGTTTCTTCTCTGGTAAGTTCTTTTTGGAGTGGAAGACACGTTATAACCTTCTAACCATGTATCTGTATTTGCTAGAGTCTGCATTTGTTGAACGGACAATCAGCCCGCATTCTGCCACCTCGCGACAGCAGGTGGTAGTTAGGGCGCAAGCGAAGTCAATTATTTAACTTTTGTAGCCTTGATTTTCAATATATTGCTTAAGTACAGTTAAAGGCGCACCACCAGCAGATGTATAACCAAAACCACGCTTCCAGAATAGAGGTTTCCAATAATAGGGCTTTAAAAAATCGGCAAATTCTTTTCTAATTTCGCGACTGGTAATAGTTTTAAGGATATTACAAAGTTTAGAAAGAGAAATTTTAGGAGCAACATCTATGAGCAAATGGATGTGGTCTTTAGTCCCCAGATCGGCTTGACACTCAATCAATTCACAATCTTGAGTTGTACATAATTTTTCAATCAACTCTTTAAGACGCTTTTCAATGGCTTCATTAATTACAGGATGACGACCTGACGTTACAAAGACTATGTGAACTAAGTTAAATCCAAAGCTATGTATATGAGGCTTTAGCTTTGCCATGAATCATAAATACTATGGTATAATTTCTCCTATGGTACAGCCAAACATCCGTAGCGAAAAATGGTCTATCGTAGCAACCTCTCACCAAAGAAAGTTGCTAGAAAAAACCGTTTGTGAGTTTCGATGTAAGGTGCGTGGTTTGGTAGGGGTAATCTACACTCATTGGTCAAGTGTTGGTTTGCTAGACGCTAAATCACAAATACCTGCCGTAGAAAAACTGATACATCAAACGGCTAAAAACCCTAACCCAAAATATCAATACTTTAATTCTCGTTTTCACAAATTCCCTAGCTATTATCGACGTGGAGCGATTCAATTTGCCATAGGTCAAGTGTCTAGTTTTGTGACTAGATACAGAATGTGGCAATCGGGAATGAGAAATAGATTTGATGCACTACCACCAAGGCTAAATGCTGATTGCGGGGCTTATCCACCTCTGTATAAAGGTCAATGTATTAAGTTTGCAGAAGACTTAAAAAGTACAGCAATTAAAGTATTTACTGGTACTGATTGGGTATGGATTACTGTTGGTTTGACAGGTCATAGACAAAGACATCTAGATTTGGCTAATAAGCGTAAGTCACCATACCTAGTCATCAACCAAAAAGGTTGCCACCTATCTGTACCTTTTCAATGTAAACGAACAAAATTGCCTGAAGCCCAATCTGTTTTAGCTGTAGACTTGGGTATTAATACCACTGCTACAGTTTCAGTAGTTAACTATGACGGTACTGTAAGCCATCGTGAATTCATTCATCATGGTAGAGACATAGACCGTCGAGATAAAAGACTGAAGCGCATCAGCAAAAAAGCCTCTCTTACAGGCAAACTGCATAAAGGTTTCTGTCGTAGCTTGTATCGTAAAGCTAACAATATTAACCGAGAAATCGGACAAAAAGTATCATCTCGCTTAGTTAAAATTGCTCGACAATACGGAGTTAAATACATCGTATTCGAGTATCTTAAAGGCTGGCGACCCAAAGGGGGAAAAAAACGCTCTACCCTAAAACAACGCTTTCATGGCTGGTTGCACCGTCGAATAGTCAATCTGACTGAAATGAAGTGGTCAGAATTAGGCGGAAAAGTAGTTTTTGTTAACCCACGCGGTACGAGCAGCCACGCTTATGATGGCAGTGGCAAACTGAGGCGAAATCAAGAAAATTACGAAATAGCCGTATTCGCTAGCGGAAAACAGTATAACTGTGACCTTTCAGCTAGCTATAATATTGGCGCAAGATTTATCTATCAACTGATGAGCAGAAATGGCTCACAGGACAAGAAAGGTCAAAATTCCTGCTTGTCACCCAGAAGTCGGGTAACGCTTTCGATGCTATGGAGGTTGCTACCTTCTAGTATTGTAGAGCAAGATACCACTTCCTCGCGTTAGCAGGGAGTGGAGACTTCATGGCTTTTATCAAAAGCTTGAAGAACAAAAATTAGATAAGGCAGTTGCACTCCAGCAAATTCAAATCGAGCAAATCTCACAAAATACTCCTCCTAATATTTGGGCGGGACTAAATTTGATTGGAGACTGGTAATATTTTGCTATTCTAATGTGTTACATAAGAGATCGCGATCGCTATTGGGATGACTCTGATTGTTTCTCACTCTTCCGAAATACAATTGTAGTTGAATTTTTTGAACGAATTCAAGGGAATAGAATGCTCAAAATACGGGAATATATTTAGAGATATCTGTGAGCGTACTACATCACGGCATTGTTAATGTTAGTGTGCGCTACTAAAAATCAGAGCTAGTTTTTCAGCTTATGTCGCGATCGCTCTTAAATACTAATTTATACCAATAACTACTAATTTTGTATATACTTAGAGTAAACATAGTATATACAAAGTCCAAATGTCTGTCAAAATAGCCAAATGGGGTAATAGCTTGGGTATCCGCATACCTAAAAATTTAGCCGAACAGGTGCGCTTACAAGAAGGAGATGAAATAGAAATATCAACCGCAGAAGAGCGGCTAATTATTACTCCTCTCAAGCGCAAGAAATATACTTTAGAAGAGTTACTTGAAGGAATGGGAGAAGAAAATCTACACTCAGAAATAGACTGGGGTGAATCAATGGGAAGAGAGCAGTGGTAAATTCTTACATTCCAGATAGAGGAGATATTATCAAGCTTTCATTTAGCCCCCAACGAGGTAGAGAACAGGCAGGAGTAAGACCAGCATTGGTGATTTCTCCTCTGGCATACAACCGTATTTCTCATTTTATCCTAGCCTGTCCCATTACCAGTCAGATTAAAGGTTGGCGTTTTGAAGTGGTGCTACCCCAGGGATTGAATACTTATGGAGTTATTTTAGCCGACCAGGTAAGGGTCTTAGACTGGCAAGCTAGAGGTGCAAAATTTCTGGAAAAAGTACCATCAGAAGTTATCGAAGAAGTACTGGCGCGATTATCTCCTTTGGTTTCGGGCGGATAGCGAGCGACTATCTTGCCGACAATTTGTCGGCATTTTCCCCCTCAAATCTTGACATCAATCCCTTTGGCAGGATTATTTTCATAACGTTCGGTGATGTGGGCATAGATCGCGGTGGTTTTGGGGTCGCTGTGTCCGAGTAATTCTTGTACTTGTCTCAGCGAGCTTCCTCCAGCTAAGCCCAATGTTCCCGCAGTATGTCTCAAACTGTGAGTGGAACGAGACTGCTGATTGTCGATTCTTTTGAGGTCGGTTTTTTCCAAATAACCATCCACAATATATTCGATTCCTCTTCTGGAGAGTCTTTCTCTTTTGGTCTGATTGGACAGTGAAATCATTAAAGGACTCTGGCGGTTTAATTCCTCTCCTGCTTGCTTTCTGGCATTTTTGTACTGCTCTAATAACCTGACAATATCTGCTCTGACTGGGACAGTTCTAATTTGGCTTTTCCCTTCCACTTTCAGAAAAGATTGTCCCTCTCTACTGTGAAAATCTCCCAAATTAGCTCTCCATAACTCTACCGAGCGCAGTCCTTCCAGTGCCATCAGCGAAAATAAGGCGCGATCGCGTAAAATCTTTAAACTACCATCATTACCAATAGTCAACAGTACGAGTTCGAGTTGGGAGAGAGTCAAATAAGTAATGCGCTCTCCCTGTTTGACTTTACTGCGAGGAGGCTTGACCCCGATTACGGGATTTTCTTTGACTAAATTCTTGCCCAAACAAGCAGCATAAAAGCGACGAATCACTACCAGAGTTAGAGCAATGGTATTGGGCTTTTGTTTTCTTTGCTTGATTAAATAAGAGCGAAATAAGAGGATTGCTTCTTTATCTGCGTGGGCTGGGGTAATCTGATTCTGCTGACACCAAGCCAAGTATTGATGTACTCGACGATTGTAGGTGGTGATGGTATCTGGTGCAGCGTCTCCATCTGCCACATTCAAGTTCAAATACTGTGCAAAACACTGTAACATTGCCTCGGTCGTGGGTAACAAAACCAGATTGGCTGCTTTTTGCCGTCGGGCAGGAGATGATAAGCGTGGTTGCCCTTGCTGATAGATAGGCATCAATAAAATCCCTCCCGTGTTGACCAAAAAACTGTCTGTTGATTGAGATTAATTTTACTACGAAGAACACCTCTTTCTCGCAGTTAATTCTGGTAGGATTTTAAATTAATCTCAGTTTAAGATTATGGGTGGCTCTAGAGAATTATCGAGAGAGGAACAACAATTGCGATCGCGACTGGAGCAGACTGTTCGCTCGGCTTTTTACCTTGCAGGACAAGCCTTAGAGCAGATTCAAACCCAAAAGTTATATCGCAGTACTCACGATAATTTTGAATCCTATTGTCTCGATACTTTTAACTTTACCCGCGATTATGCATATCTCAAAATAGGTGCTGCCAGAGTTTATCAGAATCTACTGGACAATTTGCCGACAAATAATCTCCCATCTGCCTTTTTGCCCACCAAACAGGGTCAATTACGCCCCATCGTTAAAGCCGAATTGCGTTCGGTAGAACAGGTACTCGTGTGGAACAATGCAGTAAGTATGGCGGTCAACCGAGTACCAACTTCTTCGGTGGTGGCAGAAGCAGTCAGATTATATTTACGAGAGAATCAAACCCCTCATAACCCCTTTGAGGTAGGAGAAGTCTGTCGTATTGTGGCAAGAGATGTTTCTTCTTTGAAAAAGTACAATGGCTGTTGGTGCATGATCTCTGAACTTCAAGATTGGGAATGTCTGGTGGATACTTGGGAAACGGAGCTAGTTGTCCCCATTGAAAATTTAGAGTCCTGGGGATTGGATGAAGAACAGCATCAACAAATTTTTGATATTGGAGTGAGGATGACGAGTCTCTACGAAACGGGTTCTCTCGATGATGCTGCTTATTGGGTTCTCAATGGTTTGGCAAAGTTAGATCGTTTTTATCTTTCTCCTGTGGAGGAGAAACTCTTAAGGGTCTTAGAGCAAGAGTACCTTGATAAATCAGGTTAACTTTTCGGGATTTTGATTTGGCAGATCCTTAAGAGAATGTGAACTAAAAAAAGATAAAGAGTACTGCTAAAAATAATCATCAGAGGTGGAGTAATTTGCACGATTAGTATTGTTTTTTAAACAGATAGGGGTTTATTTACTGCCCAAAGCAGTTATTAAGAAAGCTTATTCGCACACTCCACCACACCACTAAAAAAAAGACAAAGCTATCCCTAGCTTCTATTCTAGGAAGATTGATTTTTTATTTATCAATTAAGAGCATCTTGTCTGGCTCGAATTACTTGGAAGTAATGCCCTTAAATTAAGTTGATCGAAGAAAATTTAGATTTGATGTTAATTATTTTATCTGGGACAAGTAGAGCAAGTAGAAGAAGACGATTTTTCGAGAGCTAATGGTTTGTCTGCAATATATGTCATGATAGTTAATAGCCTTTGTATTTTAGGGTTTAAGGAGAGCAGAACTTTGGTCGGTACTGGCTCTCCTTTGTGATTTGGAACGAAACAAGCTTTTCAAGGAAAGAATAAAGAATATGAATTTTTAATTAGATTTAAGATTATTTTTTATTCTTTCCATATTTTGAATATAGCCTTGAAAGCTATTTTTGTAAACTATTGAGCTATAAAAATCCTCGATGTTTCTTAATGCTGGAAATAGAAATAGCTTATGAGTAGTAATATTTAGCCTAATAAGCTATATTTTATAGGTTGCTCGCTTTAGGAGATACTTATGAGTGCAGTTTTATGTAGATGGCGTGTGGCAAAAGTTTTTTGGAAACTCAGAGCAGTTATGGCAGACAGAAAAATTACAAATAAAGCACTAGCTGAAGAATTAGGGATGAATCCAGTCAGCATTTCTAAGCTTAAAAACAATGAACAGTTACCAGAAATTGGTGGAGAAGCACTAGGAAATATTTGTCTAGCCATAACTAAACTTAGCTCTAAAGACTGTACGCCTGAAGACCTTATTGAATATATTCCTGATTAGACAAAGAATGTCGTAGAAAATTTTCAAATTGAATTCAATTTGAAAATCGAACGCAAAATGTCTTGTTATCACTTAAATATTAAAAATAATAGCGACCGCCTTCCCTGGAAAAGAACAGCGATCGCTTTTGACCAAAACCGTACATTAAGCAAAGGTATCGGCTATGACTATAATAACGGAGTTACAACATCATCAGTCGAGAGATATCCTCGATTCAGCTTTAAAGGAGTGGGTAACTGGAAGTGGAGTCAAGGGTGCGATCGCCTCTCGGAACGTCAAAACTTGTGAGAGCCAATCTCAAATAGCTTCATTACTGAATTGGCAGCACTATTCTGGTTCGGGAGGATGGTATGTGAGAAGTATTGATCTCATGACAGGGCAGTATCGCAATTTTGGACAGTTCAAACCAAAGATACCACTACATTTCCCTAATCAAGAGAAAGCCTTCAAATACATTTCATTTCCCAAGGGAGATGATGTAGAAGTAATTTTGCTACTTCCAGACATGGATACCTGGGAGGCGATCGCTGATAAATACCAAGTACCCATCACACCAGAAGATATCAAAGAAGATAGATTGGATAAAGGGTTTTGGTTATGGGTGGCAGACAATCCCCAACTACCGTTAGAAGTTACAGAAGGAGCGAAAAAAGCAGGATGCTTGTTATCTCATGGTTACATTCCCCTCTGTGTCACGGGAGTGTGGAACGGGAAACAAAAGAAAAAACTGAAAGCAATTCCGACACTAGCACCATTTCTCACTAACGGCAGACCGATACATCTAGTATTCGATTCTGACATCACGGTCAAGCATCAAGTACAAGAGGCATTAAAACATACGGGATATTTGGCAGCCAAAGAAGGGTGCATCGTAGGTGTAGCAACTTGGGAATACTCTGAAGCTACTAAAGGAGTAGACGATTTAATTGTCAACAAAGGAATATCAGCATTTGAAGCAGTTATGGACAATCTCACACAATTCAAGGAATGGCTCAAGAGAACAGAAAAACAGTTCAAACAACAACAGCCAGGGTTAACCAGATTAGATTCGAGACAACTGATGAACTATATCAGGAGTAAATATCGAGATCGCTTAAAGTTAAATAAACTGCAACAGAAAGTAGAACTAGACGGTAAGGAAATTTTACTGGAAGAAGCATATCTATTACTGGCAGATTTAGACGGCATTGATTGTACCAAAACCAAAGCAAGTGATATCTTTGGCAAGATAGCGATGGAGAATAGTTATAGTCCTGTCGTTACTTATTTAGATACCGTGGCAGCCCATCAGTCCCCAGTTAGCTTAGAGAACCTAGCTACCCGCTATTTTGGAACGAGTAACCCCATCTATGATGTATTTCTCAAAAGAACTTTAATTGCAGCAGTAGCCAGAGCATACTCCCCAGGCTGCAAACATGATACGACATTAGTGCTTCAGGGATTACAAGGAGCAGGGAAATCGAGCTTTTTTAGTGTGCTGGGAGGAGACTGGTTCGATGATTCGATGGGCAATGGTTCTCAAAAGGACGATCTGGTAATCTTGCACCGTTCGTGGATTCACGAATGGGGGGAAATAGAACGAACGTTCAGTAAACGCCAATCGGAAGAACTAAAAGCATTTATCACTCGAAGAAAAGATATCTTTCGTCCTCCTTATGGCAGGAGTGCAATTGAGTTCCCCAGACAGTCAATTATTGTGGGTACAGCTAATGGCAGTGATTTCTTGGTAGACTCGACAGGGAATAGGAGGTATTGGATAATTCCCGTAGCTAAAGAGAAAATCAATATCAAGCTTCTGAAAGAGGAAAGAGACTCGATTTGGTCAGCAGCAGTATCCGCATACCGTAATGGTGAACAATGGTGGTTGACTGATTCTGAAGAGAAACTATCTCAGCAGAACAACCAGCAGTTTCAAATAATTGATGAGTGGCAGGGAGCGATCGCGAATTATCTAGAGGGAAGAGAGCAAGTTTCGATAATGGAAATACTAACCAGGGTATTTGAAATTGAAGCAGGAAAAGTAGATAGGCGATCTCAGATGAGGGTAGCTAATATCTTAACCAATCTGGAATGGAAAAAAGCAGGACAGAAACAGCATCAAGGTAAAAGGCAGGTGGTTTGGAAGCCGACTACACCTTTGTTAGATAAAGAGGGTATAGAGAAGGTGTTACGGTCTGAAAAGCAGACAGAGCAAGGCTTGTCTATACCTAATACACCTTCAATACCAAAAGATTCAACCTTAAAGAGCCAAAAACCTGATTCAGCATCAATGGAAACTAAAAATGATATATGCACCACTGTTTTTCAAGGTGTAGAGGTATTACCAACTCCTGCTGTCAAAGAGGTACGGGCTGCTACACTTGTGACAAAACCCTCGACTACACCTGTTGAAATTCAAATAAACTGGCAGAGTTATCCTTACAATTCTCGCGATGTTTACACTTTGAAAAACCGATCTAACAGGGTTAAAGAGCGTGTCTTGAATTGCAGTACAAGTAATGACTTAATTAAATTACTGGCGACAACTGGGGCGAGTCAACCAGAAATTGAGTGGCTGAGAGAGAATTATTTAAGCTCGGCGGAAAAGCAGCAGCTGACTCTAATTGAAAACTCAACCCAAGGAAATTTGTTAAAGGTGCCAGAGCGATCGTCGGTAATTGAATACACATTCTCAGAAATAATAGATGCTATTGATAGTGAATTGAAGAGATTAGGCTGGAGTGTGAAAGATGGAAAAGAATACTTGATGAATCGCTATAATAAAAAAAGTAGAAGACATTTAACGGATGAGCAATTACTGGAATTTTGGGATTATTTAAAAGTTCAATCATAATAATTAAAAGAGTTATTAAGATGAGGCATAATTTCCGCTCGTGGATCGACAACAATCAATTGCAACCAGCAAAACAGAAAACTACCGTTCCTACACGGTGAAAGAACATCAACGAAAGATGTATGAAAGGATGTATAAGTTTGTCTGCATGGGATGCGACCGTGTAGTAGAAAGAAAGAGTTATGCGGTATGTTGTCCGAGTTACGGCAATGAATGTTTGGGTTCATCTTCATCATGTCGTCGGGGGAAAAAGTCATGAAGTATCTCGAAACAGAGACAGCGATTTCTTCTTTAACTTCAACGACCTTTTTGAGGTTGCAAGTCTGGTAGAAATGCGAAAAATAGCTTTTTTCAGAAAGTGGAACAATGCCAACGGAGGAGACCTATGATATGACGAATCAAAATCTCCAGCTTCTATGGTTAGAAATCTTAAATCATATTTCATTGCCAGTAACGAGAGCTTTATTTAAGCAGCATGGGCATTTGTTAGATTTTGATGGCAAGATAGTAACTGTGGGTTTGAGCAGTCGAGCCTTAATTAAAATCAATCGGATCAGAATTCCTCATCTTCAAGCTGCCTTTTGGTCGGTGACCAACCAACTCGTCGAGGTGAAGTTAGTTGTCGAGAGTGAATATTCTAGTTCACATCAAGAAGAAATAAGTTCTTGGAGTCTGGAGAAAATCTCCAAGAACCCTGAGCACTTATCACCCGTATCCTTGTCTGATGGTG
>NZ_LR213886.1 GCF_900659865.1 Hyella patelloides LEGE 07179
TCGTCGGTAGGAATTTAACCTACATGAATCAAGAGTTATTATATTTTCCAGGTTCTGAAAATATCCTCAGCGTTCCTCCAAATATGTTACTACTTGTAGTTAGACTGAAACGAGTCGCACATTGGGATCGATCCCATAAGGTTAATTTGGCTTTTGAAGCGTGGCGCGATGGAGAATTACAGATCTATTTAAGTCAGATGGTAAATCCTGAAGATTTTTCTAATTTAGAGAAGAAACAGCATAGTCAAAACATTGTGGGCAAATTCAATAGCTCATCAAAGCTAGAAGCTATTGTCGCATTTTTAATGATTCTGTGGGGAGTTTGGCTCTTGATTTTTTAGACTAACATCAATGTCATAATTATTAAATTAATTTGGCTTTATAATAACAACTCTCTATAAAAATGCACTAAATCAGATTTGACTCCTTTGCTGCTGGTGCGCGGGATTGAATCTCAAAATATTAAATGTAACTTTAAAAATAAATGACATCAGTATAGCGATTCTCACAAAATGTGAGTTATAAATCTATGTATGATACTCATTATTCAAAATATTCTTATCTATTATCTATTACTTACTAACTATTACTGGACTCAACCAGAGTCTATTTGGTTAACCAATAATTATATATAATGCCTAATTCTTTATTTATTGAATACCATGAAGACGGGTTAGCGTTTTATATTAATGGTGACTTACAATTTGATACAGTTGACGAAGCTATATATCACGAATATTTAGTCATTCCTACTATTGCTTTAGCTATTAAAAGATTTCCTGATACTAATTTAAAAGTTTTAGTTTGTGGTGGTGGTGATGGTTTAGCTGTTAGAGAATGTTTGCGTTTTGCTGAAGTTACCAGTATTGATTTAGTGGATTACGATGCGGAAGTTATAAAACTAGCAAGGAGTGTTTTAAAACCTTATAACAAAGACAGTTTAAGCAATAGTTGCGTTACAGTCAAAATTCAAGAAGCATTTGAGTTTATTAATGCTTGTCCAGATAATTTTTATCATATTGTTATTTGCGATTTTACCTATCCTACTTCTCAAGAAGATACTTTTGTCTATAGTCAAGAATGGTTTAAGCAGCTTAATAGAGTTACTGTTAATAGAGGAATAATTGCCAGTAATGGCGTTTCTCCTGAAAATAGAACTACTGCTTTTTGGTGCTTATACAAGACTATATTATCAGCTCAATTTTGTCTTTTACCGCTACAAGTAACAATGCCTTCTTTCAAGGCACTGGGTTATGGTAACTGGGGACTTTTAATGGCTTCTAATCAGTTAATTACTAAGCAAGAAATAGCTAGCCTTGTTTTTCCTAGTGGTATTGATTATGTGACAGTAGATTTTTTATTCAAAAGTTGTAAATTTAAACAATGTATTGCAGAAATAAGAAACAATGTCACGATTAATACTTTAGCAAATGGTCATTTTTTTTACTATCTGCTAAATCCTAATTATAATATTCCAAAATATTTAGATATTTCGTTAGTTGATTTTTTAGAACTAAATGAAACTGAAAATTATCTAACAAGCGATCGCAATTTTTTACAATTAGAATCTATTGCTCAATCTTGGTTAAGTACCTTAAATCATAACTCCAATTCTACTATAGATATTCACAAACTATTACCCATACAACATCGTTACCATACTCCTAAAATGAATCAGGAGTGGCTTAACTATTGTCAGCATCTTTTAGCAGAAATAAATCTAGAAAAGCTACTAAATAGTGTTCTGAAGCATTCGCAAAATTTATCGCATAAAACTAAAGATGAGTTAACAAGTTTTTTACACGAATTACAAACTAATAAAAATAAAATAAAGCTTAATAAGGAACGGATAGAGTTATTAATGCTAGTTACAGTGGTTTTATTAACAGCAAATTTGGTAGCTCCTGATGCAGTATTTGCTAAGGGTTTTGGAGGAGAAGCCACAGACTCCACTAATTATTACAATATTAATAGACATATTGACTATGAAGCTTATACTCCTAAAGTTATTGGTTTAATGTTAATATTTTACGGCTCTTATTGGTTATTTGATATTATTAAGCGTTCTGAAGATGATTAATTGCATTTGTCTTGCATGGTTAATTCATGAATTCACTCTAAAATATTTTTGTTACTAAATTATTTGCAGAAATAAATATCAATTTAAGATGAATAATAGCTTAGAAGTTAGACTATTAAGAAATAAAGAGCAATCATTATGGGATAAATTTACTAAAGATTTCGATACAGGATGCTTTATGCAATCTGGGGTGTGGGCGGATTTTAAAGAATTAGAAGGTTACCAAACATTTCGTTACGGCTTATTTGATAATAATACTTTAGTAGGGGGATGCATTTTTTACTATTATCCAGATCGCAATCGCCCAAATATTTTATTTGCTCCAGGTGCGCCGATCGTACTTTCAGAATATCTAGAATTAGGATTACAACTATTAATTAAACAAGCGGAAAAACTAGCAAAACAACTCAATATTATTGCGTTAAGAATTGAACCACTGTGGCAAGAGAAACCAAAGTGTCTTCAGGAGTTTAGTAGAAGTCCTGCCGATCTATTACCCTGTGAAACTTTACTGATTAATTTACAGCAAACAGAGGCAAAATTACTAGTAGCAATGAAACCCAAAGGAAGATATAACTTAAGGCTTTCTCAGCGTTATCAAGTCACTACAGAATTTACTAAAGATAGTCAAGCAATTTCTTTATTTTACAATTTATTTTGGACAACAGTACAAAGACACAAGTTTTTTGGTGAGCCTTACAGTTTTTTTATTAATTTGTGTCAAACCTTGTTTCAAGCTGATGTTGCAGAAATTGGTTTTGCTAAATGGCAAGGAGAAATTTTAGTATCAATTATTGTAGTTTATTGGGGAAAGCGTGCCACTTATTTGTATGGTGGTAGTCAAGACAAATATCGTCATGTTATGCCTGCTTATACTTTACATTGGGATGCTATGTTAAGAGCAAAAAAACGTGGTTGTGAATTTTATGATTTTTATGGTTTTACCACTGATAATAATCACAATTACGCTAATTTTTCTCAGTTTAAAAGTCAGTTTGGAGGAGAAAAATCTAAAACTATAGGCGCACAAGATTACTTTTTTTACGATCGCTTTGCTGAAACATTAGTTACATTAATTAATAAATTATATGAGTAAGATAGCAATTTTACTGTTTCGATAATAATTAATGAAAAAATAATTAATTTACGTAAGTATAAAAATAAAACATTAAAATGGTAAGGGTTATTTATCTGACCATATTATTTTATGAAATTCGTATCTTTTGCTGTTTTAATGCAGCTACTACGCGATCGCAATCTTTTTCTCCAGGAAATAGACGATCGTAAGCAGTTAGATAGAAAGATTATTTCTTTGCTTTTTTGTAGTTCCCTTTTCTTTGCGCTATATGGGGCAATAATTGGCTCTCTTCATGGCTGGTTACAAATGCTTTCTTCTGCGTTTAAGCTACCAGCACTCTATTTAATAACTTTATTAATTTGCTTACCCACACTTTACTTTTTAGATATTATTTTTGGTTCAAAAAAGACTTTTAGCCAATATGTCACATTACTAATATCTTCAATGTCTCTTATTAGTGTGATGCTCTTTGGGTTTGCTCCTATTAGTTTATTTTTCCGCTTATCTATTAATGATTATTACTTTTTTCAGCTATTAAATATTACGGTGTTTGCAATTACAGGAGTGATTGGCATCAGATTTTTCTATGAAGCAATGGTTTCTCTGATTCCTAAAGATACAGATTCAGAATCGATTAAAAATCGACGTAAGCTAATTAAATTTTGGTTAGTATTATATGGATTTGTTGGCAGTCAGCTAGGATGGACTTTAAGACCATTTTTTGGCACACCAGACCAGCCTTTTGCGTTATACAGAAACATTGAGAGTAACTTTTATATTCAAGTTTTAAAGATTATTGGTAATGTTTTAGGATTAAATTAAACCAATGAAAAAATTAGTAGCTTGGGATGGGTTACAAATCAAATCAACAGAATTAGAGCGTGTTTTGCAGTTTGGTTTTTTTGATAGTTTGGCTCTGGAAATGACTAATGTATTGATTTTACGTTACCACAAAAATAAATTATCTTTTTTCTTATCGGAAGCTGCTCTTGGTTTTTTGGGAATATTATTTTTAGTGCCAATTAACTTATTAATTTTGCAAAAATGGCTATTATATAGTAATCAATTACAAGGATTTATAATTATAATTGGGATATCGATAATATTATCACTAGCTCTTTTATTGGGCTTAAATCTTTATCTGTGGCAGCAAGCAAAACAACTAAAAAGTATTGCTACAACACTTAATAAGATTGATGATTACAACCGCTTGATAAACAACTTTCAACTATTAACTAAATTTAATACTTTATCTACTGTAACTACCCAAGATAACTCAGAATCATCCTCAGAAATCACTACTGCTTTGCAAACTACAAAGGATAGTTTACTCAATAGCTTAGAATTAGAAAAATTTGTGTTATGTAACCAAGAATTACAGTCACAAGACCGATATCAACTACTAAATAACTTAGAAGATGATTTAGTGCAGCTTATGTCTTTATCTAGCCAACAAAACGAAACAGAATACCAACAACTACTAGCAGAAGCAATTCAAATTGGTCTAACTGTCCATCAGGAAGTCCGAAAAAATATGACTTTATCAGTGAATGATTAATAGTTATCTATGAGGAATTTTTGATTAAAAATTGCCTTGTTTCAGAAAGAAAAAAAGCAGAATAAGTACCCGTGCAAAATAGATTACGAGCGTGGAAATAGGCAATAGGCAAGAGGGAACAGGCAAGAGTCAAGACTCGCGCGCTAGCTATCCTAAAGGGGCGTTCCGACAGCACGAGGAAGCGGAGGAAGCCCGCGTCGGCGTAAGACGCAAGGGAATGTCCTCCAAGACAACCTTATGCGCGACGGCTTCGCTAGTTCTTTAGGGAAGAGGTATGCTAAAGCACTAACTTCGTGTCGTCCGCGATGGACAGCAGGGGTGGATAGGGGGGACGGGGTTCACAAGCTGGGCGGGAGACCCGCCCAGACGACCCCTCACTTTTCTGGTTTGATGTTTTACTGCCAACATTTGTCTGTGGTTTGTTGAAGTCCCCCCATCCCCGCACTCGTCAATTATGAGTGTGTAAATAATTATGCCCAAATACTTATCCTCTTTTGTTTTAAATATATTTCTCAAAGTAGAAGTAGCTGATAATTGATAACCTTCCTAGACTAAAAATAGTTATCTTATAAAGATGCTCTAATAATGATTTTGTTTAAGGCAACTCGGATGTTATTCTACGAATTTAGTCAATTACAGTATCTTAAGCGAAAATAAATAGTAGACATCCCATTAGAACAATGAATTATCCACCAGCACCTTGGAACTTAAAAGGATACGCAATACAGACTCTTAACTTACTCGACATAGAGCGATTACGCAGTGCTTCGGCTTTGCCAGATTCGCCTCCAGTAATTCCTCCAGAGTTAGAAATTGTTTCTGTGCTACCTGGTAAAACCTTGGGTAGTATTTATTTATCTGTGTATGAATCTGGTTCATTGTTGCAATATAACGAGTTGATTGTGGTTGCTGGATTAACTCGCTATCGCAATCAGGTTGGTGGTTGGATATCCCATATCTATGTAGACAATGAAACATCTGTAGCGGGGGGAAGAGAGATTTGGGAGTTACCAAAAGAAATGGCGGAATTCACTTGGAAACAAGGAGAAGTTACTGTCAAGCAAGGAGATAAACCATTATGTAATTTAAAATATAATAAAGACTGGTATCATTTGGCTACCTGGTGGCAACAAAAATTCACAGCTAATGTTTTTAGTGGATTAAATGCTGATTTGTTGCTGTTTAATAATAGTTTTTCTAGTAAGTTAAGTTTACTTTCGGGGCAATTAACTATACCCCAAAATAGTCCTTTCCATAGTTTTAATTTAGGGCAACCTTGGCTGACTATAAAAATGGACAATTTAGATTTACTAGCAGGTAAACCAGAAGCTATTGCTCAGAAAACAGTTGTTAATTCTGTTCGTTAATTTTGCTTAATTGACTCAGGTTAATTGAGTAAATTAAGCATCGAATTAATGATTACAAAGTGAATATTCTTAGTCTGTATATGAATCACACAAATTTCAAATTTTGAGTATAATGAGCTAAAAAAGGAATTTATTGGCTTAAATATTAAGTTATTTAAAAATAGATCTAGTATCTTAGACAAAAAAAATATTGTCTGGCTACTGCTACGGAGAATCAAATAAACCTGCTTACTAGCTCCATTGTAATAGTGGTTTTATATATAGTCGTTTACATTACATTTGTTATGAAAATTAAACATCCAATTAATCTTCACAAAGCTCTTACGTTTATTTTTATTTTTGCTTTAATGGCTTTTTATGATAACTATACCATTGCACCTTGGATTTATCTATCACTTCACGGAACTTATGGTATTTTGTGGCTGATTAAAGATAAGTTATATCCTGACAAACAATGGGAAGAAGAAATCTCAATTCCGATGGGAATTTTTACTTTTATTGTGCTTGGCTCTTATTGGGTAGCACCCTTTCTTTTAATCAGTCGTAGTGTTAAACCTAGTGCGCCTTTAATTGCTGCTGCGGTAGCAACTAATATTGTGGGAATATTTCTGCACTACAGCAGTGATGCTCAAAAATATTACACTCTTAAATATCAAAAAGGTTTAATCACCGAAGGCTTTTTTAGTGGAAGTCGTAACCCCAATTATTTAGGAGAAATTTTAATTTATCTTAGCTATGCTATGCTGACGCAACATTGGCTACCTTTTGCTATCTTAGGAGCTTTTACAGCAGGTATTTTTATCCCTAATATGCTCAAAAAAGATAAATCTTTGTCTCGTTATCCCGAATGTACAGAATATAAGCAAAAGTCTGGTCTACTAATACCCAACATTTTTATTGCCAAGTCTCCGCAAGTTGAAGGTTCAAAAACTCCTCCTCTATCTGACTAGGCAACAAAATAACTAAATAATAAGATTGAGTCAAAACTGGATCGTCAATTGCTACATATACATATAAATTAGGGAATAATCTATGTGTATATTAATAGTTTCAGTAATAAAACGATGAAAGTAAGCTATTCTTGGAATCAAGCAGCGATCGCTAAAAATCAAACAACCACAGCAGATTTAATTATCACCTTTCAAGAGACAGATAGCAACTCTGCTAATCGCCTTCCTCTTAATCTTAGTTTAGTTTTAGATCGTTCTGGTTCAATGAGTGGGTATCCCCTCACAAATGCTAAAAACGCAGCTAAGAAATTAGTCGAATATTTAACACCAGAAGATCATGTTTCTGTAGTAGTTTATGATGACCGTGCAGAAACCATAGTAGAGCCTCAATTAGTAACAGATCGAAAAACAATCCAAAAACAAATTAGCTCAATTCGCGCAGGAGGACTAACTAATCTTAGTGGTGGTTGGTTAATGGGTTGCGATTTAGTTAAAAATAATCAAAGCACAGATAAGTTAAACAGAGTTTTACTATTAACCGATGGACAAGCCAATCGCGGTATTTACGAGCCGAAAACCTTAATTAAAGCAGCAAAAGATAAAGCAGCAGCAGGTATTATTACTACTACCATTGGTTTTGGTACTTATTTTAATGAAGACTTATTAATTAGTATTGCCGATGCAGCAGAAGGAAACTTTTACTTTATTCAATCCCCAGAAGATGCGGTACAGGTTTTCGATATTGAAATGGAAAGCTTAGTATCTGTAGTCGCCCAAAACTTAACTGTTACATTACAACTAGAAGAACAAATTGCAGTTAGTGAAATCTTAAACGATTATTCTACTAAAGATGGTAAAAACGAAATCGAAATTTTTATCGGGGATGTTTATGGCGTAGAAGGAAAACCCCTTGCATTACAATTTGAACTTCCTGCATTCTCTTCAGTGGGAAAGCAAAAAATTGCCACTGTTAGCTATAGCTACGAAACAATTGTTGACGACACAATTACAAAAATTACCGACACTCTACCCCTAACTATTACAGTAGATACTACCGAAAAAATTGAGCAAATAGAGCCTGATGCAGAGATTACCCAACAAGCAAGCCAACTAAGAATTGCTAAAAAGAAAGATGAAGCGATTAACTTTGCAGACAAAGGAAATTATCAACAAGCAGCAAAAATCCTCAGAGAAGCGATCGCAAAATTAAAATTAAAGGCTCTTAATGAATATTTTGAAATCGCTGAAGAAATCGAACAACTAGACTATTACGCCCAAAGTCTAGAAAAGAAACGCTTCGATCTAGCAACTCGTAAAGAAATGCGAGATCAATCTTATCAAGCTAAAAACCGTACCCGTGACGATCTCAAACTTAGAGGTACTACAGGAGATGCTGCTAATAGCTTACCCGTAGTGTACGATGCAGAATCAGGAATTGTGTTAAAATGCGATCGCATTAAAGGAAAATTACGTATTAGAGTGGTTAGTGAAGGCTATAACCCAGACTTTAATGTGCAATTCCCCCGCAATATTCGTCAAGAAGGCGCAAGCTATGTTGTAGACAATGTTGAACCATCTGCTAACGGTACTTTTTATCGCGTTTCAGGAGATATTCGTCGTCTGTTAAAACCAGGAGAAACCCTCCCCTCCATTACCTCTTCTTCGAGAAATTTCCAAAAAGCTAAAGTAAAAGGTACTGCTGCTGATTTAGAAACTACTGATAAAGTAGGGGATGGTGTTTTGGTGCAATGTATCAAAGAAAAAAGTAAACTAAGAGCCAGAGTAGTTTCCGATGGTTTTAATCCAGATTGGAATATGCGATTTCCTCGTAGTATTAGAGAAGAAGGAATGATGTATGTTGTAGATGAGGTAAAAGAAAGCTCTCAAGGAGGATTTTATCTTGCTTACGGAACAATTAAAAAATTTGTTCAATCCTGAATTATTCAAGAGATTTGATTGCGTAGAACTATATTATCTGTCTTCGCTAAAAACTAAAATGATACAATTGCTGTCAAAAGACATTCCCAAACTAGGCGAGGTTGTACGTAGCTCAGTAGATATTGGCGGGTTTTTTCCCATTTACTTGCAAGCTCAGAATTTTGATTTTGTTGCCAATAATGGTGTTGCAAATAGTCTACTAACCATAATTGCGTGGGAAGCTCTAACTCTTGGGTAATAGTTTTAGCCATCATTAGAGCTTCTAAATTATTTTGGGGAATTTGTAAGAGTTTTTGGTGTAAATCAGGGGAAATTGCTTGTAATTGTTGCCAAGCTGAAATTGCTGTACCTGGGCTTCCTTGAGCCATCGCTACTAATGAAGGGTTATCTAATATCTGTGAGTAATCAGCTTTTTCTAACACTAGCTGTAAATTCTGTTGCGATAGGGGAGTAAAACGAATACTCTGACAGCGAGAAACAATAGTGCTTAATAAATAATCAGTACTAGGAGCAATTAAAATAACAGTGCCATTACCAGGCTCTTCTAAAGTCTTTAAAAGTGCATTAGCAGGTGCTTCTGACATTAAGTGAGCATCTTCGATAATCACGAATAAGCGATCGCTTTTTAAGGGTTGACGGCTCAAAAATTGGGTAATTTGACGAATTTGTTCGATTCTAATCTTAGGTGCTGCTTTTTTCTTTAAATCTTGCGCGGATGCTTGGGAAACTGTTATTAAATTTCCGCGCTCTGTGTATGTAGGCTCTACCCATATGAGATCGGGATGAGACTCCAAAGAAGATTTGGTAAAGCTGCAATTTAAGAGTAATTCTGCAAAACCTTGAGCGGTGATGCTTTTGCCAATCCCAGGAATCCCCACAAACAAATAAGCAGGAGCAATTTTTTGACTGGTAACGGCTTGCTTTAATAAGGTGATGGCTTGTTCTTGTCCAACTACATCATTTAACATCTAACATCTATTATTGACCATGTATCTGCGAACAACCAACAAATAACCACTGTAAGGGCGAATCGCGATTCGCCCCTACCCACTAACTAATCCATATCAGAATCACATTCAATCATTGCAGGATCGATCAAAGTAATATCAAAAGGATCGTCAGGGGGAATTGTCGGGAAAATATCATACTGACGGTTTTGATACACAGCAGATACTTGAGGTCCAAAAACTACTTTATCTCCATCTTTGAGATCGTGAAACAAGACTTTATGATTATTGACTAATAAGCCATTAACACTCACTTTTCCTAAAGAGTCGCCATCTATAATTCGATAATATGCCTCTCCATCTTTACCAACTTTCTTAAATAGAGTGGCGTGATGGCGAGAAACAAATTGAGACTGTATATGAATATCGCAGCCCACTCCTCTACCTAAACTATAGGTAGCACGGGTAAGCACAATCTCTTTTTGTCCCTTACCATCAACCACTATTAAAACGTGTTCTTGACGATGTTTCGCTGGTTTTGCAGCCATTAGTTACTCAAACGTAAAGCTTTTAGATAATATTACTAACTGGATATCTGGGAGATACCTCTAATTAATGAGTATTTGAATTTTCAATCACCCCTAGCTTTTCAATTGTGACATAAACTGAGGTTAAATCTGGATAGCGATCGTACTTAATTCTTGATAAAAACTTCATTTTTTTGGGGTTTCGATCCGTAATAACCTCAACTAATCGCCAATTACTAATTTAACTTTGTGAGGGGGAAATCCCCCGTATAGACGGAGGGATGAAAGCGAATTTCACAATTTAGACCGAAAATCTTCATATACCAAAGCTCTTGGCGGTTGTATAATACTTTTGGGCGCAAGGTATGAACCTGAATTGACCCAGGATTGGGAACTACCCAACTTAGATGCTCGACCAAGGACAAATACCTGATTAGCAGGGGCGACATAGCTAGGGAAATAGATAGAAATCGAATCAAAGATTGATAGTAGTACCGATGGTCTATCGGGTCAAGAAATTGTCTGTCAAGTCGTACTGTCGGGAAACCAACGGTGGGAGATAACATATCGTTTGTACCAACGTGTTTGAGATAAGTGGCATGGGGCAGAAAATGCCTATTCGTGAGAGTGGGAAGCCCTCAGTAAACTGAGGGAGGAAGTCACAGGTTTCCAGCGCAATAGCAAAGAATTGCTTACTACAATTAAAGAACTCGATGCCATTGCGATCGCTGCTAAAATGGGAGAAAGTGATAAACCAGTGCTAGGAAGGGCGATACCTGCTGCTAAAGGAATAGCGATCGCATTATACCCCAATGCCCACAATAAATTCTGTTTAATTTTTCTCACGGTAGCTTGACTGAGATCGATCGCCTCCATAATATCGGTGAGATTATTTTGCATCAAGACAATATCTGCGGTTTCCATCGCAATATCCGTACTTCCTTGTAAAGAAATTCCTATGTCTGCTTGGGCGAGTGCTACTGCGTCATTAATACCGTCACCTACCATTGCCACGACTTGAGAGTTATTATTTTGCAGTGATTTGATGAGTTTTGCTTTGTCTTCTGGTTTGACTTGGGCAAATACTTGGGAAATACTTAAGTGTGATGCAATTTTCTCTGCTACTTTTTTGCGATCGCCAGTTAGTAAGACAGTGTTTAAACCTTTATGTTGCAGCTTACTAATAATTTCTTTTGCTTGAGGGCGTAAACTATCATTTAGGGCGATTAAACCAATTAATTGTTTATTTTTGGCGATATAAACAAGATTTTGACCTGAATTAATTAAATCATCTGCTTTTTCTGAGTCAGTTATCCCCATCTCTATCTGATGTTGTTGCAACCATTCCTGATTACCAATCACAATTGTATCTTCGGCAATATCTCCTATCATGCCAAAACCAGCTTTTTCCTCGATCTTGCTGGTGGGTAATAACTTTTGCTGGGGAGTAGCTTCCACGATTGCTTTGGCTAAAGGATGGTTACTATTGCTTTCTAGAGATGCACTTAAATGTAGTAAAGACTCTGTGGAAATATCTGCTAAAGAAACACAATCGGTAACTTGCAACTTACCAACAGTCAAAGTACCCGTCTTATCAAAGACAACTGTATCTAACTTCTCTACCCTTTCTAAAATATCCCCACCCTTAATCAAAATGCCCTTTTCTGCGCCGATACTAGTCCCCACTAAAATAGCTGTAGGGGTTGCCAAACCTAGCGCACAGGGACAGGCTACTACCAATACTGCGATCGCAATTTTGATACTTAATAACAAGGGGGAAGTCGTTATACTCATACCATCATGAGGCTCTACTACCAATACTTGCTCCCAAATATGAGTACCCCAAAAGTACCAAAATAAGAAAGTGATAGTTGCAATTGCCATTACACCATAGGCAAAATAACCCGCTACTGTATCCGCTAATTGCTGCACTGGTGCTTTACGAGTTTGCGCCGATTCTACTAAATTAATAATCTTCGCGAGGGTAGTTTCCCCACCAACATTAGATACCTGAAACGTAATCATACCCTGTTGGTTAATTGTACCCGCAAAAACGCGATCGCCTTTGCTTTTCCCCACTGGTACAGATTCCCCTGTCAACATCGACTCATTAATTGTAGTTTCCCCTGCGGTAATTTCGCCATCTACAGGAATAGTTTCTCCTGGTAAAACCCTGAGCCATTCCCCTACCTTTACTTGCTCCACAGGAATTTTAATATCTTCGGTGGCATCATTTTCCGAGGTTAAACGAGCCATCGCTGGCTGTAAAGATACCAACTTTTCTAACGCTGCACTAGCTTGATTGCGCGCTCTTCCTTCGAGGGTGCGCCCCAACAGGATAAAACCCAATAGCATCACAGGCTCATCAAAAAAGCATTCCCAACCCAACTGCGGAAACCATAAAGCTAGACAACTGGTACTATAAGCACTAACTGTACCCAATCCTACTAAGGTATTCATGTTGGGCATTCCGTGAGACAAACTTCTCGCACCATCAAGCAGTAAATTGCGCCCTGGAATCAACAACGCCAAAGTAGCCAAACCCCAATGAAACCAAATATTACTTAGCACGGGAATCATCGGGAAACCCAAATGATGCAAATGCCCGATACTAGAAAATACCAGTAAAATAGCTGCGGTGATTAATTGCCATAATTGCTTTTTCTGCTGCTGTTGTCGTTTAGCCTGAGCTTGATTGGTAACTTCGGCAACAGAGCGATCTCTATTTCTAATCTGACTGGGAAAACCCGTCTCAGTCAACTTCTCCGCCAACGCTTGGGGATTAATAGCTTGAGCCTCATATTCAACTACCGCCACTTCGGTAATAAGGTTAACGCAAGCAGACTCTACCCCAGGATTATTTTTTAGTTGTCTTTCCACAGCACCAACACAACCCGCACATTTCATTCCCCCCACATCTAGGGCGACTGTTTTTAATTGGCTAGCTTGCTGAGAATTGGATTCTGGTTTTACAGGAATTTTTACCATTAAACAGATTGTCAAAATTACATTTTAAAAAGACGACTAGCAACCTCTTGGCCACCTACTGTGTCTCCTAATGAAATCATAGACAATTAGAGTGCTTCTGAGCTTATTTTAGTATTTTTTTATTGCGAGAAGTATTAATGTAGTAAATTGTAGTGAATTGGTTGCATCCAAAAAATTGCTTTTTTGCCATATAGTAACAGTTGATTGAGGATTTTGGTCGCAATGGTTACTCTATCTGGAGTTAAAGAGATGGCAGGAAATGAACTCAAAATATGCAAGTTTGTATTGGCTCATCTAGGAAATCTGAATTTAAAACATATTGGCGTAATTAAAGAAATAGCAACACCTATTAAACAAAGTTCGGATTTAAAAATTATTAAGTCAGAAGATGATTTATCTACTGTATCAACCCAAGACTCTTGGAAAAAAGCCGATATTTATCTTAATAGAAGTGGTGTTTCTATCAAGCAAATAGGAGGAAGCTTTGCTTTTAATCGTTTACAAAGAGCAAATATTGTCAATCTTTATCAACAACTAGAATTCACAGACATTGAAAATAAGCTAACTTTAATCGCTCAAGATATTAAGAGATTTCACCAAGGATTATTAAACAGTAGAAATGTTCCTTGGCAAAACTATTTATCAGAATTAGATTTTAAGGAACTATTAAAATTTTTGATGTTAACTGGGAGTCCTAATCAAGGAATTTCTAGCCATCCAGCACAGTATATTTTAGAAGCTCCCTCATCAGATATAAATCAAAACAATATTAGTCTCTACTCATTTGATGAATATTTCGAGCTATACAAAAGCAACTTATCAATAGCAATTAGAAGGCAATGGATAGGACAAAATAGTAATTCAGAACATAAAAGAGCTTTAAGTTTAGCCAAAAAAGTTAATAATTCTCCTTGGGTATTTAATGAAGTAGTCGGACAACCAAGAAGCGGTTGGCGAGATAATTTTCCAAAGGAAGAAAGAAAAACTGTCTATTTTTTAATGATTGAAAAAAAATAAGATGTATTTATTAAATTTCCAGTACTAGCTGTTTTTGAGATAAGCTTTCTTCTGATTTAACTTTTTCTAAATTAGCTATTTCTTGATTAAAAACAAATAAATCTTTACATATAGTTTGTGCCAAAGCACAAGCGAAATTTACAGGCACAGCATTACCAATCATTTTATATGCAGAAGCTAAATTGTGATAATAAAACAAAAAATCATCAGGAAAAGTTTGAATCCTTGCGCATTCTCTAACTGATAATCGTCGATAAGGTTGTGATGAATTATTATCAAACAAGAATTTATCTTTTGCCACTTTAATCATTTTATTTGCTTGTGGATGAATTGGTGCATGACGACCACCAGCTTGAATAGTAAAAGATGGCTCATCCCAAGAGCGAACTCTATTTCGTGACATATAAATACTAGAAAAACCACCAATCATATATTCATGGTTAGGTACATAGCATGATTTTTCATTTGATTTATTTTTATCTTTCCCAGGAATCGCTAAAGTTCTTAAATCCCAAATAGTATCTTTTAAAATAGGAATAAATGATGTTGATATTAAAGATTCAAAATTAAAGCTTTTATTTAGAGAAGTATGATAGCCAATAAAAATAACTCTTTTTCTATCTTGAGGCACATTATAGTTAACAGTATTTAATAATTTATAAGCAACTACATAGCCTGATTCTTCAAATAAAGTGATTATATTTTCTAAAGCTAATGAATGCTTTTTGTGAAGCATTCCCGAAACATTTTCCGCCAAGAAAAAAAGAGGCTGTTTGTCTTGTAAAATTCTAATATACTCTAAAAATAACTGTCCGCGAGGGTCTTGAATTCCTCTTTGACTACCTCCTTCGCTCCAACTTTGACAAGGTGGCCCACCAATAATACCAACACAGTCAGGAATTTCTGAAGATGGAATTTTACGAATATCTCGCCGATCTAAGTAAGTACTGACATGATTTTTAGTGTAAGTTTCCCAAATATCTTTATCGTATTCGTTTGCCCATAGGACATCAAAACCTGCATTGGTAAATCCTCGATCTAAACCGCCACAACCTGAAAACAAGCTGATTATCTTTTTGTTCATAAAACTTTTAGATCGCCTTAGTAATTACCAGTTTATCTATTTTACCTTAAAATAGCGATCGCAGCTTACCTTCTAAATCCCATAGCTCAAAAACAAGCAGATTACCCATCAGATCGAAAGCAGTCAACACGGGAGTCCCCATTCGAGGATAAATGGAATATGCTTCTTAGCCAGAAGCATTTCCTCCCGTCAAAAGAGAAATCGACTGTTACTTGCAATATTTTGAGGAAATGTTAATAGAATACGCATATACGTAAGTATTCATACATAATAAATTTCATCTAGATTCTTTATCGGCTCAAAAGGTAGAAGTTTAGACTTATCAAAAAAATTCTAAAATCGCTCTTTAGATTGACTGTTCTCAGTTACATGATTACCGTCCATTACCTAGCCTTAAACAGTTCAACAGTACATTTATCTTTATTCGAGCAGCCAATTCTACAAGTATCCCAAAAAATTTATTAGGAGAAGTAAATGATAGAAGAAGAAAACGTTACTCTTAACCAACTAAACCCAGGGGATAACCCTGCATTTGATTTAATTGGACTTACTCAACTACGAAACGATCCCCAGTTTGCGGGAATTGATGGTAGTGGTTTTTCAGTCGCCGTAATTGATAGTGGAATTAATGTAAATCATCCTTTACTTGGAGAAAACTATCGTGCAGGGGTTGACTGGATCAATGGAGATAGCGATCCTGACGATCTTGTAGGACATGGAACTCACGTATCTGGAACCATAGGTGCAGCCGATGAAACCGTTGGCGTAGCCCCAGATGTCGGTTTAATTGGGCTTAAAGTAGGAGAAGAACAACAGGTTGACTCTCGCGCCGTTATTGACTCTTTGCAATGGGTCTTAGACAACCACGAAGAATATAATATTACAGCAGTCAATATGTCCTTGGGTGGTGGTTTCTTTGCTTCAGAAAATGAGGTTATTGGCGACCCCAGAATTGAGTTAGTCAATCGCTTAGAAGAAGAAGGGATCGTAGTCGTTGCTGCTACGGGTAACTCCTATCAAGAAAATCAAACCCTTAACGCAGGCGCACCTAGTATTTATAGTACTCTTGCTGTTGGCTCAGTTTGGCAAGATGATGTCTCCAGTTCTATCGCTTCTCAAGTACCAGGAGCAGACCGAGTCTCTTTTTTTAGTCAACGTATAGAGGCAGACAATTTTATCTTAGGTCCAGGAGCAGAAATTACCAGCACGTCTATCTCTGGTGGATTAGAAGACATGGCTGGTACAAGCATGGCAACACCTCACGTTGCAGGAGCAGTAGCTCTTTTACAAGAAGCAGCCACACAGTTTGGGGGTAGAACATTAACTCCTGATGAAGTGGTCGAAATTTTACGTTCTACTGCTGATACCGTCGTAGATGGAGACGATGAAGAAGATGTTGTTGACAATACAGGATTATCTTTTCCTCGGATGAACATCTATAACGCGGTAGTCGAACTAAGACAACGTTTTGATGGCGTTGCACCAACACCACCACCAGAAGAAGATGATAATCCACAACCGTCAATTGGCAGCGATCCTAATGGGACAATTGCTGGTGCATTTGTGGGACCTACTCTTGATGGAGAACCAGTAGGGTCAATTGACGGAATTATTGGCATTGACGGAAATGGAACACAAATTGGAGATCGAGATGTTGATATGTTCCGTTTTGAAGTAGAATCCCCTGGACTTATTGGGATTGAATTAGGAACTCAAACCGATAATCCAGAAGATTTTGATACTTATTTACGATTATTTGATGAAAGTGGTGCAGAAATAGCCTTTAACGACGATATTGAGTCAGGAGTTCAGCAATTTTCCCGTATTGAAACCGAACTCCAACCAGGTACTTATTATGCAGGAGTTAGTGGTTTTGAAAACAGTAGCTATGACCCTAATGTAGCTGGAAGTGGTGTTTCAGCAGCAACAGGCAACTATTCCTTACAATTCGATCTTGGTAACAGCGACCCCAATGGTTTACTAAGTGGTGCAACAGAAGTCCTTTTAGGTAACGACCTCGAACCACTAATCTTTCCTGGTTTTATCGGTGCTGATTATGGGGAACCCGTTGGTGTATCTGATGTTGATATGTATCGAATTACCGTTCCCGATGATGGAGTACTCTTTGTTGATATTGATACTCCTTATGCTGAAGACTATGTAGATTCTTTTCTCCGTCTGTTCGATGAAGAAGGTAATGAGCTAGTTTTTGCCGATAGTGGTGAGCCGTTTGAAAGTGATGACCAACTTGGCTTCAATTCTCAGGGTGAACCTACCGAATTTCTAGTTGATAATGACATTGTTTTGGAAGATTCCGAGCAAACAACTTTCATAGATGGTGGTTTTGATGAAGATGGTAATTACGTTAAAGGCAATTACGGACATAGAACCGATAGTTTTTTAGGAGTAAACGTCAATCGAGGAGATGTTTACTACATTGGAGTCTCTGATTATTTTAACCAAGATTATGATTCCCGAAATCTCGATAATCGTCTGGAAACGGGAGAGGGCGGTTTTTATGAAATAATTGCTAGTTTTGCCAACAATGATATTAATGGCAGTATCACTCAAATGGACTCCGTGACCGATTTACCCTTATTGGATAGCTCAGAAAATGTCGGAGAAGATGAAGGAGTAGAGGTAGGAAACCGCGATGTTGATTTTTGGAGATTTAATTCTTCCGAAACGGGAATTTTAGAGATTGATATTGATTCTGACACCAACACCAATACAGTAGCTTCAATTTTTGATAGCGATGGTAGATTACTAGCGGAAAATGACGACAATGATGGATTAGACCCTCTGTTGCAATATAACATTGAACCCGATACAGACTATTTTGTAGCTGTTACGGGATTTGGTAATCAAAACTTTGACCCCTTTGCTTTAGGTAGTGGTTCGGGAGGCAGTACAGGAGAATACAATATCAGTGCTAGTCTGTTAGATTCTAGTAACAGTAGGTTGCTATCAGACAACTCCATTAACGACGAATCAGTTCGCGAAATTACTTTAGATAGCAGAATCGCTGGTAATGTGGGAGAAGATAATGGTTTTGTCATTGGTTCAGAGGATATCGACCTTTATCGCTTTACTCCTGAAAATGATTCTGTTATTAATATTCAAGTTAATGCTAGTGAAGCATTTAACGCAGATACCTTTTTACGATTGTTTGATAGTGAAGGAAATGAAATTGCCTTTAATGATAATCAAACCGATTTAACCAGAGGTAGTTTTTTACAACAAGAAGTTACAGCTAATACTGAATACATTATCGGAATCAATGGTAGTAGCGAAAATGCCAGAGATTACAATCCTTTAACGGGAGATGGAGCAGCACCAGGTTCTCAAGGAGAATATACTCTTACTGTGACTGAAAGCGAACCCGAAACTGAGCCCGAACCCGAGCCCGAGCCCGAACCCGAACCCGAACCCGAACCCGAACCCGAACCCGAACCCGAACCTGAACCTGAACCCGAACCCGATGATTTACTCGAAACCGATATTTTCCGCTTTCAAAATACTAATGTTCCAGGTACATACATTTATGTAAGAGAACAGGAAGCACAAAACATTCGAGACAACTTTGATAACTTTAGCGAAGAAGGCAGAGCTTTTCAAGTAGCAGTAGAACCAGGAGACGATTTAATTCCTCTGTATCGTTTTCAAAGCACAACTACTCCAAGCACTTATATTTTTGTTGGAGAACAGGAACGTGCAGGAATCAATGAAAATTTCCCTGAGCAATTTGTTGAAGAAGGATTAGCATTCTATGTTTATGGAGTTGAAGCCAATCAAGGTACATCTTTTTCTCGATTTCAAAATACCAACTTACCAGGAACTTATTTATTTGCTGGGCCAACAGAAGCAGAAAACATTGAGAATAATTTTTCCAACTTTCAAAATGAAGGTATTGCTTTTAAGGTAGATGCTTAGGGTTTGCCGAAAAAGTTGTCTGGGGAGAAAAGATAAAAGGGTGCTGTAGCACTACTGTTATATAATTTATCAAAAGTATCCCTGAAATCGAAACGGATAAATACTGCTCAGTTGGCAGGAAGTCGGATTAAGTTTAGTGATTGTGTTTGAGATATGGCGATCGCTTTATTTGAAGAATAGTACATCGCCAAGTCTTAAGTACTTATGCAAAATTAATTATATAAGTAGGGTTTGCTGAATAACTTGACAACCTTGAGCAAATAAAGGTTACAAGGATTTTGGGCGCAGCAAAAAGTTAAGTAAAAATGGCGAAAAACCCCTAAAATTGGTAAAAGACCCTTGCACTTATCTC
>NZ_LR213887.1 GCF_900659865.1 Hyella patelloides LEGE 07179
TTTCCGTGGGGACGTGCCAATCCTTGATCTATGATATGAGCGATTTCCATTTGCTTTAACCAATGGATGATTAGAGGTAGATCATCTGCTCGTTCTGAAATCGTTCCTTTCAATAATATAGCTCTCTCTATTCATTGAATTTCAATAACAGCATACACTTTAGCTATTTTATTTCCCTAATCATTTTTGATTTAAGCGAACCGTGAGTCATGAGATGAGCATCAATCAACTATCAACAACCAACAAAAACCAGAGTATTAGCTATACTTCACTTAAATGAAAAACACTATATTTAGTTTTGTTTAAGACAAAAATCACCGAAAGCAACTATTTGATTAATTAGAGTCTCCAAGATCGGTTTGTTCAATGAGAACCTCTCCTTTCATCATTTTTTCTGCTGCATCCAATAGAGTCTCTTCCACATAAGGTTTCACAAAATAACCTCTAGCACCTCTTTGGGCTGCAATATTCCGCATCTTCTGTGCGCCACGGGAAGTCAACATAGCGATGGGTAAAGATGATAATACTTCATGTTGTTGTAAATTAGACAATAACTCTAAACCGTTCATTCTGGGCATTTCAATATCACAGAAAGCAATATCGCATTCTAAACCATCTCTGAGTTTTTCCCATGCTTCTTGACCATCTCTAGCTTTTTCTACCTGATAACCAGCTTTTTTGAAGGTCATAGATAACAATTCTCTGACTGTTACCGAATCATCGATAATTAAAACTAAGGACTCACTTTTCGGTTTAATAGTTACAGAATTATCTCCATCATCGTCAAATTGTGTATTGGAATTAACAACCATTAACTCTGCTTCTCTGTTAACTCGATTAATTTCAATTAATTTTTGAGCGACATCCATTAAATCTTTTTCTGTATAAGGTTTAGTTAAATAAGCTTTTGCACCTAAGTCTGTAGCTAATTGACGATGTTTATCTGCGCCACGAGAAGTTAACATTGCTACTGGAATACGTTTGAGATTATCTTCTTTTTGCAGGTTAGATAATAGCTCTAAACCATTCATTCTGGGCATTTCAATATCACAGAAAATCATGTCACAAGGTAAACCACCACGTAACTTATCCCAACCTTCTTGACCGTCTTTAGCTTGTTCTACCCGATAGCCGAGTTTATTGAAACTGAGGGTTAATAGTTCTCGAACAGTAATAGAGTCATCAACAACTAATACTGTCGGCTCGGTGTGAACTGCTTCTTGTTTTTGTTGGTCTTGCTTATCTTGCCAAATGTTAAACCCAAGTTCAATAGTTCTCTTACCTTGAGCAATTTCTATAAGTTCTAACACATCGGCTATGGGCATAATTATCCCATCTCCTAGTACTGTTGCACCAGCAATACCAGCAGGTTTGGGAGCAGGCCCTTCAATTTGTTTAATTACAATTTCTTGTTCCCCTATTATTTGGTCTACTTCTACTGCTAGCAGATTATCCGCACTTCGCAAAACAATCACAGAGATGGTGTCATCATCTTTATTAAGGTTATAAACACCACCCCTCTTGATTTGACGGTTATAAGACAGTAAATTACTTAAAGGTTGAAAAGGTAATAGGGTGTTATTCCAAGGAATCTGTTTGACTCCATTTTCATTAGTTTGAATCTCACTAGGTGCAAATTCTTTTTGAGCTTCCACCCCATCAAGAGGAAATGCAATGCGAGTGTTGTTAAAAACGCAACTAATCGCTTTACAGATACTCAATACCAAAGGTAAGCGAATGGTAAAGATAGTTCCTTTTCCTACTTTGGATTCAATACCGATAGTACCGCGAATTTTTTTCAGGTCGGTACTAACAACATCCATCCCTACACCTCTACCAGCAAAGTCATCTGCTTGATCTTGAGTACTAAAACCAGGATGGAAAATGAGATCGTAGACTTCTTGTTTACTCAGATTTTGTGCTTGCGCCCAAGTAAGCAGATTTTTTTCCACTGCTTTAGCTTTGACTCTTTCAGGATCGATACCAGCACCATCATCGGCAATAGCAATTACGGTTTGGTTTCCTTGAAGGAAGGCTCTAATACTAAGTGTTCCAGTAACAGATTTTCCTGATTTTATACGCTTTTCTGGGGACTCAATTCCGTGGGTAATAGCATTGTTTACCAGGTGAGTCATGGGATTGTAGAGATTCTCGACAATCATCTTATCGATCAGAACATCTTTTCCTTCAACTTGAAGTTCGACTTGTTTGTGTAGCTGGCGAGAAATATCTCGAATTGCTCTGGGTAAGCGGTCTGTAGTCTGACCAAAAGGTATCATACGAGAGGAATTCATCCCATCTTGTAACTGAGAGGTTGCTTGTCGCAAAGATTGGGTAACTTTATCGGTTTCGTCAACTACAAATTGGATATCGGAAGCTGCTTCACGAACTCGGACAATAAGCTCAATAATATCTTGAGACAATAAGTGGAAGCCTGTAAAGCGGTCAAGTTCCAACGCATCTAGCTCATTATCATTTTGGGGTTCTTCTTCTCCTTCTTCAAGGAAACTAGATCTACTTTTACTCGATGAAGATTGGCTTTGTTGACGACTGGCTATTAAAGCTCCTTCTAAAAGCGATCGCTCATAAAGATCGTGCATCTTACTACCCATATCCCCTAAAGATTGGACATGGCTTAAAAGGTTATCCATAAAGCGACGTATTCGTTTTTGATCTTCTTCGAGACGATTGCGTTTAACAACCAATTCCCCAATCAAGTTATTAAGATTATCTAGCTTTCTGACTGATACCCGCATTGTTTGATCGAAAGTGTTTGCCTTAGCGGGAGCAGGAGAAGAACTTTCTTTTAGCGGTGTTCTAATTTCTACGAGTGCTGGCGCAGAAATAGCTAATTTTTGAGAATTATTCAGTAAATTATCTAAACCGCCTAATTCTTTAAGAGATTCTAAAGAGTCATCAAGCTCTAAATCTAAGTCATCTAAACTATCGCTAGCAGTAGATTCATCGAGAAGACGATCTAACTCCAAATCATCAGCCATTGAAAACTCATCTAACTCGAGAGAAGATTCATCGGAAAGACGATCTAACTCCAAATCATCAGCCATTGAAAACTCATCTAACTCGAGAGAAGATTCATCGGAAAGACGATCTAATTCCAAATCATCAGCCATTGAAAGCTCATCCAACTCGAGAGAAGATTCATCGGAAAGACGATCTAATTCCAAATCATCAGCCATTCAGCCATTGAAAGCTCATCCAACTCGAGAGAAGTTTCATTGGCAAAATTGCTCAATTCTAAATCATGCTCGATTAAAGGCTCATCTAACTCGAGAGAAGATTCATCGGAAAGACGATCTAATTCCAAGTCATCAGCCATTGAAAGCTCATTTAACTCTAGAGAAGTTTCATCTGCAAAATTGCCCAATCCCAAATCACGATCGTCATTACCTATATCTATAGTGTGTGTTTCCCATTCTGTGTCTAAAGAATCCAAATTCATTTCTTTTACAGCGATCGCTTCTTCGGCAAACAGATCGTCTAAATTATCTGGAGGTTCTAAAGATAGTTCTTCTTCATCAAAAATTAATTCTTCTAGATCGCTTTCATCCGTGGCGTTTTCGAGGTCATCATCAACAAAAGGCAATAAATCTTGGGTATTATCAACAGAAAAATCTAATAAACCAAAGTCACCAAGCTCTAAATTCTCTGAATCTGCTTCTGTTTCTACAATGTTAGCTACAGATAAATCATATATTTCATCTTCTGAGATAGCTAAGGGATTTTCTGCAATATCTTCTGGAATTATAGTTTTTTGCTCTTCCCAAGATTGAGCGACTTGGTTTTGCTCTTTAGTCCCTGAATCTGGAGTTTCAGTATTACTAACTTCATCTGAAGCTTGTTGAGCTTTGAAATCGCTGTTTTCTTGAAAATTACCCTGACTATTCATAATGATTTTTGACGACAATACAATGTTGTGTGAGCTTAACAAATACCAAAAACGGTAAAGTGTAAAAAGTTACTCTAAATATCAGTAAATTTAACTAATTAAAGATAGTTATTTCAATATATATATATAATTCCCAATTATGGCTTTAGTTTTCAAAAAAATGAAACATCAAATTATAATCTTTGGCAAGAATTCTATTGTCCTATCGAATAAACTATGAAATCTGCTACTGCAACTTTACTAATTTCTTGTGCTGATAGTCCAGGACTAGTGGCTAAGTTTGCTAATTTTATCTATGCTAACGGCGGTAATATTATTCATGCCGATCAACATACTGACTTTAGCACAGGTTTATTTCTTAATCGCTTAGAATGGCAGTTAGAAGGCTTTAATTTACCCCGTGAAGCGATCGCTACTGCTTTTGGGGCAATTGCCAAGCCTCTGGAGGCAAAATGGCAACTTCATTTTTCGGATACAATACCCCGTATGGCAATTTGGGTCACAAAACAAGATCATTGCTTGCTGGATTTACTGTGGCGATGGCAAGCTGGAGAATTAAATGCGGAAATTCCTTTGATTATTAGTAACCATACTTCTTTAAAAGCGATCGCAGAGCGGTTTCAAATTGATTTTTATCACGTTCCGATTACCAAAGAAAATAAAGTAGAACAAGAAGAATTAGAATTAGAATTATTGAGCAAGTATGATATTAAATTGGTTATTTTAGCTAAATATATGCAAATCTTAAGTCCCAATTTAATAGCCAATTTTCCCAATATTATTAATATTCATCATTCTTTTTTACCTGCATTTCCTGGGGCGAAACCTTACCATCGCGCTCACGCTAGGGGAGTGAAAATCATTGGTGCAACGGCTCATTATGTCACAGAAGTTTTAGATGAAGGACCAATTATCGAGCAACAAGTAGTTCATGTCAGCCACCGCGACACGATTGCTGATTTTATTCGTAAAGGAAAAGATCTAGAAAGATTAGTGTTGTCTCATGCGGTACGTTTACATTTGGAAAACCGTGTTTTAAGCTACGATAATCGAACTGTGGTGTTTAATTAATTTTAATAGTTATTTGCCTGGTTATTAGTAGAGTGAGCAAAAACAAATCACTAATGACTAATACAAAGTAGGGCGGAATGTTAGCGTTACCCACCCTAACAATGCTTTTAAAGATTAAACAAAATTAAAGACCAGGAAGATTTAGACCACTGGTCAATTCTTCCATGCGATCGCGCATATTATCAGTAGATTTGGTGTAAGCTTCTTGCATCGCTTCTGTAACCATTGCCGAAAGAGCTTCTGCACCTTGAGATAAAGCATCAGATGAAATCTCCACACGGCGAGGCTCTTGATTGCCACTCATAACAACTGTAACTAAGCCACCACCGCTAGTTCCTTCAATTTCTAATTGTTCTAATTCTAGTTGTAGTTCTTGCGCTCCTTGCTGAACTTTTTGTGCTTGCTGAAAAGCGTTAGCAAGGTCTTTCATTTTTCCAAAGGGATTAGGCATATCTATTTAATGACTTTGATTATAGTGAGTGTATTGATTTATAAAATCAGAGATAGAAGTTAAAAACCTCTAGGAGTATTTAGTCTCTTGAATCAAACATTTATCCAGTAAATATCACTAAATTGATAAATGATAAATGATTTAAAACTCTCCTACCAGTTTAACCTCTGGCTCTAAAGATACTGACCAATGATATTCTACTTTTTCTTGAATATAGCGAATTAATTGGAAAATATCGCTAGCTTGAGCAGCACCACAATTTAAGATAAAGTTGGCGTGGCGTTGGGCAATTTGAGCATCACCGATTTTATGTCCTTTTAAGCCTAGCTGTTCGATCAGCCATCCTGCTGCTTGGGGATAGGGATTACGAAAGACACTACCACAACTGGGCAAATGGTAAGGCTGAGTGGTTTTGCGCTGTGTCCAATTATTGCTAGCCAATTCCATAATTTCTTGTTTAGAAAATCCTGGCTGTAACTTAAGGGTAGCTCTTACCACAAATTTGTTACTCCCTTGCAAGTTAGAAGTGCGGTAACTAAATTCTAAATCTTCTGGTGTTAACACTTCGATTGTGCCGTCAGTAGATAACACTGTGGCACTAACTAAAATATCTGACAGTGATTGTTGATGCGCTCCTGCATTCATCACCACTGCACCCCCTATTGTCCCAGGAATACCCACAGCCCACTCTAATCCTTTGAAACCTCTTTTGGCTGCTTTCCAAGCCAATTTAGCAATGGGTTCTCCTGCATCGGCGATTAATAAGCCGTTATCTGATTCAAATTGGTAATTACGAAAATGACGAGTGCAAATAGTTAGCCCAGAAATTCCGCGATCGCTTATTAGTAAGTTTGAACCTGCACCCAACAGAGTTAGAGGTACATCTTGGGCTTGATACCAATCAAAACAGGCTTCTAACTGCTCCCAGTTTTTTGGTGCAGCATACCATTGAGCGTTACCGCCAACACGATAAGAAGTATAGTTGGCTAAAGAAATTTGCGATTGAATAAGCTGATTTATTTTAATTGTCATGGTTTATTAGAGATCGAGGTATTATGCCACGAGAAATAACAGAATTTTCCAACAGGATATTGAGTATTTTTATTTAGTAACTTGTTTTATTAGCTGCTGTGTTAGTTATAGAGACTGTAATAAGCCGAATCTCTTGAAGTGGTCAACGATAATCTAACCGATTGTGTTTAATTTGTATATAGTTTTTTTCCCGATTAAAATTGATACTTCTCGAAATATTCATGTTTTTTTGAGTTAAGGTAAGTGCCATAGCCTTGTGGTTAGTGGAGCTTGACCAACGATCAGAGCAGGCTTCGTCGTGACGGGAGTGCGCGATGCCCTAAAGGACTTCCTTCGGTCGCGCGATGCGTAGCGAGTCCTTTAGGGAAGCGAGTCCTTTAGGGCGTTCTCATGTCGCGAGGCAACCTCGCCAGGGGTGGATAGGGGGGACTTTTCTGGTTTGATGTTTGGCTGACCACAGTTGATTGCGGTCTGTTGAAGTCCCCCATCCCCGCGCACCGCTTGTACGGCGGAGTAATCTCTGACTTGATTAACTCTGGTACAGATCGATCGTTTTAGAGATATATTGATTAAGATTTCCTGCACCCAGAAACATTACTAAATCTCCTGGCTGTAAGACTTTCGACTGTAAAAATTGAGGTAGAGATTTCAACTCAGAATGATAATAAGCTTGAGAATGATTTACGGCAATTCGTTTGGCTAATTGTTGCCCACTAATATTGTTAAGGTTCGTTTCTCCCGCACTGTAAATATCAGTAATAATTACCACATCAGCATCTTTAAAAGAAACTGCAAATTCTGTCATAAACGCGGAGGTGCGACTGTAACGATGGGGTTGAAAGACAGCAATAACTCTTTTTTTGCTATTATCTTGAACTCTTAGTTGGGCTGCTGCCAATGTTACCTCAATTTCACGGGGATGATGGGCATAGTCGTCAATAAACTTGATGTTATTGGCTTCTCCTTTGAATTCAAAGCGTCTTTTTGTTCCTGAAAAACTAGCTAGAGCATCGGCAATTACCAGAAACTCTAAACCAATTTTACGTCCTGTAGCGATCGCAGATAAAGCATTACTCAGGTTATGATGACCCAAAAGTTGCAATTTGAGAGTACCTAAAAGTTGCCCTCTCTCCCAGATTTGGGCTTCAGAGCCTTGGGCATGATAGTTAATGTTACGCGCGATATAATCGGCATTACTATCACTGTTGAGGCTATAGCTAACATCACTTGTGATATTTTCGCGTACTACCTCATCATCCAAACAACCGATTACTGTTTCACATTGCTCAGCAAAGGTTTGAAAAATCTCAATCACCTCATCCAAAGATTGATAGCGATCTGGATGATCTAACTCAATGTTAGTAATAATCCCGATTTTAGGCGAATGTTTAACTAGAGAGCCATCAGACTCGTCGGCTTCGGCGACTAAATATTCTCCGTTACCAGCCCTCGCATTGCCTTGCCAAGCATCTACTTCTCCTCCCACAATAATCGTAGGGTCTAAATCTGCTTTTAATAGTAAATAAGAAATTAAACTACTGGTAGTTGTTTTGCCATGAGTACCTGAAACTGCAATACTGTAATACTCGTCGATCAAAGCTGCCAAGACATCAGAACGATGAAAAATAGGGCAACCTAACCTTAAAGCTGCTTGGTATTCGGGGTTGGATTTTGCGATCGCAGTAGAGCAAATAACTTGTGGTAAGCAGGATGTATCTTCCTCGACCGATCCATCCAGTACGGTTACAGTCTCTTCACTTGTTCCTATAGCAGAAACTTTTAGTAGTGATGTTAAAGGTTGCTTATTAGTAATAATTTCTAAATTTTTAGCTTCTTGGCGAGCAAAAATTTTCGCCCCTAAAGATTCTAAACGTTCTGTAATATGACTAGAGTGAACATCTGAACCCGATAATGGTAACTTTCGTTGCGCCACAATATGAGCCAGCGCAGACATCCCAATGCCACCAATTCCAATAAAATGAAGTGGTCTACCACCTAAATTTATTTTTGTCACCCTCAACCCTCCTTTAATACCACATGACGTTGTGGTTTAGTTATTGTTCCGAATAATACGGGCTATGATAACAGCAAATTTTCTGTACTAGGGGATTTTAGTCAAGGAACAAGGAATGAAGAATGAGGAAATTTTTAAGTAGTGATTAGCGAGTTTCGAGTTTCGGGTTATTAATTGTAGTTGTTAATTTGTGCTTGCGCATGGGTCTAAATGAACAACGAGCGTCATTTTTCTAGCATTTTATCTACCCTTAAAAAACTTAAAAGCATTGAGATATGGATGTTTTAGCTTTTTTTAGTAAGCTCTATTCATGGTTTCGGAATTGCCATTCAAGGATAAAGTTGCCATTTTGGTAACGTAATGGAGTAATTATCTTACCGATGAGTCATTTTGACGATATTCCGCGCCATAAAGAATCTGGTTCTAGCCTGATAGAGATGCTAACTGTAGTTGTCATTATTAGCATTTTAATGGCTACTGCTACACCAAATATTTTGGGTTTTTGGAGACAAAACCAAGTAAATGCAGCCTTAGATAAATTACATGGTGCAATTAAAGAAGCTCAAAGACAAGCTATCCGTCAAGGACGTTTATGTCGTATCAATATAGATACCACAAACAACCAACTTACAGGAAATCCGAGTAATTGTTTATTTAGCGATCGCCAAATAAATGAGAATATAGTCATTAGGACTAACCTTTCAGGAACACCCCCCAATATTTCTTTTTCTCATAAAGGTTCAACCACTAAAAGTGGCACAATTGTCATCTCTTCCACAATGACAAATCGTCAAAAGTGTTTTGTAATTTCTTTGGGTATAGGTATTATGAGAACTGGAAACTATACAGGAAGTTCTACTGGTTCGGTATCTCGTGAGGGCTGTCAATCTAACTAAAAAAACATACCTCTATAAGAAATTTTATCCATTGACGAGCGTATCCTGCGGATTTTCATCCGCAATAGGTAGCGGAGTTTGGCACAAAGCATAGCCTACACAAGCACAAAACGACCTGTATGAAATAAGTAATAGTGATTTTCTGTAAATTAGCTAATCTGCTATTAATATTAATCTAGCTGTATCTAATTGGTGGGGTTTTCTTGTGGCGCAAGTTATTTTTGAAAACGTCTATAAAAGTTTTCCTCGTCGAAAAACGGAGCAAAATACCACTTCAGATGGAAGTAAAGCAATCAAGTCTCAGCCTAATCAAAATTCGGTAAATGTCTTACGCAATATCAATCTTACGGTTGAAGATGGTGAATTTATGGTATTGGTGGGACAATCGGGTTGTGGTAAAAGTACTCTGTTGCGTCTTCTAGCAGGATTAGAAACTTTAACAGGGGGTAATATTTATATTGGCGATCGCTCAGTGCAATCTCTACCACCAAAAGCCAGAGACATCGCCATGGTATTTCAAAATTATGCTCTTTATCCCCATTTAGATGTTTATAACAATATTGCCTTTGGTTTGAGACGCAGCCAACAATCCTCAACCACAAAGCAAAAATCTTCCTCGATCGAAAACACCCTGGTGGGAATGACTCGTAACTTACCCAGGAATATACGTTATGTCTCCTCAAAGGAAAAAGAAATTAGTAAGCAAGTAAAATCTGTCGCGAGACTGTTACAAATCGAACCCTTACTCTCTAGACTGCCTAAAGAACTATCTGGAGGACAAAAACAACGGGTGGCTTTAGGAAGAGCGATCGCTAGAAACCCCCAAGTATTTTTAATGGATGAACCGTTATCCAATCTCGATGCTAAACTACGCACCGAAACTCGCGGACAAATCGTGCAATTACAGAAACAACTAGACATCACTACTATCTATGTCACCCACGATCAAACAGAGGCTATGACAATGGGCGATCGCATTGCGGTGATGAATCAAGGACAAATTCAACAAGTAGCCAAACCGTTAGAAGTTTATAATCACCCTGCAAATCTCTTTGTTGCTGGTTTTATTGGTTCGCCACCTATGAACTTGTTATCTGTAGATTGGGTCGGCAACTCTACTTTACAGCATCCTCAATTTAAGTTAACTCTACCCATTGATTGGTCACAATTGTTGCGTGACAGTAATACTCGTTCTCTGGTATTAGGTATTCGTCCTCAACATTTCACCATTACCGATGCAGAAACTCGCGATTTCTCTGTTACTGTAGATTCCGTAGAAGCTTTGGGAAATGAAACCTATATTTATAGTAGTTTAGATACTCAAACCCCATTAACTATTAGTATATTTAGCGATCGCCTTATTCATCCAGGGGAAAATCTTCCTTTAAAAATTAACCCAGACAAGATACATCTGTTTAACGCAAATACAGGAGAATCAATTCAGCCTTGTTTTCGGAAATGATTGTTGATTGAGGAAAAGTTGATTGCTAGTTTTTGATAACTGATAACTGATAACTAATAACTGATAAATGTCTATAAAAACGCCAGATTGGGTCAAAAACGCCGTATTCTATCAAATATTTCCCGACCGCTTTGCGAAAAGCCAAAATCCTCAAGCTGGATTATGGCAATCTTCTCGATTAGAGCCTTGGGACAGCAAGCCCACCTACGAAGGTTATAAAGGTGGAGACTTATGGGGAGTAATCGATCGCCTAGACTATCTCCAAGATTTAGGAATTGACGCTATTTACTTGACTCCGATCTTTCAATCCGCTTCTAACCATCGCTATCACACCCACGACTACTATCAAGTCGATCCCATGTTGGGAGGAAATGTTGCTTTCGATGCTCTGATTAAAGCTGCTCACTATCGCAAGATCAAAGTAGTGTTAGATGGAGTATTTAATCATGCTAGTCGAGGATTCTTTTTCTTCAACGATATTTTAGAAAATGGTGCTAAGTCTCCCTGGTTAGATTGGTTTAGAGTAGAAAAATGGCCACTCTCGGCTTACGATGGCGCAAAACCAGCTAATTACATTTCTTGGGTCGGTAATCGCGCTCTACCCCAGTTTAACCACGATAATCCCCAGGTAAAAGAATATATCATGCAAGTAGCCGAGTATTGGCTATCAAAAGGTATTGATGGCTGGCGTTTAGATGTTCCCAATGAAGTAACTACCCCTGGATTTTGGCAAGAATTTCGCGATCGCGTCAAAGCAATTAATCCCGAAGTCTATATTGTGGGAGAAATTTGGAGTGATGCGAGTCAATGGCTAGACGGAAAACAATTTGATGGGGTAATGAACTATCGTTTTGCCGAACCAACTATTGCCTTAACTGCTGGCGATCGCTTTTTGTCCGAATATGCTCAATATCACTATGAACCTTATCCTGCTATTGATGCTCAACAATACAGCGAGCAAATACAAAAATTGCTTAATTTATATCCTTGGGAAATTCAACTAACCCAACTTAACCTCTTAAATAGTCATGACACCTCTCGTTTACTGAGTTCAGCAGGAGGCGATCGTCGGAGCGTTCATTTAGCCACTACTTTACTTCTAACTTTTCCTGGCGCACCCTGCATATACTATGGTGATGAAGTTGGTTTAACAGGAGGTAAAGACCCCGATTGTCGTCGTGGTTTCCCCCCAGAAACAGATTGGAACTTCGATACTCTAAAACATCATCAAACCTTGATTAATCTGCGTCATCAATATCCCGCTTTACGCACAGGAAAATACGAAATTCTCTACGCTCAAGATAACGTCTATAGCTTTGCCAGAATCTTGGATAATCAAGCAATTATTATTGCTATTAACACCTCGGATTCTTCAGCAAAGGTTGCTTTTTCAGTGTCAAATTTGCCAGAAAAACCACAATCATTAGTATCTGGAAACGGCAATGTATCTTGGCAAGACAATCGCTTAGAAATAGCGATCGCTCCCCGTAACTTTTTGATTATTGCCGAGCAATAGTATTCATCAATTAGGTAGAACAATACCAAGAAGTCAGAGATTATCTCGATCCTGCTTGACGGGACTCCGCCTTGAAAAGGCGGAGCAAGAGGTCAATTAATGAATGTCCTAACTCATGAACGTGCTGCTATAGTGGCAAGAACGCAAAGTAAACTCCTTACAGGTGCGATCCGAAAGTATTCCCTTCACTTTGTCAGTAAAATCGTGCTTACTCAAATAGGTGATACTAAATCCTGTTCGCGTAAGTTATTTAACTATTTTTTTGTGTATTAAAGTCAGCTTTATTTTTTTTCCTTCCTTTTCAAGTCAATCAAAATCTTGATTGATTAACTCTTTACTCTGGTTTTTGCTTCAACTTTAGATTAATTGCGTCTGCTTTTTTGAACAAAGCTCTGCCCTAGTATCAGCTTTTGTAAAGCACTGTACTCTTTTTCTTTTCTACATACAGTAAGCTTGCTGGCAAATCAGTCAAAAATACGAAGAAAATACAAACTAAATATATACTTTATATTTAATTTAAGTAAAAGTACTTACAAATATAGTTAGTTGTTGTAATCTATTAAGTGTATTTGCATAAAACTTATTCGGTAGTAACATCGATCTGGTGAATGCTGTTAACTACAAAAATGAAACTACGTAGTAATTTCTTACAGTGTAAATTTTAATTCGAGACGTATCTGAACACACCACTGTATTTGACAAAGGAATTAAGAGCTAAGGAACTATAAAATATGTCTCATATTATTGATTTTGCAGAAGCTTCGTCCACTACCAATGTTATAGCTGGATTTGATATTGTTGGTCTGGATAACTCAGAAAATATCATTAGATATCCAGAAAGTAGTGAATCAATAGCTAATGGCAACACTGACAAATTAATGGAAACCGCCAATAGCTTCGATTTTATAAGTAGTAAAAGTGAAGGAGTAAATAGCCTAAGTTTAGAAAGCACTCCCTTAGCTGAGGAAGCAGGCATCGACTTAGCAGAAAGTGGCGACGCTCCTGCATCCGCTTCTGGGGAAGAGGCTTTGACTCTCGAATTTTTCTCAGATGACGAGATCATTAGTGAATTAGACCTGGGGAACAATGACAATTTTGTTAGGGGCTCAAGTGATGATGGAAATGTTAAATATGAAGAAGCATCAGGACGCTTATTCGTTAATGGTCAAGAATTGGCACAGTTAGATACCGAATTGGGCTTAGATGACGATAGCTACGAAATGTTTTAAATTACTGACCAAATAGTCCCAAATTACCATGACTTTTAAGATGGACTATACAAAATTGTATAGTCCATCTTTACCAAATCTTTAAATAAATCTCTTAATTAAAAGACCCCTTGAGATAGTAACTTTAGATAGAATTGATGTGTTCTGTAAATTTACGGGACGGCTTTTCTATTGGTTAAGTAAATTTTTGGAGTTTACTATGAAAAAAAGTTTATTAACAGAAATAGCTGTTGGGTTAAGTTTGGCGTTGGGTAGTGCTATTAGTGCTGTTGCGACAAACCCCTCCAGCGAAGCAAATTTGAATAATACTTACTATTGCGCTCAACTCAACGGAAGTTGGAATACTTTTGTTAACACCCCTAGAGGGCAAGTAAAGCTGGTTAATTGGGTTGAAAGTCTTTCTGACGAATGGAATCCCCAAAATCGTTGTGTGGAAATTTCTGGAAGATTCCAAAAATTTTTAGACGCAGGAACTCTTAAGTATATTCGCACAGGAACAGTTAACAGATTACCAGTGATTTGCGTTGCTGAATCCAGAGGCGGTACTTGTCCCGATCAAAATGTGTTGATTACTTTGAAACCTGGCACAGACCAAGAAGCAGTTCTAATTCGTATGTTAGACTTTCGTCGCAGCGTTAGTGGTCAAACCATTCTTCTGAGCGAAAATGATTCGGGATTCTATGCTGACGGCGAATTTTATGTGGAGATGGATAAATTTCTCGAAAAAGTCCCCGTAGAAAAATAGGATTTTTGGAAATATCGATCCCATAGCGTCTCTCGAATTGATTAGGTACAAATTTAAACTTAGTCAGTAATTTTTAACTATTAATTGTCTATTATTAAGCCTTTACGAAGGCTTGCTCTGTTTGATCGAGAATTGCTATATTTTAAGCAAATAGATGGATAAAACTACTAACAACTTTTTTGGTTGTTAAACTCTTGTCCAAGCACTTAAGAATCACAGACTCGCTATAGATTGCTTAATGAAATGGTTCTCACCCTCACACAAAACAACTAGAAAACCTCTCTCGAAAAAAAAACAAAGAACTTTATCTCTTTGTTTAGTCAAGGTTATCGTTTGTCCGTTTATTGGCTCTTTGATTCTTTCAGGAGATGTTCCACAATGGCAACCCAAAACTTTAGCCTCCATTCCTTCTGAGTTGGTGGAAGCAAAAGTTAACCAGATTGCTGCTAACATTACTGTCAGGATTTATGGAGAAAACTTTCTCGGTTCAGGGGTCATACTCCACAATCAAGATCGAGAGTATGTGGTATTGACTAATCAGCACGTCCTGAGAGCAGGAAAAGCTCCCTTTAGAATTCAAACTCCTAACGGGAAAATTTATCAGAGTGAAGTTCTAACCCCAGAAAACTCTTCTCAAGACGATTTGGCATTGCTCTCTTTTAAAAGCGATCGCGATCAGTACAAAACTGCTAAGACTGGTGATTATTCTCAACTTCAAGAAGGAGAATTAATTTTTGCTGCGGGTTTTCCGATGAGTGGAACAGAACAACTCACTAAAACTCCGACTGCATTGGGCTTGACATTTACCACAGGACAAGTTGCAACTGTCTTAGATAAACCTCTTCAAGAAGGCTATCAAATTGCCTATACTAATAATATTCAAAGAGGTATGAGTGGAGGGCCTTTACTCAATCAACAAGGAAAGTTAGTGGGTGTCAATGGGAAACAAGCCTATCCCTTGTGGGAAGCTCCCGATTTCTATGAAGATAATTCTCAACCCTGTGAACCACTCCAAAAACTTATTACTCGCTCTAGTTTGGCAATTCCTGTAGAAAAAGCTCTGGCTCTCGCCTCACAAGCTAACTTTACTATCAATTCTTCGGATGAAAATTCTCTGGAGTTATCCCAAAACGACTTTATTTTTTCTACAATACCTAAAGAGAACAGTTCTTTTGTTGAGATAGAAGCCGAAAAAATTTCTGATAAGTCTTGTCAGTAATTGGTAGTGATATGTCATGAAGTCAGAAGTTTGAAGTTGTGATTACATAAATTTCACCTCTTTCCAGAGTAAGAGGATTCAACAATTGAATTATATTTTGATTTTTTATTTACGTCCGACTCAAACTTTCGAGGTTTCCTCGGAAATCGCGAACTGAGAAACAAAGCACAGTTAATTCAAGCTTTTGGGAAAGCCCCAAAAGACACGTTTTCAAATTTATCTAGATTTTACTCTCATTCCTTTATGATTTGATGACTCGGTGATTTTAGTAATTAAGGAGTCTGTCAACTTTTAACCAATGGTTTGACAAGAGACAGGAAAAAACTTTAACGATTGATTGTACGCCTGATAAATTGACAGGCAAAGCAGCAGTGTTAAAACTCTCATTACGCCTTATGTAAATTTAAAAAGCTCTCTATAACTGTAAGGTTTTCAAGATTCTCCTAAAATGGTAACTTGGAGATTATTAACGAAATTACAGGGGTCTTAAAACTTAATCCACATTAAACATAAGTTTAAAGTATTAAGACAGAGAACTCGTGCAAAAAGAGACAAAAAAAATTTAACACCAATAAACTGATGTGTGATTAATTTTACGGGGATATTGGATAACATCTGTTTTTATCGATAGCTAAAGAATTTAATTCTGCTAAGGTATCTGGGAAATAAGGGTTTGGAGTTTTTTATTTATGACAATAGATTTTTTATCTCTTCAGTTACTTTCGAGCGCGAGAAAACCTCGTTATCTTTTATTATTTCCAATTACACTGTTGAAGAAAAGTATCAAACTTCTGGAAAACACTAGCTTAAAAGTCAGTATTGCTCTTGCTATACCACTATACTTATTGGGTGTGACAACCACTTTAGCAACACCCATACTGAATGCTAAAAAAATTGAGCTAGTTCAAAATTTGGCTCCCCAAGAAATTAGTTCAAAAGCCAAACAGTTCACTGTACGGATTGATGGCGCAGGTATTGGTACTGGGGTAATTATTGATGAATCGGAAACTACCTACACAGTGCTGACAAACTGGCACGTAGTTAAACAATCTGGAGAATATTCAATTAAAACCATTGATGGAAAAGAGTATCCTGTTAATTACGATACTGTTCGAGAATTACCCAATTTAGATTTAGCGATTTTGCAATTCGAGCGCACACAAAACTACCAATTGGCAAGAGTAGGAAATTCGAGCAGTTTAGTAGAAGGTCAAAATGTCTATTTCGCTGGTTATCCAGGGCAATTACGCACAGAAGACAATCGCCACTATCGTTTTTTCCCAGCTAATTTAGTAGGTATTTTGCCAGAATCTACTGATAAGGGCTATTCTCTAATTTATAATGGCGAAGCCTTTCCTGGAATGAGCGGAGGGCCAGTTCTTGATAGTCAAGGTTTGCTAATTGGGATTCATGGAGAAACTAACGTTCATGCGATTACTGGTGGTACTTCTAACTATGCAATTCCCATCGCTCTTTATCAAGCATCCATTTCTCAGATAGCCTCATCTTCTAATCAAAATAATAGTCAACCGAATCAAGGTGGTGATGAAGAAACATCTGCCACTGCATCACCAGAAAATTCTTCTAACCCTCCAGCAACAATAGACAACACAACCCCAGATCGATCGGTTGCAGCCGAAACGCCTCCAGAAAATACCCCTGATGAGACAGAATCCTCTAGTGAAACGGAATCTTCGGATCAAAAAGAACCTACTGCTAATTCTGAGAGTACTGATTCAACCCTAGGTAATAATACCCCACTCAACTCACCATCTCCATCAAACAATGAAGAGCAGAACGATTCACCTAATATCGTTTCTGTCCCTACCTTAACTGCTCCTTCAAACAATCCCACCAAAAAACCATCGGTTTCACGACCACCATTGGTACCACAGAAAAACCCCGAACTGCTATCTCGCATCACGGGTATTAACTATACAAACCTTAAAGAATCCCTCGCTAAGAAAGAATGGGAACAAGCAGATCGGCAAACTCAACAATTGATTACTCGTATTATAGAAACAGCCAAAAGACAGAATAATCGTTCTTTTATTACGATAAATGCGATCGCTGATTATGCGTGCCAGGATATTAGCACTATAGATAGTCTATGGCAGCAATATAGTAATAATAAGTTTGGTTTTGCTGCTCAACAAAATATTTGGCAAAATAATCAGGAGAATAATGATTTTTCTCCTGATTCTTGGCGTATCTTTGCGACAGAAATAGGTTGGAAAGAGGGAGATATTAGCAATAGTGGTGGTTATTTACTCTACGAACAACTAACTTTCGATCCGAAAACTGCTCCCCAGGGTCATCTTCCTTGGTGGTTTGCTGCTTCTGAGGAACAACAAAATATCATCAAATCTATTTTAAATCGTTGTTCTTTAGTAGAAGTTAGAGAAGTTCAAGAGGCAGAAAATGGAGCTTCTAGCGAGACTCCAGAGGCAGAAAATACCCCAGAAGAAGAAAATGAAGCTCCTAGCGAGACTCCAGAGGTAGAAAATACTCCAGAAGAAGAAAATGGAGCTTCTAGCGAGACTCCAAAGATAGAAAATACTCCAGAGAGCGAATAAATAAGCAAAACTTAACCTCAATTTGAGACAATAAAGAAATTAATTCGCAATTTCAAAATATAGCAAAAAAGTTATGCAAACTCTGGATAATCCTCAAGTAAATGCTAAACCAGCTTTTGACACTACTATTCATAGGCGAAAAACCCGTCCAGTAAAAGTAGGCGATGTTACCATTGGCGGAGGATACCCTGTGGTTGTCCAGTCTATGATTAATGAAGATACTCTGGATATTGAGGGTTCAGTCGCAGCAATTCGTCGCTTGCACGAAGTAGGTTGTGAAATCGTGCGGGTAACAGTACCTAGTATGGCTCATGCTAAAGCTTTAGCAGAAATTAAAGCAAAACTAGCTACAACTTATCAACCAGTGCCTTTAGTCGCGGATGTTCACCATAATGGGATGAAAATAGCCCTGGAAGTAGCGAAACACGTTGATAAAGTCAGAATTAATCCAGGGTTGTATGTGTTTGAAAAGCCGAAAAGTGATCGCACTGAATATACAGAGTCCGAATTTGAAGATATTGGAGCGAAAATACGCGAAACCCTAGAACCTTTAGTAATCTCTTTACGAGATCAGGGTAAAGCAATGCGTATCGGCGTTAATCATGGTTCTTTAGCCGAAAGAATGCTCTTTACTTACGGTGATACTCCTGAAGGGATGGTCGAGTCTGCTTTGGAGTTTATCCATATTTGTGAGTCTCTTGATTTTCGTAACATTGTGATTTCTCTCAAAGCTTCTCGTGTTCCTGTTATGCTAGCTGCTTATCGCTTAATGGTTAAACGGATGGATGAATTGGATATGGACTATCCCCTTCATTTGGGAGTTACCGAAGCAGGAGATGGGGAATACGGCAGAATTAAATCTACCGCAGGTATTGGTACTTTGCTTGCTGATGGTATTGGGGATACCATTCGAGTTTCTCTGACAGAATCTCCTGAAAAAGAAATCCCTGTTTGCTACAGCATCTTGCAAGCTTTAGGTTTACGAAAAACAATGGTAGAGTATGTTGCTTGTCCTTCCTGTGGACGTACTCTGTTTAACTTAGAAGATGTTTTACACGAAGTCCGCGAAGCTACTAACCACCTTACAGGCTTGGATATTGCTGTTATGGGTTGTATTGTTAATGGCCCAGGAGAAATGGCAGATGCCGACTATGGTTATGTGGGTAAACAGCCTGGCTATATCGCTTTATATCGCGGTAGAGAAGAGATTAAACGTGTTCCAGAAGAAAATGGTGTATCAGAGTTAATTAACCTGATTAAAGCTGATGAACGTTGGGTAGAGCCTGAAGAGTAGTCGCAAATTATCTAGATCCCGCTTGAGATTATTCCCTTTATACCCCAATGCGATGGGTACAAGTCCTGCTTAGTTTGGGACGAATATGGGACGGGACTCCACCAGACAACGATCAAAATTAGTTGTGGCAAATTAAACAGTTAATGATATGGGGATGTAGCATCTTATTTTGTTACATCCCTTAATTTATAATGAAATACTTTGGCTATAAGTTATACCAATTTCCTAAACTTAGACTACACTTAAAGAGAAAGGGATAAAAGCGATCGCGAACTATGTCAGGAGTAGTAAAAATTGAGATAACTGAATCGGCAGAAACTCTCAAAAAACTGTTAATAAAT
>NZ_LR213888.1 GCF_900659865.1 Hyella patelloides LEGE 07179
TATCGAAAGCTTGATAACATTTGGGATAACGTTTCTTATATTCAAAAGGATGTATTCTTTCACCCAAACGAAGCCATCTTTTTTGATAACGCAGCATATCCTCCACTAATGAGTCACACTGCTCTAATAATCCCAGTAATAATCTTCTTTCAGGGCGACTAAAGTTACGAAACATAGTATTAGCTGACAAACTCACATCCCCATCAGACAATGCTGTTGCCAAACGCAAAACATCAGTAGCAGTTTTAAAATAGGGAAATAATAATCTTTTAGCCTCTTGATGATGGCGTAATAATAACCCTGCCACAAATGCCAAATTCTCTTTATAGCCAAACTTTTCAGGTAGCATTTCTGCTGCCAAATCGGGAAAGCTAGAAACAAACTTAGTCAAATCATCTTTATCTGAATCAGCAAGAGAAGTATTTGCCGTTAATAAGTTACGGAAGATTTCTAGTAATTCTGCTTCTGTACCTAAATCGATTATTTTGAGCTTAAAGGAATCTGCAAGTACAGGACGATTTTGCTTTGTATACTGCGGTAAAATTCTGACACCCAATACAGTACCCACATAATGTACTATGGCGTTCAAATACAACTCGGCATCTGCCATTTCCATAACTTGGGTGGGGAAATTGGGGTACATGGGGGAGTATTCAACATTTGCGCCAATTGCTTGTTTTAAATTCGTTACTAGCTGAGAATAAAATAAGCTTGCTTCTGGCAGGGAAAAAGTAGCCAGACACTCAATCAACTTTGGAGAAAAGGTGTAGCCGAGTGATTCTATATTTTTGAGAATAGTAGCTAGTTCAACAGCTTTTAAATCACTGTTGCTGCTATTTAAAACGATCTTGTTTTTTCTTCTGAGATAAATCGAATTTAAAATGCTCATAATTGTAGCGGTGGAGGAAATTGGCTACTCTAGTGAGATCGTTATAGTTACGAAGAAGGAAGAATTGCCATAGCCTCCATAACTAATATAGTTGCTTGGCTCAATAATTGCCTGTTATCGGCTGAAGCGATCGAAAAACTAAGTAAATAGAGGAAAAAGACAACTCTAGTTAACCAATTAAGAAGGAAGAACTGTCATAGCCTCTACAAATGTAATACTAGCATAAACACTCTGTACGACTTTGGTTTAATTAGAAACAAGTTGCTGAAAACGAAGTGAATAAGAAGAATTGCGATTAAGCCTCAAAGCAACGGTATGAGCTAAAAATTGGCAATTAAATCGATAATTGTGATGCAAAGCAGATTTTATTTTACCCTATAAATTCTATTGATGTGTCGCCAAAAATTAAGAGCTTGGTATGACAGCAGCAGCTTCAAGGGCGCAAGCCTTACGCCCTCACTAAAAATCCACAAGTTTAACAAAACTCTTCTTGTAAAATTTCGTCGTTATCATCGGCTATATTAGCCACAAGGGTAATAATACGAGAAACTTCACCAGGATACATATCAGCAACAGAACGTTGTGCAGATACAACCACAATATTATCTTGAATGCTAAAGCAGGTTTCAAATGTAGCAGACCAATTCATTTCTAATAATTTTCGCATTAAACCTGGTTCGTCTTTTGCGGGTAATTTTAAGACTGTTGCCCAAACTGTAAGCAAATCATCATCAGTTTCCCCTGTTAGTTGCACAAATACCTCAACACTACCGTATTGAAACTTCCAGAGGCTACCTTCTTCTCCATGATTGACCATAGCGGTTTTATCAAGGTCTAAACTAGAGATTACGGTTTCAATAACTTCTTGATGACTGGAATACTCTTCTACAAATAATTCTTCATTGGATAGGTTTTCTTCGATACTCATAGGAGAAATTTGGCTACTCATAATAATTTATTGAAATATTTATTGACTGTATAAATAAAGAGACTTTGTTGTTTCATAAATCAGCTTTGTTCAACTTCCTTCGTGAATTTAGCATCTAATAGGATATGTAGCCACTATATTGTTTTATATTGTTTTAAGGTATTGATGATTTGAAATCTAAACTACCTGAGTAACTGGTTGGAACATTCTCCCAGTCACAGATTATCTCGATCCCGCTTGCTATTATCCCATTTATACCCCGAAGGAAAACATAGACACTCACTCTCTCAGACTTCCATAGTGTAAGGGTTGTGAGCCGATAGTTTTTTACCAATGTTACCAAAATTCCCCCTTAACAAGTACTTTAATACTGTTTTTTAGCGACAAAATAGGGGGATTTTGTACAGCATTTGGGGGCTTCAACAAAAATTAATTCACCAACGCCTTTTGTTTCTACCAAGATATTGAGAAGCCATTCTCATCGCATCAGCCACATCTACATCACCATCACCATCGGTATCGAGAAAGCTATTTAGCACGGGATTTCCAGTTTGAGCAGTTCTGGTATTTTTACCAGTTTTGAGCATATTTAAGACTAAAGGCACTAAAACAGGTAACATTCTTTGTATTGATTCAGCATTTAGACCTGTTCTACTGCTAATTTGCTGAATCATTGCTTGAAGCTGAGAATTTTTAAACAAGGTGTTTATGGCTTGAGAACTGGCTTGATTTCCTGCAAAACTGTTAACAAGTTGCTGCACTTGGGCTTCTCCTCCTTGACTTCTTTGTTCTTTAAGTGCTGAACGAGTGAAGTTACCTACAATAGACATGGCGGACTCTATAGAAGAAGGTTGAGTTTGATAGTTTCCGCTTAATTGTTGTACTGTATCGAGAATATTGTTGAGTTGATTGGTGCTAGCTTCTTGTTCGGGGTTATCCAGAGCGTTTAATATTTGATTGAATAAACTCATGATTTCACCTAGTTGATTATAATGACTGACAATCCAGCATCTATTTAGACTGCTGGTTTCTAACCAATACTAATACTTTGGACTGAAATTAAACGATTTTTTTCCCATTAGAGGTGCTTAAGGTATTAGCGAGTGCTGGACTACCTCTCTTTGCCCATTGATAAAGTTAATTTCCCTACTCGATATCATCAGCATCACAATCTGCGCTGAAAGGAAGTGGAGCAGCCATAAAGGATTAGCTTCGCGTCAAAGCTGGGTTGAGATTGAACAATACAAGCTTGGTTTTCTCTCCATCATCCAGGGAATGTCCAGACACTCCTGGTTTCTAAGGGTTTCTAACATTAACGAATCGCATCTACTCAAACCTCGAATACCGTGGCTTATTCGGTTTATGGGTGCAGTATGTCTAAAATTGAACCTTTAAAGATTGGCTGTGCTTATTTGTCTTTTTTTGAAACTCCTTATTAAGTCATCGTTACAAAAACAAACAAAATTTCATGTTTTCAGGAGATGATTGCACAAAAATTGCACAAAGACTTTGATTGAATAAACTTAGTCCAAAAGCCACTGAATATCCTAACCTACTAATTTTTGTGCTGATTATTGAGATTAATCAAGAAAACAAAGCATTGGGCTTTCTGGGTAACTTTATATTCAGCCAAGACAGAAAGTTAGGATTCAGTTTTCTCGACAGTTGATATTTGTGCCATTTAATATTCAGGAGAAACATTATTATGTTTGATGCCTTTACAAGAGTGATTTCCCAGGCTGATACGAGAGGAGTCTACCTCAATAATAGTCAGTTTGATGCTCTCAAAAGCATGGTAGCAGAAAGCAATAAACGGATGGATGTTGTAAATCGCATTACTGGTAATTCATCAGCTATTGTTGCTAATGCTGCTCGTGTGTTGTTTGCCGAACAACCCCAGTTAATTGCACCAGGGGGTAATGCTTACACTAATCGTCGTATGGCTGCTTGTTTGCGCGATATGGAAATCATTTTACGCTACGTTACTTACGCTATATTTGCTGGCGACGGTAGTGTTCTCGAAGATCGTTGCTTAAATGGTTTACGGGAAACTTATGTTGCTTTAGGCGTTCCTGGTGGCTCTGTTTCTGAATCTGTCAGCAAAATGAAAGAAGCTGCTATTGCTATTGCTAATGACAGAACTAGTGTCACTCAAGGAGATTGCAGTTCTTTAATGTCAGAATTATCTAGCTATTTTGACCGTGCTGCTAGTGCTGTTGGTTAGTTTTTTCTAGCAGATGACTCCTTTTCTCACTAAAACATCGTAAAAATTTATTGCAAGAGGTACTTTACCCATGAAAACTCCCATTACTGAGGCTATATCTGCTGCTGACTCCCAAGGTCGCTTTCTTAGCAGTAGCGAGATTCAAACTGCATTCGGTCGTTTTCGTCAAGCAACGGCCAGTTTAGAAGCTGCTCAAGCCTTAACTGGTAAAGCAGATAGTTTGGTTAATGGTGCTGCTCAAGCTGTTTACACCAAGTTTCCCTACACTACTCAAATGCAGGGACCTAACTACGCTTCTACTCCTGAAGGTAAAGCGAAATGCGCTCGCGACATCGGCTACTATCTACGAATGGTCACCTACTGTTTAGTAGCTGGTGGCACTGGTCCTATGGATGACTATTTAATTGCTGGTGTGGCGGAAATCAACGCTACTTTTGAATTGTCTCCTAGCTGGTATGTTGAAGCCCTTAAATATATCAAAGCCAATCACGGTTTAAGTGGCGATCCTGCTGTGGAAGCTAATTCTTATATTGAGTACGCAATTAACGCTCTCAGCTAGATTTCTTCTAGTAGCTCGGAATTACAGATGACTATTGAGCTTTGTTTTTTGTTTAATGGTTGGCTGCAATTCCGAGCAGTTTTTTTAGCCAAACAATCAGCAAATTTAGGAGTATAACCAGTGGCAATTACAGCAGCATCTCGCTTGGGAATCTCTGCTTTTGACGAGACAAATATGGTGGAGTTACGTCCTAACTGGAGTAAAGAAGATGCCCAAATTGCGATCGCATCTGTGTATCGTCAAGTTTTAGGCAACGATCACCTAATGAACGCAGAACGTCTCACCAGTGCAGAATCTTTGTTGGGAGATGGTTTGATTTCCGTTCGTGAATTTGTCCGAGCAGTAGCCAAGTCGGAACTTTATAAAACAAAATTCTTTTATAACAACTACCATCCTCGCACCATTGAGTTAAATTTTAAGCATTTATTGGGTCGCGCTCCTTATGACGAAGCGGAAATTGTGGAGCATCTCGATCTCTATCAAAATATAGGCTTTGAGACGGATATTGATTCTTATATTGATTCTGAAGAATACAGCCAAAACTTTGGCGAAAATATCGTTCCTTACTATCGCGGTTTTTCTACTCAAAAGGGACAGAAAACCGTCGGTTTTACGCGAATGTTCCAACTTTATCAGGGCTATGCTAATAGCGATCGCGCTCAAGGAAATACGGGAAGCCCTCGTCTGACCTACGATTTGGCTCGTAACATTGCAACTCCCGTTCGTAGTCCAGGGGCTAAAGGTTCTTTATCTGGTACGACTACTAGCGAAAGGGGTAATTTATATAGACTACGAGTCACTTCTCGCGCAGTGAGTCGCACTCCTCAAATACGTCGTAGTCTTAAAGAATATGTGGTTCCCTACGAAAGACTATCCGCTACCCTACAAAAAATCAATAAGCAAGGTGGTCGAGTTCTCAGTATGACTGAGGCTTAGAAAAATAACTATCCGTAATAGATACTAAGGAGAATAGTAAGTGGCAATTACAACAGCAGCATCTCGTTTGGGGGTTTCTGCTTTTAGCGATTTTAAACCTGTAGAATTGCGTCCTAACTGGACTCAAGATGATGCCAAGACGGTAATTAATGCTGTTTATCGGCAAGTTTTAGGCAACGATTACATTATGCAGTCTGAGCGTTTAACAGCGACAGAATCTTTATTGTGTAATGGTTCGATTACAGTGCGAGATTTTGTGCGGGCTGTGGCTAAATCAGAACTGTATAAAACAAAATTCTTATATGATAATTTCCAAACCAGAGTTATTGAATTAAATTTCAAGCATTTATTGGGGCGTGCTCCCTATGATGAATCTGAAGTGATTTATCATCTAGATCTCTACCAAAACAAAGGATTTGAAGCTGATATCGATGATTATATCGACTCGGCGGAATACGAAGCCAACTTTAGCGAGAATATCGTTCCTTACTACAGAGGTTTTGCCACTCAAAATCAGCAAAAAACTGTGGGCTTTCCCCGTATGTTCCAATTATATCGGGGTTATGCTAACAGCGATCGCGCTCAAATAGCTGGTAAACCCTCTCGTCTGGCACAAGAATTGGCAGCTAATAATGCTTCGGCAGTAGTTGCACCTTCTGGTGGTACTGCGGGTTGGGCTTATCGAGATTCTAGCCGAGGTGTTACACCCGAACGCGCCTTTAGAAATTCTAATAAAGAAGGTCGCATCTATCGCGTGGAAATAGCAGGGATGAGTTTGGCTCGCTATCCCAGGGTACGTCGTGCGAGTCGAGCGTTATTAGTTCCCTACGAACAGCTAACACCAACGCTACAAAGAATCAACAAAATGGGCGGTAAGGTTGCTAGTGTGACTTTGGCATAAAGAGAAAGGATGAGGAATAAAGTTGCTATTCCCTAATCTCAAGTCCTTAATCCCTAATAATTTAAGAGGTAATAAACATCATGTTAGGTAGTTCTTTGGTTGGAGGTAGTTCCAGTTCGCCTTCTAAAAATCGAGTTTTTGTTTACGAAGTAGCAGGATTGAAACAAAACGAAGCCAACGATGGCAACAGTTATCCTTTCCGCAGTAGTAGCAATGTTTTCGTGCGAGTTCCTTATAACCGTATGAATGAGGAAATGCAGCGTATTGGCAAAATGGGCGGAACAATCGTTAATATTCAATCTCTGGATAATTTTCAAAAGCCCAGCGATGTCTCCAATGAAAATGCTGATAATTCTGAAGATTGATTAATAATCTTCTGAGTCTTGATTCAATTAAAGGATGAGGGATAAGGACAAAGGGCGAAGTACTGGTTTGGACTCCGCTTGTATCCTCTCTCTTGGTATGCGAAGCGCGAGTCCTTTAGGGCATTCCTTGGATGAGAAACTTCATCAGTCTCCCATCGCTAACAAACCTTTTCCGTCCCTTGAGGACTCCACTTATATTCCTACCACAGAAGTACAAGGAGGTTTTTCATCATTCCTCATCCTTCATCCTTCATCCTTCATCCTGTAAAAATGCTTGTAACTATTCCATCTTCCTTAAGAAACAATCAACATCCATTAATTTGTCAGTTAGCAAATTGCCTCGAACAACATTGGGAACAATATCTGACTTTATCTCCCTATCAAATACCTGAAGATTTGGGTTATGTAGAGGGGAGTTTAGAAGGAGAAAAATTAATTATCGAAAATCGCTGCTATCAAACCCCTCAATTTCGCAAAATACATCTGGAGTTAGCCAAAATTGGCGATCGCCTAGATATTCTTCACTGTGTAATGTTTCCCCGCCCTAATTACGATTTACCGATCTTTGGTGTAGATTTGGTGGGTAGTGCTGGGGGAATTGGTGCAGCAATTGTCGATTTGTCTCCTGTAAATCGCACTCGTTCACTTCCGAATGTTTACCGTCGAGTTTTGGCTAATTTACCTCAGATCGATTTTACACAACCCCGTAATTTGCCTGAATGGGGCCATATTTTCTCGGAGTTTTGTTTGTTTGTACGTCCGAGCGATCGCGCTGAAGAAATCTTATTTTTAAATCGTGTTCGAGAATTTTTAACTTTACATTGTCAAACTGCTATTACTGTATCTGCTGTAGGTTCTCCAGGAAAACAAGCGGAAATCTTGGCAGGACATCGTTATTATTGTTCTCAGCAACAACAAAATGACAAGACACGACGAGTTTTAGAAAAGTCTCTGGGTCAAGTTTGGACCGAACGCTATATGACCCAAATGTTGTTTGATTGTCCCTAAATCAGATCGCCTTGAATTAATTTTAGTAACACCTTAAATTAACAAACTTTAATTTGAGTTAAGCTTAGTTAATAAAAATAGTTATAAATTAAATTAATTATGGAGGGAGTACACAAATTCCCCAACCAACAATTATTTTTCCAAGCTGTATTTGAACGTTCAAATGAAGCGATTATTGTTATTGATAAAGATAGTCATATCGTTGAAATCAATCCTGCTGCTTGTGCCTTATTTGGTGAGACGAGAAATCAACTGATCGGTAATTTAATTTCAGACTGGTTTGACTTTCCCTTAGATGAAAAAATAGCAGAAGTTCAATGGCAACAAACTGACGGTAGCAGCAAGACTATCGAATATAACCGAGTTCGCGATTTATTACCCAATTATCATTTATTAGTTTTAAGAGACATTAGTAATTTAGAACGGGCAACAGCCGAAAAATTAGAAAGAGAACACCAACGGGTCAAATTGTTCGCTGAAGTTACCCTGAAAATCAGACAATCATTACAGTTAGAAGAAATTCTGCGGACGGCGGTTACTGAAGTTCAAAGCATTTTACAAGCAGATCGCGTATTAATTTATCAAGTGTTTGCCGACGGTACTGGGATGCCGATTAAAGAAGCTGTACTACCAGACTACGATCCAATTCTCGGTGTGGAATTTCCCGAAGAAGTTTTTCCCGAAGATTATCGCGAGTTATATACCAAGGGTCGAGTAATAGCGATCGCTAATGTTCGCGATCCCCATGCAGGGTTAGCAGAATGCTTGATTGAATTTATGGATGAATGGAGGGTTAAAGCCAAGCTGGTAGTCCCAATCCTGCAAAATTTGAAATCCACCACTGAAATCGATGGCGATCGCCTGTGGGGTTTGCTGATTGCCCATCAATGTCAAGCACCCCGACAGTGGACGGAATTTGAATTGGAATTAATGCAGCAATTAGCCGATCAAATTGGTATTGCCTTATCCCAAGCAGAATTACTAGAAAATTTAGAAGGCTTAGTTACCGAACGCACTGCCAAATTAAGACAAGAGATTAGCGATCGCACTAAAGCAGAATTTGCATTGCGTCGTAGTGAAGAACAAATGCGTCTGATTGCCAATGGACTACCAGTTCTCATTGCCTATGTAGATAAGCAGCAACATTATCGCTTTAACAACGAAGCTTACCAAACTTGGTTAGGACTACCTCCTTCCGAGATTTATGACTGTCATCTTCTAGAGGTTCATGGAGAAGAAGAATATCAACAGATTCGGCAATATATCGAAATAGCACTATCAGGAAAAACAATTAGTTATGAACGAGATTTGATTCTCCTCGATGGGTGCATTCATTCTCTGAGTATTACTTATATTCCCCACCTAGATGATACAGATTCCCAGATAGTTTTAGGGTTTTTTGCTTTGACCAGCGATATCAGCGATCGCAAAGCCATTGAAAGGATGAAAGACGAGTTTATTTCCGTAGTTAGTCACGAATTACGCACTCCTCTAACTTCTATTCATAGCTCCCTCAAAATCTTAGCCACTCGTAAGCTAGGCAGTCTTTCTTCAAAAGGACAAAGGATGTTGCAAATTGCCGATGAACAAACAGAACGGCTAGTTAGGTTAGTCAATAACGTTCTCGATCTACAGCGTATCCAGTCAGGCAAAGTCAAAATGAATAAAAAAGCCTGCAACGCCACAGATTTAATGATTGAAGCCGTTCAAACCATGCAAGCTATGGCACAAGAACAAAAAATTAAGCTCTTAGTTGAACCAGTTTCTTGGACTGTATGGGCTGACCATGATTATATTGTGCAAACTCTGACTAATCTGATCAGTAATGCGATTAAGTTTTCTCCCTGCAATACTACAGTGTGGTTATCAGCCACCAGAGAACAGCAAAACCCCCCTCAGCAGCCAACTATTACTCAAATCACTTTTGCTGTTAAAGATCGCGGACAGGGCATTCCTAGCGATCGCATAGAGACGATTTTTGAAAGGTTTCAACAAGTTGATTCTTCTGATTCTCGAAAAAAAGGAGGTACTGGCTTAGGATTAGCTATTTGTCGTCAAATTGTTGAAGGACATGGGGGACAAATTTGGGCAGAAAGTTGCTTCAAAGAAGGTAGTACATTTTATTTTACTCTCCCTGAACTCATAAATTCAGAATAGGGGAGTGGATTCTGTCGGAGAAAAATCGTGATGAATAACAAGCGAATTTTACTAATTGACGATGAAGAAACAATTCAAGAAGTAGTGCAATTGGGAATTGAGATCGAAGCAGGCTGGCAAGTAGCGATCGCTTCTTCGGGTTTAGAAGGGATTGACTTGGCACAAGCGCAACAACCCGATGCTATTCTTCTGGATGTAATGATGCCCGATATGGATGGTATTTCTACTTTATCTAACTTGAAAGCTAATGCCACAACCCGCTCGATTCCTGTGATTTTTCTCACGGCTAAAACCCAAGCTGCCGAAAAAGACCAGTTACAAAGTTTAGGAGTAGTTGATGTAATTACCAAACCTTTTAATTCTATGACCTTAGCCAGTCAAATAGCCAAAATACTACGATGGGAAATGTAATTTAGTTACTAGCGATTGGCAATCGGTTATTAACACTTATCTCTTTTTAACTCCTAACTCCTGTAAAGACCTCTTATTTGAGGGGCTGTGACTCTAAATAAATCGAGTCCGAGAATCGCCCCGTTGCGTCTTTACTACTCCTAACTCGGTGACTCGGTGAATTCATAATGAGAATCTTATTAGTTGATGATGACGAAACTTTAGTAGATATACTTACTAGAACTTTAGCAGAATGGAATTATGCGATCGATGTGGTGACAGATGGTGAACAGGGCTGGGTTTATGGTTCTACTTATACCTACGACTTAATAATTCTCGATTGGTCGTTACCCAAACTTGACGGTATTAGCCTTTGTCAGCGTTTTCGTACCAATGGTTATAGTATCCCAATTATCTTACTTACTTCCCGTCATGGCAGCCAAAACAAAATTAGGGGCTTAGATGCAGGGGCAGATGATTATATTTGTAAGCCTTTTGACATCGAAGAATTAGCTGCTCGCATACGGGCATTATTACGTCGTATAAACTTTGATTTTTTACCTATATTGGGTTGGGGAGATTTAAAACTAGATCCTTGTAGTTGTACTGTTACTTATCAAGAACAGCCTTTATCTCTCTCGACCAAAGAATACAGCTTATTAGAGCTATTTCTCCGTCATAGTCCAGTAGTTTTAAGTATTGAAGAAATTATTGAAAATTTATGGTCTTCAGCAGAATACCCTTCCGAAGCAACAGTTCGCTCCCATCTCCGAAACTTGCGTCAAAAATTAACACTAGCTGGCTTACCAGAAGATTTAATCTCCAACATTAGAGGACAAGGTTATTGTTTAAAATACCCAGAACCTGATTTGACAGAAACTCAGACCTCAGTTGCTCTGGAGCCACAAATAGATAAGCGATCTCAACATTTAGCAATGCTCACCTCCGCTTGGGAAAAATATCGTCAAAAAAGCGAGCAACAATTATTGACTCTAGAAAAAGCAGTACAGTCTTTGTTAGTAGGCAATCTCAGCGTTAGCGATCGCGTATCAGCTATTGTCTCTGCTCACAGTCTGGCAGGAAATTTAGGACTATTTGGGTTTGAGCGAGGCTCTCAATTAGCCAGAAAACTAGAACAACTTTTGCAAAGTAATACCCATCAAGAAACAGCGACATGGTTACAGCTTTCCCATAACTTACAATCCTTAAGCCAAGAAATAAAAAATAATCAGCATTTATATCGCCAAATATCGCAAAAAATCTCAGAAAATCAGCCTTTGTTACTAATAATTGACGATGACAGTGATTTTGTCGAAAATTTAACTAAAGAAGCTGTCGATCGGGGTATCAATACTAAAATTTTACCCAATCCACAATTAGTTAGAAGGTGGTTAGCAGAACAACAAGCCAGCAATCAGCAACTTCCAGATGCCGTTTTAATCAAAATATCTTTTACGGAGGATACATCCATACCATCCTCTCGACAAGAATATTTAGCTTTAGTTGCCGAATTTAACTTATTGGTCCCATCAATACCAGTTATAGTGATTGCCGATCTCGATCTCTTTAAAGCTCGTTTACAAGTAGCACGACATGGAGGTCGATTTTATCTCGCCCAACCAGTCAGTCCCAGTCAAACCATTACTGTTTGTCAAAAAGCTCTGCAACATTCTTCTCTTGGCAAAAAGGTGATGGTTGTTGATGATGACATAGAACTATTGCAAGCATTACCTGTTCTACTAGAACCTTGGGGATTTAAACTCACTACCCTGGATAATCCCCGACAATTCTGGGATGTGCTTCAAGCAGTAGCACCCGATTTGCTAGTGTTAGACATTGAGATGCCTTACCTAAGCGGTATCGAACTATGTAAAGTTTTGCGAACTCATAATTACTGGTGTAAAATTCCTATTTTGTTTCTGAGCGTACATTCCGATTCAACTATCTCTAATCAAGCATTTGCCAGTGGTGCTAATGATTTTGTTAATAAGCCAGTTGTCCCTAAACAACTAGCTCATCGGATTATCAATCATCTCAATTTAAGGAGATGAATTAGGCGAGCCGTTTTTTTGGGGAAGGCAATTATTTGATGATAAAGCAGGTAACAGTTTTAGAAGTGGTGCCATCGGTCGTAATTTGTGCTGTAGCAGAAACACCAACAAGACTCTCAATATAGTTAGCCAGATACCAGATAATACAATGAGTGAGGATTCCAGAAAATAAGATTCATGAGAAATTCTCATCACCTTGTTAGAAGAGAAAACCTCACAATAAAAAAAGCTTCAACCTCTGTTAATTAAAGAGAGCGATTATTTAACTTTTCTGGAAAATTTCGCTATTTATTCTTTTGAAATTCTTCAAGTAAATCTATCAAATTAACCTGACATTGCATTGGTAAAAAATCAGTCAAAGGAAGAGTTTTTTTACCTCCGCCAATTTGCACTGTAGTACTCTCTAAAATTTTATTAACAGCAGCTTCACTAATTTCATCATCTTCGATTAGAGGATAAAGTTTTTCTGCTAATGGGGTGTGTAAATGAGCATCAGAAAGATAGAGATGCCATTTTGCAATATCCAGATAAATATTTTCGCCTATTTCGGCTGCTAAAGCTTCAATTTCTGCGGTACTAGCCATTGGTTTCTGCTGATGAATAATCTGCGATCGCTTTTATATAAATAAAGTGTAAAATCAAAATACCAAACCATGCACCCGTAAACCACAAACGCCATGACCAATGAGCGTCCTTAATTATATCGACAAACCACAGCCCAGAGTTAATGGCTGCAAATAGGGCGACATGAAAAGCAAAGTTAATAATATCTTCCAAACGACGGTATTCTGGGTCTTTGCGGTCTGGTTCGCGAGGCCAACGTGGAGGCATAGAAATCTGATTATTACTGTTGTGATTGCTTTAATTATATAGTTTTACGAGGTAATGGGAAATAGGTGATTAGTTATTCTGACCAACGGTCACGTGCCGTCTCCGTCGTTAGAAGGCGGAGTAATCTGTGACTCAGTGACTTGGTTAAAATAAGTTCCTGATTTTCCTCCTGTTTTACTGAGCAAACAAATATCTGTAATTGACATTGATTTTTCCAAAGCTTTTGCCATGTCATAAAGAGTTAAAGCGGATACGGAAACGGCTGTTAAAGCTTCCATTTCAACACCTGTTTCTGCTTTAATCGTTACTGTCGCTTGTATGACGTATCCTGGTAAATTGCGATCGCTCTTGATATTGACTTCAACTTTTTTTAATGGCAAAGGATGACACAAGGGAATTAAGTTAGCAGTCTGTTTGGCTGCCATAATACCTGCTATTTTGGCTGTACCGATAACATCTCCTTTGGTTGCGTTACCTGCTTCAATGGCTTCTAAAGTTGCTAAGGACATCACAATTTTACCTTCTGCAATTGCTTGGCGACGGGTTACTGCTTTTTCGGAAACATCCACCATTTGCGCTTCTCCTTGAGCGTTGAGATGAGAAAGAGATTTTTTTTCTTGCGTCATTAAATTATTTTGTGCTAACATGATTTTCTATTGGGCAAGTTTAACAACCCACCAATAAAACAAGCAAGGGCGTGTAGCTCAGTGGACTAGAGCACGTGGCTACGGACTACGGTGTCAGGGGTTCGAATCCCTTCTCGCCCGTGAACTTATAGGCTAGATAGAGAGAGATTGTCACCTAACTCCTCTAGCCTGCACTCAGAATTTACAACCGAAATACACTCACGTTTCCATTATTTTCTTGTACTGACAGAAGAAGGAAACTGTAATTTGAGCAAAATCTTTAGCTAAAAGGTATCAACCTTAATTTTTAATAATACAACTAAAGTTTAATTTTACAGTGGTGAGGCACAAGTAAAGCTGACTTGCTTTTTACTAATAGGATGCTTGAAACCTAACTGGTAAGCATGGAGATAATAGCCACAATCTCCAGGAGTGACTATTTTATCTTTCTCTGCTTCCCCGCTTCCCCGTGTCTTTCCGTCAACCTTAAATATTTTATCGTGATATCTGGGTATCTTGGGTATTCCACCTATACCATAAAGAGGATCGTTCACCAAAGGATAACCCACAGCAGCTAAATGTATCCGAATTTGATGGGGACGACCAGTTAGAATAGTTACTTCGACTATGGTGCGATCCAGGTTGCGTTGGATTACTTTACAGTCGCTACGAGAATATTTCCCTGTAGGTGTTGCGCCATAGATATAGCCTAGAATGGGATGGGGTATTTTACCAATGCGATCGCGTATAATAAACTCATCCTTTACTATAATTCCCTGTACTGTAGCTATATAGACTTTTTTGATAGCATGATTTCTCATTTGTTCGCTAAGATTTGATTTTGCTATTTGGGAGCGAGCTAATAGCATTAAACCCGATGTTCCTCTACCTAAGCGATGAATGGGTATCGGAGTATTTTGAGGAGCTAGTTTTTGTAATTGGTATAAAAGGGTGTTTTGAAGAAAACCTCCTCCTGGTAATACGGGTAATCCTGAAGGTTTGTTAATAATTAGCAAGTCAGCATCTTCGTGAATAATCTTAAAACATAAGGGAACTTCTGGCTCTTTCCAAGGGGAACGATGGTAAGCTAATTTTTGTCCTAATTGTAATAAAGTATCTGCTGTGGTTGCTTTACCGTCAAGTAATATTTGATTAGATTCTATTCTCTCTCGCCATTGTGTTTCTGTAGAGTGGCGATATCTTTTTGTATAGTATTGCAAAACAGTTTGTCCTGCACCAGACTTATTTACCTTATCTCGATATACCCAACCATCATTCATTATTATAAATTGTCTCTAAAAATTAGCTTTTTGGGCTATAAATTTCTGAATTACCAAATTGTTCTATAAATCGTAACTGCTCAATAACCCCTGGAGGCGATCACGCAGTGCCAGGCTCCGCCTGATCGCAGAAGAAGGTCAATAGGGTTGCTCAAAAACTGTGTATCTGCTTTAATAGCAGAATGAAACTTTGCCACCTGCCGATAGAGATTCCAGAGGGAGAACGAACCCCCTTGGTGAATTGGTTAGTGAACCTAGTCGCCGAGCAGCAAGAGATCATCTCAAAGCAGCAGGAGAAAATTGCCAAGCTCGAAGAAAAAGTTAACAGCCTTGATGAAGAACTGAAAGTAGCCAAGAAACTAAAAGGGAAACCAAAAATCCGACCCAGCACCCTCAATCAAGGGGAAAAAAAACCCCAAAAGAGTGGAAAACGACCAGGGTCAGACAAGGGTAGTAAAAAGCTCAATTTTGTGGTGGATGAAGAACGAATAATTGAGCCGTCAGAGAAACTGCCGTCTGGAGCTATTTTTAACGGATATAGAGAATATGACGTACAAGATTTAGTTCTTCATAGGCACAACATCAGGTTTTTGCTAGCCGAGTACCGAACCCTGTCGGGAAAGACAATAGTCGGAAAGTTACCCAGAGAATACCTGGGACATTACGGACCCACTTTAAGGTCATTTACTCTCTATCAACATCATCAATGTCGAGTCCCTCAGAATTTAATTCTAGAAGAGCTTCGAGAGTTTGGGGTGGATATTTCGGCGGGTCAAATTAACCGCATTCTAATCGAGAAGAAAGAGTCTTTTCACGCCGAACAAAATCAAATCTTGCAGGTAGGTTTAGAAACAGCCACATACATACACACTGATGACACAGGAAGCCGACATCAGGGAAAGAATGGCTATTGCACAGTTATCGGCAATGACCTATTTACTCACTTCAGCAGCAGCAACAGCAAGAGTCGGTCAAACTACCTGCGGATTTTACGAGGAACAGCTCAAGATTTTGTGCTCAATGAATATTCCCGTAGCTATCTTGAAAAGCAGCAACTGCCAGTCTGCCATCTCTCGAAACTGAAGTTTGACTCTCAGGTTATTAGCAGATGCGATCGAGAGTGGAACGAATATTTGGAGGGGTTAGGCATCACTAGTAAACAAGCAATTAAATTAGTCACAGAGGCAGGACTGCTGGGAAGTGCTATCGAGCATGGGGTTTCACCAGAGCTGATTGTTCTCAGTGACGGAGCTAAACAGTTTGTGATTTTAATCCATGCTCTGTGTTGGGTTCACAGGTCACTCAGCATCCGTCGTCTCAATGGGGTAACGGCACAGCACCGACAAGAGATTGACCAAGTACAAGCTATTTTGTGGGCTTACTACCGTCAACTAAAAGCTTATCAAGAGCAGCCAACTCCCCAAGAAAGGAAACGATTAGAAGCACGCTTTGATGAGATTTTTGGGCAGTGCTACCCTCATCACTACGGCCTGAACCTCGCTATGGAACAGTTTTGTGCTCATAAGTCCGAATTACTAAGGGTTTTAGCTCTGCCTCAATTACCTCTGCATACTAATGCTGCTGAAAATGACCTTCGAGAATATGTCACCAGACGAAAGATTAGTGGTGGTACTCGTCATGATAATGGGCGAATGGCTCGCGATACGTTTACGGGTCTGAAAAAAACCTGTCGGAAATTAGGTGTATCCTTCTGGCAGTATTTACTTTCCCGCATTACTGGAGATGAAACGGTTCCATATCTCCCAGATGTGATTAGAGCCAGAGCTTCAGCCCCTGCCCCTACTTGATATCATCGCTCCCTTTTTATTGCCGATCGTCTTTCATCCCCGATCGTCTCCAGCGGTTATTGAGCAATTACGTCTTTGCAGCCAAGAGTTAGCAATTTCAATTACTTTGCGATCGCAATTAATAGTAATTTCTTTTTTATCCTCTAAAGTTAAAGAAAAATCTTGCTGAATATCATTATATGCCCAATAATAACCGACAAAATAATGAATATCGTGAGAATCTCCTGCGTAATATCTGCTTTTCTTGTGAAGATTGCAACCATTATAAACTTTCATTATATTTATTAGCCCTTTGTAGATAACAACTTTTTCATTTGCGATCTGATTTATATAATGTTTTAGTGATAACCAGCGACATTTATTAATAGATTGAGGGATAATAATATTTAATTCTGCTAAAGCTTTTTCAAAAGCCAAACCAATATCGTGAATGTTTTCATCTGCATCTAAAGCAGCATCGACGAGAGATAGAGAATAAATTTCTTTATTTAGTGCATTATTAGCTATGTTTCTTAATTCTTCCCAAGTAGCAAGATTCAGCTTATGCAATATTCCATAAATCTTTAGCTGATTTTCCATAATTGGTTACTCATCTGAATGCTTAAATAGGATAAACCCAGATACCAATCAATTATGGCTCGTATTCCCAATCAAAGATGGCGCATTGCATCCTCACAACCTGAAATTGTTGAACAGATAAGTTTAAGTACTGGTTTATTACCCTTAGTGAGTCAAGTAATTGTCAATCGGGGGATTGAGAATTCAGATTTAGCACATATTTATATCGATCCAGAAACGGAAGAATTACCCTCTCCCTTAGAGGAGTTTCCCGACTTAGCAGCTAGTATACAACTTTTAGAAGACGCGATCGCATTTAAGGAAAAAATTGCGATATGTGGTGATTATGATGCTGATGGGATGACCAGCACTGCTTTATTATTGCGTACGCTACGCCATTTGGGTGCAGATGTGGATTATGCAATCCCTAGCAGAATGAAGGATGGTTACGGAATTAATCAAAGAATCGTGGAAGAATTTGCCGAAAATGGAGTGGGGATAATTTTAACCGTTGATAATGGTATTTCTGCCTATGAACCTGTTTTATTAGCAGTGGAATTGGGCTTAATCGTTATTATTACAGACCATCATGATTTACCAGAAAAATTACCTCCAGCAGATGCAATTTTAAATCCGAAACTATTAAATATAACGTCTCCCTATAGAGGTTTAGCTGGTGTGGGAGTTGCTTATATTTTAGCAATCGCTTTAGCCAAAAAGCTCAATAAAGTAAAGGGTTTAACTAGTCAACTTTTAGAGTTATTTACTTTAGGAACAATTGCCGATCTTGCTCCCTTAGTAGGAGTAAATCGTCGTTGGTTAAAGAGAGGTTTAAGACAGTTACCCAATTCGGAATTACCAGGAATTCAAGCATTAATGACAGTAGCAGGAGTTAATGAAGAACAAAAACAATTACAACCAGATGATATTGGATTTCGATTAGGGCCGAGAATTAATGCTATTGGTAGAATTGGCGATCCTCAATTAGTAATTGAACTGCTGACTACAGACGAAACGGGAATCGCTTTGGAAAGAGCGATGCGATGCGAAGCTGTTAATAGTGAAAGACAACAACTTTGCGAAAAAATTCAAAAAGAAGCTATCGAATTAGTTGAAACCAAACCAATACCTTGGAAAGAGTTAAGAGTATTAGTTGTCGTCAAAGAAAATTGGCATCATGGAGTAATAGGGATTGTCGCTTCTAGGTTAGTAGAACGTTATGGTGTGCCTGTTTTTATTGGTACTTATGAGGAGGAAGAAGAGAAAGATAAGAATAAGAAAAACAAATCAAATCAAGAACTAAAAATTCGTGGTTCAGCTAGGGGAATTGAAGAATTTAACATTTTTGAAGCGTTAAATTATTGCCAAGATATCTTAGGAAAGTATGGCGGACACAAAGCAGCAGGTGGCTTTAGTTTTCCTGCTAAAAATTTAGAATCTTTAGAACAAAAATTAAGTGAGTTTGCCCATCAATGCTTAGAGCAACAGCACCTAAAACCATTAGTAAAAATAGATGCTCTAGCTCATTTAGAAGAAATTAATCATAATCTTTACGACCAGATAGATAGTTTACAACCTTGGGGTATTGGTAATAGTTTTCCTGTATTTTGGACACCTAATGTAACGGTAAAAGAACAAAAGAAAATCGGTAAAAATCAAGACCATTTAAAATTGGTTTTACAAGAAGATAATTCTCCTAAAGAAATGAAAGCGATCTCCTGGCGATGGGGTGAATATTGCCCTTTACCATCTAAAATAGATATTGCTTATAAGCTACAAGAAAATCATTGGCAAGGTGTTACAAACATTGAATTAGAGATTGTTGGGGTAAGACTTTCTCAGGAAAATAAAACAATTGCTATTAATCACCAAATCAAAACTAATAACAACATTAAAAAAGGTAGATTTAATTACAATGGTAGAACTTATGCTTGCAGTTTATGGCAACCTTTAAACGAATTACGTATCAAAAATGAACAAGGAAAAGTATTAGCAATCAAAAAAGGAAATCGCTTTGGTTTATTAGGTACAAGTCGTAACAATGCACGTAAAATTGATATCACTAAACCACCTTATTTTCATTTAATTAAAACTGCTATTTCTGTTTTACAAGATTAAGTGGTTAATTGTTAATTACTGATTGTTGATTCAGAATTACCACGCCCTTCGGGCTGAAGTCAGGAGGATAGAGTCAGGAGTCAGGAGTTAGATCAAGCCCGAAGTTGGAGTATGCGCCTCGCCATTTTTAGGCGAAGAGAAACAAAATATATTCAAGTATTGA
>NZ_LR213889.1 GCF_900659865.1 Hyella patelloides LEGE 07179
TGAAATGGAAAGGTTCTTCTCCCAAAGTTGAGTTAGTCACCAAAACTTATGAAACAGGGATTAAACTAACTAAAGCCGAAATGCAAGAGATCGAAAATCAAATTCAGAGATTACCTGAATTAGGGAAATGGTTTGTTGATATTTATCATGACTGGTTTTGATTTTGGAATGATTTTTTCTTTGCTACTCCCTTAGAGAAAGTAATGTTTAATTCAATTTTCTCCAGGGTTGAAAGCCATTTGCCACTCCATATAAAGCTGGTGCGAGTTCTGGATAATGACGGCGGATTACTGAGACAAAACTGTGGTTGTCAATCCAGTCTAGACCAAATTGTGTATAAATTTCAGCCCGATAATCTTCAGTAAAAAAGCGATCGCTTTTGAGTCGTCTTGAAGCCATCAGAATAAATACCCGAAAAGCAGTATCGCTAAAACCAAAGCCATCAGGTAAATCTTCGGCAAATAAACCCACCATCAAGTCCACGCGATCGATATCGTCGTGATAGATTTCACTAAGTTCTTTCGCCCATTGAGGATTGCTGGTAATCTCGGCAAAAGATTTAACTTGCTCTCTACCAATAAGCTCTCGGAAGCGATTATAGCGCGGGACACCTCTTTCTCTGTCTCGCAAGATATCGACCGCAGCCAGATCGAAGGCATCAGTACCATCCTCTTTAATTAGAGCGCGTAAGAAATTAGGATAATTATGCAACGTCAAAGCACCAGGATGCATCATGCCGAAGGAGTAAAATAAATCCTCCATCGACACAGATTGCATAAAGCTACGGGTACTCTTACCAAAAATCTCTGGGAACTCTTTGGTCGTTAAATGTTCGCCATTGCCGTGAGCATAAAAATTCAGCTCATCGGGAATTAAAGGATGCATTCGATATACGGAAACAAATTCTTCTGTAAGAGAGTAAGGTGCTACATGATGGTCGGTGGTCGAACCAACAATACCACCCAGGATTTCGCTATCCCCGAGACGACTAAGAAGATTTTTAAAATCCTTACCCAGAATACCCCACCAGTTAATATTCATCGCGATCTGAGTAGTGGGATTGGGCAAAATTGCTGGAGTCCACTCTACAGTATGAATTTTTGCCAACAATGCAGCATTAATAAGTCTAGCTTTGTCAAAAAGCTGTCGATCGTTCCAGTCGGGATATATCTGCTTAAGGCGATCGCAAATAGTATTATGTTCCTTGATAAACAAGGTATGAAGCATACTCAAACCCGTCCACCAGCTACCTGTTGAACCAGCAAAGCCCACCAGGTCAATACCCTGGCTATCATCTAATGGTAAAAACCCATCTTCTTCAATGAGCATTTTGCCATCCTGATGAGTACGTAGACTGTCAATTGTATCCTCGTCACTACCATAAAGCTGGGAAGCATCCCACCAATGGGTAACATGATTGATAAAGGTTGCGGGGTTAGTATTTTCATCATCGCGAGTATGGTCTTTTAGAGTTTTAGGAACTTCTAAAATGTCATCTGAGCCACTTTCGGGAATTGAAAAATTATTATCAGGCTGGTTATTGCCGTGAGTAAACCAGTCATGAGTTTGAAACTGAATCCAGGATGCAGCATGGAGATTGAGAATAGTTGCAGGAATAAATTTATCTCGCTTCAGCAACACTTTACTTACAGTACGAGGATTTGGTGTAAGTAAATTTGGCTCGTCTACCTTGGCATCTTTTAAGGGTATATTACGCCCCAAACGAGTCCCCACCATACCCATCTCTGGATGTTCCAAATCATTGTAACTGCCATCAGCAGTACGAGCTACTAAATGACGATTATCTGGACTAGGAGTAGGTTTTGGTAGTTTACCTTTGTCTGGTACTTGGGAAGTGTCGTGAAGATTTTTTTCTCGTAAAGCATCGCGAAATTGAATTAATTGTAATAAAGCTAAGGGAGTGGGGAACTTATGCCAGGGAATCATAAACACGATTATTTCTCCTTACATTTCAAAAAACATTTTTTTTTATAGTGATATTGAGCGATCAAACTCAGAGGACACAATCAAAAATCAACAAGAAATTCTTGGTCATCTATGTGATAGGTAAACTTATTCTTCTACCTGCAACTCCTGCTGCAAATCGTTCATAAAATTTAAGAAAAAGTCTTTAAACACACAGCCTCTTTCTGATGTTCCAGTACCAAAAGTAAACCAAATATCCTTGGTTTCGGCAGCAGCTTTAGCAATTTGCAGAATTACAACCGTTTCTCCTGGGATTGTGGGATAAGACAACATACCATCAAAAGTAGATGCTCTTACTGCAATTCTGGGTACTTGAGGAGTGGGGGCGTACTCGGTAAATATATCTTCAACTGACCGATTGAGGTTGTTGTTTAAAGTTTTTAAAGAGCCTGCGGTTGCCTGTACGACTTCCCCAATATTGTGTCCCACATCTAAAAGATGAACATCTTGGGCAAGACTATGTTGACAGTAATTCATAATTTCCTTTTGGGATTCCACACCCTTGATATACTGCCAAGGGAAAACAGCTTCACTAAATTTCTGGACGGTATATTTGGCTGCTTCGGTAATTTCCGTGGGAATTTCTGCTTCAAAAAATCTCTTATTAACAACCTGTACCATTTCATGAGCTAAAATCTCATCTGAAGCATTGGTTCTTAATAATTGAGCAATTTTTCTGACATCATCCTGGCTATAACCTGTAGCTGTTTTTTCCTCTAAATAAGCTCGTCTTGGTAGGTATGTGGGATTAGAACTAGATTCAAAAGGGCAAAACCATAAATCTCGCTCATCGTCATGAAATTTGGTCGAGCGAAAATATAACTGCACCCATAACGGTAGGGACTGAGTTTCGTAAGAATGCAATCGATCGACATCACCAGAATTTTCGATTTGTTTAATCTGGTTTGAGTCTGAAACAATGATAATATCTAGTAAAAATGGGATGTTTATTCGCAGAGGATTAAATAAAGATTGAACGGAATTTAACATTGTTATTCATCCTGTTATTTATGAATTACATGAATTTAATTGACCTGATTGTCTGCATTGATAGATACGTTTCGCTGTTGAAAATTTGAAGACTATTGAAACTATAGCGATCGCTGTAAATACCAAAAAGTAAGTTAAGCTTTTGTTATACCGATTACTCTTTTAAACATACCTCTCTTTTTGAGCTATTAAAAAAAATTGATTTTCTTTGATTTTTTTAAGTTGCTTTTGTGCTCTCTGGGAATAATCTGTCTTTTCTTGTTGTCGAGCAAGTTCTACTGCTTGTTGATAAGCTTGAATCGCGTTTGATTTGCTTTTTTATTGTAGATATATAGCTCTCATTGTTTGGGATTAGAACTGTTCATTTATGCTGGATTCCTAAACGAAGAAAAGCGGTATTGACTGGGAAAATTAGGTGATGTTGCTTATCTGTGTTTAGATGTTTAATCCAAACTCATACTTATTGATAAATATACCAATCACTAGATCGTGGATTTTTTCATTGTGTTACTACTATTGACGGATGTAGATGCGGTTTACCATAACTGGGATACTCCAGAAGCACAACCAATCGAACCTTATTAATTAAGTATTAAGTACGAACTATCTTAATAACGTTACAAAATAATCTAAAGTAGGATGGAAGTCAATAAATTTTTACAACGATACAGCGCAGGGGAAAGAGCTTTTCCGCAGACAAATCTACGAGAAGCGGAATTAGTTAAAGTTAACCTCAGCAAAGTAGATTTAACCGCAGCAGATTTACGACAATCACGATTAGGAAGAACTAATTTAAGTGGTGCTTGTTTACGCAAAGCAGATTTGAGCGAGTCAATTCTCTGGGGTACAGATTTAACTAAAGCTGACTTAAAACGAGCATTATTAAGAGAAGCCGATCTTAGTGGTGCGATTTTAACCAAAGCAAATTTAAAACGAGCCAATCTAACTAAAGCGATTTTAAAAGGTGCAAATCTCAGCAATGCTAAACTTTCTGAAGCTTTAATGTGGGAAGTCGATCTGCGTCCTACTGCTGATTATCGTACTAATTTGAGTCATGCCGATTTGAGTCATGCCGATCTGAGCTACGCTAATTTTAGTATGGCAATTTTATATCAAGCTAACTTAGATGGTGCTAAACTTTGTCGCGCTAATTTAAGTGCAGGAATGGGATTAAATACCGATCTGACAGAGGCTAGTTTACAAGGTGCAGATTTGAGCTATGCCAATTTCAGTGGTGCGATTTTGTCTAAAGCTAATTTACTAGATGCTGATTTAACAGGAACAAACTTTGATGATGCGGATTTGACAGAAGCAATTATGCCTGATGGTAGTGTTTATAAATAAGATTGAAAACGGGCGATCGCGCTTAATCACACACAAGTAACTATATCTGATAGCGATGTTTATAATAGTGCTTTGTTAGTGTTCAGCTCGATTGCTAGAATTTCATGATTAATTTAGAAGAATTATTAAATCGAAAAGAATCTGAAAGTTTAGATTTTAAGCAACAGTTTCACCAAAATAACTTGAAATTGCTGCATGATATTCTTTGCTTGACGAACGCATATATAGAAGAGGATAGATATTTAGTTTTTGGTGTTACAGATGACAAAAAGATTATAGGTGTGCAGTCCGATCCTAATCGCAAGACTAATGCTAATATTCAAGATTTTATCCGTCGAAAAAATTTCAACCGCATTCCTACTATTAATCTTGAAACTATTCCATATCAATTTAATAGTATTGAAGTAGATATTTTAGTTATTAAAAATCGACCAGATAAACCGTTTTTTATTACAAAAGATTATACGGATCAAGGTAAAACAATTCGTGCAGGAGTAATATATACACGCTTAAGTGATACAAATATTCCACTTCAAGAGTCTGCGTCTGAAGAACAAATTGAATTAATGTGGCGCGAACGCTTTGGATTCGGTTTACCACCTTTAGAAAGAATGAAACGACTGTTAGACGATTTTGAAGATTGGATTAGTATCAATGAAGATGTCCAAATCTACCACAAAATATTTCCAGAATTCACAATCCGTAAAGGCAAAATAATTAAGGGGGATTTCCATGAATTATGGACAGATCGATTTTCAAATCCCAATGCTCATAGTTTTGAAGTTGAACTTAGGTATTTTGAAACATTGATTCACAAGGAAACTTTTGTAATGTGTGATGGTGGTCATTATCAAATTCCTTTACCTGAAATTGACACCTCAAATTCAGACAGCAAGTATTTCATTCAAAAAGATAATTTTGCTTATAAAATTGCTAAAATTTTTTATCCTATTGATGATGCTATCAAAATAGCCAATATAAAATTAATTTAAGTAAATATTACTTTGTGAACCTATACAGAGATAGGAGAGAAACATTGATTACTCTCCTCTTTTTTCATTTATGCACGTTGCCGTTGCCTTTCTAACGCACTGTACCCCGTAAAGACTCCGCATCAATTGGTTTAATTAAATACAAAACTAACAAATCCCAGAAGATTCCAGCAATTAAAGGTAACTTACGGAAAAACTTAACTATTTTGGGTGCATTACTCGATTCAATAGCTTTCATCTTTTCATTGCGATCTGCACAACGTTCTAATCGTTTAAAAAACTGAGGATGATCCACATTTAGAATAGTAGGAAAGGCTCTAGCTGAGGTTTCATTAGTTTGACGAATTACCTCGCGATCGTATTCTTGAGCATCCAAGCCCACAGATTCGTAAAAATCAGCCCGCTCGTGTACGGTTAGAGTATGGGTAGCAAATACGGATAAGAGGAAGAAACGCGCCCATAATCTGCTTTTCCAACCTTGCCACATCGAGGGTTGCGATCGCAATAAAGCCTTAAAGATATCTCCGTGACGATTTTCATCCTGACACCAACTTTCAAACTTTTTAAAGAGGGGATAAAACTCGTATTCGGGATGTTTTTCTAAGTGGCGATACATCAAAATATAACGCCAGTAACCAATTTTTTCAGAGAGATAAACGGCATAAATCACCCACTCTGGTTTAAAGAAAGTATAGGTGCGATTTTTAGTTAGATATCCGAGATCGAGGGAAATATTAAAATCGCTCATGGCTTTATTGAGAAAACCCGCATGACGTGCTTCGTCTCGCGCCATTAGGTGAAATACTTCTGCCAAAATCGGGTTACGATTTTTCAAATTACGGGATAATTCTTTAAACAGCAGAAAACCAGAGAATTCTGAAGTACAAGAACGTTCCAAGAAATCTACAAACACGCGACGGGTATTTTTATCGATGTGATCCCAAGATTGTTTAAAATCTTCATCCCGTAAAAAGTGATCTCGATTATAGTCTGCTCGCATCTCTGCAATCATTGCTTTTAATTCTTCTTCCTGAGAAGAAATATCCATATTGGCGATCGCATCAAAATCTGTCGTGTAAAAGCGAGGGGTCAGCAAAGTTTCTTCTGTAGAGGTTTTTTTAATAGCAGACTGGGAAACAGTAGTAGTCATAATTGCTTGGATGTATAACTAATTAGTGATGAACTATATTTTATCTATCAATCTGCCTATAAAAACCATAAATTTTTGTAAATCTAGATTTTAAGTTCAATATATTCCTATATAGTTAAATATCGTAGATTAAAATGAATCGAAAAATTGTAATGAGTATTCAAGCAGCTAGCAAGGTTGTAACCGAGAGTCAAAACCTACCCCCTACAGATTCTAGAGAACGAGTTAAACAATTTGTCCAGAAATTACAAGATGATATTTGCGCTGGTTTAGAACAACTCGACGGTAAAGCTAGCTTTAGAGAAGATAGTTGGCAGAGAGAAGAAGGCGGTGGCGGACGTTCTCGTGTCATCAGAGATGGGAGAGTGTTTGAACAAGGTGGCGTTAACTTTTCGGAAGTTTGGGGCGATACTCTTCCTCCTGCAATTCTAGTACAGCGTCCCGAAGCAGCAGGACATGGGTTTTACGCTACAGGCACATCGATGGTACTTCATCCCCGCAATCCTTACGTTCCTACCGTTCATCTTAACTATCGCTACTTTGAAGCGGGTCCCGTTTGGTGGTTTGGTGGCGGTGTGGATCTCACTCCTTACTATCCTTTTACTGAAGATGCGGTGCATTTTCATCAAACTATTAAACAAGCTTGCGATGCTCATCATTCAGAATACTATCCCGCTTTTAAACGCTGGTGCGATGAATACTTTTATTTAAAACATCGTCAAGAAGCACGAGGTATTGGCGGTATCTTTTTTGATTATCAAGATGGCAATAGTCCCCTTTATTTTGGTCCCAATCCTAATAGTTCTGCTGCTGAATACAGTAATAAAGTCGGTAAAGTAGCTCGTAATTGGGAAGAGTTGTTTGCCTTTATCCAAAGTTGCGGTAATTCTTTCTTACCCGCTTATGTTCCTATCGTAGAACGCAGACAAAATACTGAATACGGAGAAAGAGAAAGAAATTTTCAACTCTATCGTCGCGGACGCTATGTCGAGTTTAACTTAGTTTATGATCGCGGTACAATTTTCGGCTTACAAACCAATGGACGCACCGAATCAATCTTAATGTCTTTACCGCCCTTAGTGCGTTGGGAATATTGCTATCAAGCCGAACCAGGAACACCAGAAGCCAAGTTAACAGAAGTATTTCTCAAGCCCCAGGATTGGATTAATTATCAGGGATAAGGAGATGAGGTGTCGAAGAGTAAAGTAATAAGTAATAAGTAGTAAGTAATAAATAATAACTACTAAAACCTAAAACCTGACACCGAATAACCAATGACTAATGACAAAGAACAAATAACTAATTTAGGAGATATTAATTATGAGCGATCTAGCTAGTCAACTACGGGAAGGTACAAAGCAGTCTCACACTCTGGCTGAAAATACCGCATACATGAAGTGTTCTCTCAAAGGGATGATACAAAAAGAACCCTTCCGTAAATTAATTGCTAACTTATATTTTGTTTACAGAACTTTAGAAGCAGAACTATTACGTCATCAGGATCATTCTGTAGTTGATTCAATCTATTTTCCCGAATTAAATCGCCAAGCTAACTTAGAACAAGATTTAGCCTTTTATTATGGTGAAAATTGGCAATCAGAAATAGCTTCTTCAGAAGCAGGTAAAACTTATGTAGCTCGTCTTCAAGAAATATCTAACAGCGAACCTGCATTATTAGTTGCTCATTCTTATGTGCGCTATCTGGGCGATCTTTCTGGGGGACAAGGATTAAAAAGTATTGTTCGTTCTGCATTAGAACTACCATTAGATAAAGGAACGAGATTTTATGAATTTGATACATTTGCTTCGGTAGGTGAAATCAAAGAATTTAAAGGAAGATATCGCAATGCATTGAATTCTTTACCAGTTGATGCTCAGTTAATTGAAAAAATTGTCGCTGAAGCGAATAATGCTTTTGCTCTCAATCGCGATGTAATGCACGCTTTAGAACCAGAAGTTAAAGCAGCTATTGGGGAAAATTTGTTTGCCAAAATTATCAGTGAAGAAAAATTAGGAAGTACGGAAAGCTCTTCAAGGGAGAATCCTGAAAATTTAGCTACAGTTGAGTAAGAACCACTAATAGAGCGAACGCTGATACGTTGTTAGCTTCAAGCTTCTGTATGGCAATAATTACAAGATCGGGAGAAATCAATGTATATACGAGAGGCTTCTGATTCAGATCTAAACGAAGTATTGTTGATAGAACGTTCAGCGTTTGGTCAGGATCAAGAGGCTGAACTGGTAAGAGAACTTTTAGGCGATTCTAGTGCCAAGCCTATTTTATCTCTGCTTGCTTTTAAAAGCGATCGCCCTGTGGGACATATTTTATTTACAACAGCACATTTAACAAATAGCAAAAATACAACATCGATCGCTATTTTAGCTCCCTTGGCAATAGTTCCTGATGCTCAGAAGCAAGGAATTGGTGGTAAGCTTATTGAAAGAGGGTTACAACTTTTATCGAAATCGGGAGTCGATCTGGTATTCGTCCTGGGACATCCAGAATACTATCCACGCCATGGTTTTAAACCAGCAGGTTGTTTGGGATTTGAAGCACCATATCCTATTTCTAATGAAAATTCAGATGCTTGGATGGTTCAGGCTCTTCGTCCAAACGTTATTGGCTCTGTTTTTGGTAAGGTAGTTTGTGCTGATGCACTCAATAAGCCTGAATATTGGCGAGAATAATTTAGATAAATAGGAGGGACAGATGCTGTGATGATTAAAACCATAACTACCCCTTTTATTTTTAATATTTCTGTAAATTGCTACCTTATTGAAATCGGTGATAACTATATCTTAATCGATACGGGAATTGCAAATCAGCGCAGCACTATTGAAAAAGAACTGGAAAATGCGGGCTGCCAATCGGGAAATCTTAAACTGATTATTTTAACTCATGGAGATATAGACCATTGCGGTAATGCTTCGTATTTCCGTCAAAAGTTCAGGACAAAAATAGCCATGCATTATGCTGATTTGGGAATGGTTGAACGTGGAGATATGTTCTGGAATCGCCAAAAACCCAATCATTTGATGAGAATTATATTTGGTCTATTGTTCGGATTAAGCAAATCAGACAGATTTAAACCCGATCTGTATATCAAAGATGGAGATCATCTCTGTGAATATGGATTAGATGCCCAAGTTCTCGAACTTCCAGGACATTCAAAGGGATCAATCGGAATTTTGACAGCTAATGGTAACGCATTTTGCGGCGATCTATTGGGCAATACCGACAAGCCAAAACTCTGGTCGATAATCGACGATCGATCGGCAGCAAGTGCCAGTGTCGAAAAACTCAAAAGTTTAGCCATAAATACGGTTTATCCTGGACATGGTGAGTCATTCTCAATGAAACAGTTTAGCTATAACAACTAACGATAAATAGCTATAACCTCATAAATAGTTGGCTGCTGTCAAGACTTAAAAGGCAGGTAATTAAGGTGAAAAAGAACATAACAATACTTGTCTTAGGAGGATATGGTAGGACGGGAAAAATGTTGTGTCGGTATCTTCTCAAGGAAACCAATGTGAATATAATCGTCGCTGGCAGAAGACTCGAAAAAGCCGAAGAATTCGCTAACAAATTAAACCAAGAATTTTTACCAAATCGCATTTCTGCGCGGTACGTGAATGCTTCTAATTTAGAGAGTCTTCGCAAGGCATTTTATGACATCGATTTTGTCTTGGTAGCTGCCACGACAACAAAATGGGCAAAGCAGATCGCAGAAACGGCACTTAAAGCAAACATTGACTATATGGACATATACTTCCAGCAGGATGTATATCCAGTGCTAGAAATAATGAAGCAACGGATAAAGAATAGCAGAAGCTGCTTTATCACCCAAGCAGGATTTCATCCAGGATTACCAGCTGCATATATCCGAAAAGGTGCGCAATATTTCGATCGATACAATAGAGCGAATGTTGCCTTCGCAATGAACCTCAAGATCGATAAAGTAGATTCTATTTATGAAATCATAGATGCTTTTGCTGATTATAAACCGAAGTTTTTCCAAGATGGAATATGGAAGATTGGCACATACAAGGATGCACTCAAAATCGATCTTGGGCAATTATTCGGCGTTAAAAGGTGCTTCCCTATGGATATGAAAGAGATTGAGCCATTACCAGAAATGTTTGGTTTACAGGAAGTGGGCGTTTTCACGACTGGTTTCAACTGGTTCGTAGATTGGTTTGTATTTCCCTTAATAATGTTGTCGCAGAAGATAAAAAAAGGTTTTCTGCGAGATTTCTGGGCAGGTATCTTAACTTTTGGAATCAACCAATTTTCTCCAAAGGAAGAAGGAGTTGTCTTTATTCTGGAAGCCGAAGGGGAAAAGGATAATAAGCCCCAAAAACTCCGAATATTTTCCGAACACAACAGCAGTTATGAGTTCACAGTAATTTCGGTGCTTGCGTGTCTTAATCAATATTTAGATGGGGCAATTCGGCAGCCTGGACTTTGGATGATGGGACATATTGTGACTCCTGACAGGTTGTTTGATGATATGGAAAAAATGGGTGTCAGACATGAAATCTCCATAAATAGTTAGTTATTATCCCTTGAAGGCTATAACCCTTATTTTGCCTTCCTTGTATTAAGATTATCTATTAGACAGAAAATTTAATAGCACTGTGATTTGCTCGTGAAATTTATCTGTAACAAAAAATATTATATCTTTAGGCGTTATCGCTACTATAAAGCCCACCCAAAATCAAAGTTTCAAGTTGAAATCTTGCCAGGAATCCTTGCTAACTTTGGTGAATCGCGAGGCAGGTATCATAGTTGTCAATATCATTTGCTCCAATTGAGTTTCAGCAAGGATTTATATACAGAAGAAGTTGCAGATACTTTCTGGAGAAGATTCAAGATCCTGCACATTGATTGCAAGAGGCGTGGCAAAAAAATACCTAGAATATATAGAGTTGTTGGCAGTTCGCAAAAAACTTTTTACGGTGGATATGTTGTAATTTGTGAACCAAATCTTATAACTCGCGAAGTCTTTGTCAGACAGAATAGTTATGAATATTGGCTGGATAATTTCTACTTAAATAGTGGTTTATATTCAAATCCAGTCGATCAAAAAGAAATTATCGCAATTTTGCTCAATAAAATTTCAACAAACTCAGCTATTCTTCATGACATTCCCACAAAAACAGATTGGAGGATGTTTGAGGAAATAGTTGCTGAGATCTTCAGAAAATTTGGATATGAGATCGAGTTAACTAAGAGAACTAGAGATGGAGGTAAGGATATTATTGCATTGCGTAAGAGTGGGGATGAAGTTACAGAGCGATTAATAATTGAATGTAAGCATTGGCAATCCAAGATTGATGTCAAACCAATTCGTAATCTTATAGGAGTAGCTGTAACACAGGATGAGCTACCAACAGGTATTATTTTGGCAACAACAAGCACCTTCACCAAAGATGCAAAAGATTTAAAAATTAATCCCACGATTTCTATTAAGCTTGACCTCAAAGATTATAATGATGTTCTGAATTGGATTGGGGATTATAATGCACTCCAACTTACTCCAGCAGAAATTGAGCAATATCTTAGGGAGCATAAAGTCAAAAATCAAGAATGAATCCCGAAGCTGAAAACCTACTGGAAAACAAACTAAAAGCATAACTGCAAAATTCTGAATGGCTGCCAAAATTTAAGCAGTTGGGCGATACTTTGAGATATCTGAAAGCAGAAATTCCCTTAACTCAACTCTGCGATCTGAAGTGCAATACAGAAGATGATAGTTTGATTATTAATTGTCCGAATGAAGAGATCTGGCAAGAATTATCTCAACAGCCAGAGAAAATAGCTAAATTGAACCAAAAAGTAAATCGTTTGATTCTTAAATTTGCTAACTATCCAGAACTTATACAAACTCTCGAAACTAGCTAGATATATAAAGAAGTTATTTTTTATTAATACCCAAATGTCTTGCTGATTTTTGCTTTTGGATTTCCATCTTGGAATTTTTACTGTTATCTAAGTCTCTTATTACTTTTGAGAAATGGTATTATTTTTGATAAAGAAAATCGCGATCGCTGTTAATAACAAAGAAATAATCCGCTCATTAGTACGTTTTATTCCTATAGAAAACAATTTTTATCTAAAAGCGATCGCATTTAAGATTAATCACATCTACCATTACCGCGATCGCAAATTTTGAGTTGAACTTATTTCAACGCCCGCAGCATCCAAGCAGTTTTTTCGTGAATACGCATTCGATCGGAAACTAGCGAAGCTGTTGATTCATCATCAGCTTTCTGAGCAACAATCAGAACCTCACGACAGGTTTTTACTATCTGTTGATGACCTTGTGTAAGAATTTCAACCATATCTTTGGCAGAAGGAACACCTTCAATTTCTTTTATAGAACTTAATTCGGCAAAAGATTTATAAGTACCAGGAGCGGGAACGTCTAAAGTGCGGATTCTTTCAGCTACGTCGTCAACCGCAGTTGCCAATTCAGTGTAGTGTTCTTCAAACATCAAGTGTAACTCGCGAAATTGAGGACCAGTTACATTCCAATGAAAGTTATGGGATTGTAGATATAGAGTATAAGAGTCTGCTAGCAAGTGTTTCAATCCTTCTGCAATCTTGATGCGATCCTGTTCTTTAATGCCGATATCGATGGTACTCATAATAATTTCTCCATAGTAATTAGGAAGCTAAGAATCCCTCCTTATTATACGCAAACTGAATGTTTTAAAAAAATCTCAGATTTCGCTTGACTTTTATATAGCCATATAGTTAAATAATTGATAAGGTTATCTTGCCTTAAACAACGATTAACCTCGGAATTAAATATTATCAAGAACTAGCTTAGAACCCTGCCCTGAAGGACAGGGTTCTAAGCGACAATTGAAGTTATACACGAACGTAACGTTCACAATTTTTCCTTAGATTTAGCTGCTGGAGAAAGTCAACCTTTAGCTTTAGCTGCTCCTAGTATTCGCAGTTAATTTGCTCTCAATTGCGCTCATGCTAATTTCCTTCTAAATTTCCTCGATGATAATATAAGCAATCCAGGTTAAAAATACTTTGGGTGGCTTTTTTATAACTAATTAACTATATAATTATTAAAAATAATCTTTGTTGATATTAGTTAAACCTAACGATCGCGTTTAATACTGCTATTCACCAGCTAAATAAGAACAAAATCATGACCACACTTATACCGCTTCGTATTGGTAAACATATTGCTCCCTACCCAATTATTCAAGGAGGCATGGGAATTAGAATTTCTGGTGCTAACCTTGCTAGTGCTGTGGCTAATGCTGGTGGTATCGGCATTATTTCGGCAGTTTGCTTGGGACTCAATTCTCCTTATTACAAAAAAGGCAATTTATTTAAAGCTAACCGCTTGGCATTAATTGATGAAATTCAAAAAGCCCGCCAACTTAGTCCCCAAGGTATTATTGGCATCAATGTGATGGTGGCAGTGAGGGATTACGAAACCTTGGTACGCACTGCTGCTGAATCAGGTGTCGATCTAATTATTTCTGGTGCGGGATTGCCTTTGCACCTTCCCGAATATACAGCTAACTATCCCGATACCGCGTTAGTACCGATTATTTCTAGTACTCGTGCTGCTAAGGTGATTTGTCGTAAATGGGAACGTCGATACAACCGTTTACCTGATGCTTTTGTAGTAGAAAATCCCAATACAGCGGGGGGTCATTTAGGAGCGAAGTATCAGGAATTATCCAATCCCAAACTAGAAGCCGATCGAGTAATTCCCGAACTGTTAAAGTATCTTCGTAATGAACTAGGGCAAGATATCCCCGTTATTGCTGCGGGAGGAGTTTGGGATCGTTCTGATATCGATCGCGTCTTAGCTTTGGGAGCAAAAGGAGTCCAAATCGGTACGCGCTTTATTACTACTGATGAATGCGATGCCGATATCCGCTACAAGGAATTTCATCTCAACGCTAGTCCAGAAGATGTGGAGATTATCCCTTCTCCTGTAGGAATGCCAGGAAGAGCTTTACACAATCCCTTTGTAGATAAAGTCTTGCAAAATTCTCCAGATATAGAGAAGCGTTGTCTGGCTAACTGTTTGCAAGTATGTCGCTGTCGAGATACCCAAGAAACCTATTGTATTGTCCAGGCTTTAGATCGCGCTGCTCGCGGTAATGTAGAAGAAGGTCTGATTTTTGCTGGCACTAATGCTGGACGTTCTGAAAAGATTGTCTCCGTTAGGGAACTCATGGCAGAATTGGTAACTAATTCTCGTTAAGTAAATGATGAATTCTCAAAGTAACGAGCAACCCTGCGTCAGCGTTAGCAAGTCAAACTGGCAAACTTTAGAACGTTTTGTGGAAATCCGTTCTTCTTGGCTGACTTTAATTGGTGAAAAACTACAAGACGAACAAAAACAAATATTAGACTACTGGCGAGTCGAAAAAGCTGATTCGGTGGTTATTATCACGATGCAAAACGATCGCTTTCTCTTGCCTAAACCTTCTTATCGTCCTGGTTTGGGTCGAACTACTCTCGATTTTCCAGGGGGTAGAGTTTTACCAGAACAAACGGCTGTTAATGCTGTGCCAAATATTCTTAAGCGAGAATTAGGGATTGAAGAGTCAGAGATTACTAGCATTCATCCCCTAAATCAAACTGGTTGGGCAATTAATAGCTCTTTTTCTAATCAAACACTTTACGGTGTTGTCGCTGAAACTGTTTCTGAAGCTACAGTTAACCCTGAAAAATTAACCCCAAACATTTATCCCACTACTGCAATCGGAATCGACAACTTGCTTCGGGATTTAACTTGTCTTCAATGCCGTGCTGTCTTGTTAGAGTGGAGACAAAATATTTGATTCTCAAAATCTACTTGGCAAAAGAACTCAAAGCACTTAATCGCTTAAATTTCTCGGCTTTTTGCTGCATTCGTTCGTAAAGGCGATCGCAAACTAGCTCGCAAAGCTCAAAAATCATCGGGTCTTTAATTTCATAATAGACGGCTACCCCTTGAGGCTGACGGGATAAAATCTCTGCTTCAGTCAGCATTTTCAGGTGCTTTGACAAATTTGCCTGCCCTAAGCCAGTAGCCTCTCCAATTTCACTGACATTCATCGCTCCCTCTCTTAAGCAGCTTAGAATTTGCAACCGACTAATTTCTGAAAGCACTTTAAAATAATCAGCAACTGGAGCAAGATATTCAGGTGGCTTTGGTGTTTTTTTTCGATGGGAACTCTTGGGCATGGACGAATAAATGCTAGTTTCAACTTTATATGACTATATAGTATTTTAACAAAAAAGTAAAATAGAGAAAACTACGCCAGAGCCAATCCCATTATAGCTTCCCAGCAAGTAAGATTACTCTGGCTCAATACTAACAAATGTGTTACAAAACACATAAAGCAATAAACAAGCTGTCAATGGGAAAACAGGCAAAAATCACTTTGGCTTGTATCATGCACCTATATTTATTTGGGCAGATACCAAGTATCTCAAAACAGAACCTGCTTTTGGTCGGCGTAGTGGCATCATTGAAGGGGTTAAAAATGGATTTATTTCCGATGCAACCTTTTTGACTTACTTAGAAGGAATTCTCAATCCTGAAGTTAAGTTTACTGATGAGCAGTTAACCAATCTGGCTTACAAAGTTATTCTCTCTAAACTAGAGATACTGAAACGAGATCCCAGCGAAAAAGGTTACGGAATTACTCTCGAATACGGACATACCTTTGGGCATGGGATTGAATGGCTCAAACAAGGAAAAATGTCTCATGGCGAATCAGTTTCTTTTGGGATGAAAATTGCAGCCGAACTTGCCAAAGAACTGGGCTTAATTTCCGCACAAGATGTGGAACGTCATTATTACGTCATTGAAGAAAAACTTGGCTTTGATAATCCGTTTCCCTCAGAAATTACCCCCGAAAAACTGATGGCAGCAATGATTGCTGACAACAAAAAAACTGGACGAGATCTGCGCTTTGTCATGCTCGAAAAAATCGGTCAATGTTATAACCCAGAAGGAGACTTCTTAGCTACAGTCGATCGAGAGTTTGTTAGAAGAGTTGTTGAGTATTTTATCCAAAAACACGAACAAAGAAGAAGTGTTAAGACCTACGATATGGTTGTAGTTGGTTAGAGAACTCCACAATCCTCTTTCTCTGTGTAAGTCTTGACCACTTCTAGAAATATATCCAGCTTATCTTTGCTCTGCCAAGCTGAGATAGGCTTAGATTTCTAAGTTCAATTGTAATTAGGGATCAAAATTTTTCGCTCCAAAGTTTATTATTCTTAGTGTTTTAGTCATTAGTAGGGGCGAACAGCTATTTGCAAGTATATTGGTCATTAGAATTCCTTTCCTATCTAGAGAAGAGGTTTCTTTTGCTTTCAGTGAATTCCGTAAGGTGGGCATTGCACTAAAGCATATGCCCTAAAGGACTCACCGATGGTCGCGTAGCGGTATCCTAAAGGACTAGCTTTATCCTAAAGGACTAGCTTCGCGTCGTGCGTAGCGGTATCCGTGATAGACGCGTCGCCCACCCTTCCTATGATGTATCTACGTAAGTCTTGAGATTCACAGATTTAAAGATTTAAGCTTGTCTATTCAATTCATCTTCACTTCTTGTACCTTACCATCAACTTTATCTGTGTTTATCTGTGGACTACTGTTTGTTTTCTCTATCTACATGAATCAAGTAGAAAATCGTGAAATTATCAGTTAATCCCACTAAAAATCAATCTCCAATTCGGATCGATCGCGAGCTTAATCTTCAGATTGTCATTGGTGTAACCTTGATGGCAGTGCTAGGATCGAGTAGTATTGGTCCAGTTTTACCCTCACTAGCCCAAGAACTTAAAATTGCTCCCGAACAAATCGGACTCGTAATTACAGCCTTTGTCATTCCGATCGCCATTGGAACTCCGATCGCTGGGGTATTAGCCGATCGCTTTGGTAGAAAACAGCTCTTAGTACCTGGTTTACTTTTATTTGCGATCGCAGGTGTTCTTTGTGCCTTGGCTCCGAATTTTCGCACTTTGTTGGAATGGCGTTTTATACAAGGGATTGGTGCTGCACCTTTAGAATCTTTATCACTTACCTTAATCAGTGATTTGTATTGGGGCAAAAAACTCACCTCCGCAATGGCATTTAACGGTAGCGCGATCGGCATTAGTTTAGCCGTATGGAAGTATCTGGATTTGCCGATAGCGTACATTTTTGGATATCTTACACCTTTTTAGCTTTTATTATCCTTCACACCCTCGACCAAAAGAGATATCTGCGGGCGCAACTGCGTCGGTTTTCTAAAGCTACCCTCAGCAAAATTAGCGATCGCTAGAAATATTATAAGGAAAGAAATATTTATTGCCTGTAAACTAGTAGTTCACCAAATTAATTATGATATAAAGTTAAAGTCCGTTTGATAAATTCCAATTAAATCTCTTTGAGGGAAGTGGATTGTAACCACGAAGAAAAATTGGTAATTCTTTCAATCAATTCGGGCTGTTCTAAAATCACTTGACATCTTTTGTAGAGGACTTCTTCTAACTCTTATAAATTAGCAAAAGCCCTATTGACTATGGGGTTCATCTAGTATTGACCAAAGTCACGACAGCACAGTTGTCCTAAAGGATACCGCTTCGCATATAATTCTGGAGAGTAAGGAAGTAAAAATTCTAAATGTAATCTTACATGGCAAATTTTTCTTATTGTGAAAACTGATGTGTCAACCTGCTCCATCTACAACCAATACCTTAATCTTTATATTTTCCTTTTATTCTGAATTTAATGCAACTCATCCTCACTTAAAAAAATTGTAGCTCAATTTATTCTCACGAGAATTGAAGCTTAATCTAGTAATCGAGTAGCTGCAACTTGAGATTGCAATGTTGATAATTTGATAATAAGGAAAAAAATCATGAATGTATTTCCTACATTGGAAACTTTAGGGAAAGGAGAACCAGCTGATGTAGACGATCCAGCTATCTATCTCAACCCTGACGATCCATCAAAAAGTATTGTCCTCACAACTCTTAAGTCTGCTGGTTTAGTGGCATATGACTTAGAGGGAAACGAAATACAGAGTATTAGCCCTCCAGATACTCGCTACAACAATGTCGATATTGTTTATGACTTTAAATTAGGGGAGGAGCAGGTCGATTTAGCCGTTGTATCGGATCGCCGTAATGATAATCCAGTTATTTATCAGATCGACCCTGATACTAATCGACTAACTGATATTACCGACCCTACTGTTATTGATGAAGATTTCTCAGTCTTTGGCGTAGACAATGGAAGTAATACTGCTTATGGTTTAGCCACTTACAATAGTGTTGTCGATGGCAAATCCTATGTCTTTACCAGTCAACTTAATGGTAATCAAATAGCTCAATTAGAGTTAATTGATAATGGCTCAGGAGGAGTAGATGCCGAAGTTGTCAGAACTCTGGATGTACCAGGACCAGAAACAACAGTTGAAGGTCTAGTCATAGATAAAGAAACTGGAGAACTCTACGCAGCCCAAGAAGATTTTGGCATCTTCAAATATGACGCAGAGGTAAATGGTAGCAATGAAGCAACAATTGTTGATAGCGTTGATGGTGGCTCAGGCGAATTAGAAGATGATATCGAAGGACTAACGATGTATTATCGTGATAATGGCGAAGGCTATTTGCTTGCTTCTAGTCAGGGAAGCGATAGCTACGCTGTTTACGATCGAGAGGGTAATAATGACATTTTAGGTAGTTTTACCATTGACGATGGTAACGGTATTGATGGCACTCAAAATACCGATGGAATAGATATTATTGGTCGTGATTTAGGAGGTCAGTTTTCCGAGGGTTTATTAGTAGCGCAAGATGGTGACAACGAGAATGACACTACCAACTTAAAATTTGTCAGTTTGCAAGACCTCGAAAATGGAGTAGATTTCATTCAATTGGGTACTGACGAGTTCGATCCTCGTAATCCTCAACCTATTGACCCCGATCCTGACCCCGACCCCGATCCTGACCCCATCCTGACCCCGATCCCGACCCCGATCCTGACCCCGATCCCGATCCTGGAAACTCCGAAGTAGATTTTGATATTACTAATGATTGGGGAAGCGGTTTCCAAGGAAACATCGATATTACTAATCAGAGTGACACTCCCCTCAATGGCTGGACTCTTGAGTTTGAGTATGAGGGCAAGATTACCCAAGTTTGGAATGCAGAAATTGTCAGCCAGAATGGCAATACTTATACGATCCGTAATGCTGACTATAACGGCACAGTGGCTCCAGACCAAGAAGTTTCTATTGGTTTTCTTGGGGAAGGTTCTGTCTCAGATGAACCTAGTGTTTTTGAATTGAATGGA
>NZ_LR213890.1 GCF_900659865.1 Hyella patelloides LEGE 07179
GAATAGAAATGGAAGGCGCAGCCGTTGGTGCTGTTGCCGAGATTCACGATATTCCGATGATTGTATTTAAATCTGTTCAAGATTACGCCGACTATGACAAAAGCGACCAATTTCGCTTATATGCTGCGGAAACTTCTGCTAGATTTTTACTAGCTTTTCTTAAAACTATCGATGTCATTGAATCGAAGACCACTTAGTTGTACAGCTAAAATAACTATGGTTGAAAGTTAACGCCCTTCTGCCAAGTCAGCATACATAAAAATTTCTACACCCAGCGCAATTAAGGTAACAAGCTCAATTGCACAGAGAATATGAGTCACAACAGCAATATTAGAGGCTGAAAACCAGAAGGTAAATAAAGCAATAATGCCAGACAAGACAAAAGTAATCTGATCTATAATCAACTGTTCTATTTTGCGTTTTTTGCGCCGTTTATCGCTTCTGTGCGCCGTTTCCCAACCAAAAATAGATTCAAGATCCATTTGTATGTTTTCTTCGGGAGTAGTATTTTTAGTTGTTTCGTAAATCTTTTTAGATAGAGTTAAGCGAATGTATTTACCAATTGCCGAAATTTTCTCATCGTTGACTAAATAAGTCCAGCCTAAAATCAGGCAAATCCAGGGAATAACTAAAAGTGCATAGAGGTGGGTTTTGTCGGATAATGCAAATGAAAGAACGCCACCAAATAACCCTAAAGTTACATAGATTATGTTGTCGCGGAAGCCGATGCGCTGTGCTTGTTCTTCTTTGAGTTTCCCGTATTCATCAAGATATACCTGAAGCATCTGATAATAGTTGTTATCTGTAAGTTATTTGAAGTAGCTTTAGTGATTATAGTGCTTGTACAAAAAGTAGTAATTTAACCTTTGTAAACATTGAGTGCGGGATTAATTGCTGTTGCCAACTCTGTAAGACATATCTGATAAACAGAATTAGCTACAATATTTTCAACTTGAATAACCAATAGTCTTAGAGTCTTGGAGAGTCAAAAATTACCAATTGAGCCACGGCAAAGCACATATTCTAGCAATGAGTCAGTATTGGCATATTTAGAAATAGACCAGGTAACTCATGAGTCTAAGAAGATGCCATCTTGGAAACGCTCCCATTATAGAGCAGTAAAAAACTGGCTATCTCGCTACAAACCTCAGCCTCATGACAGTCAACTTAAGCAATTAAGAGGATGTTTGGAAGCGTTTCACCATCTTTGCGAAGTTGAAGCTTGGGATAAAGCTGCTGCATTAGTTTCGGGCGGAACAATGCTAAAAGTTTCCCTGCAAACATTAAATAAATCAGAAAATACTGACTCAATTGAGCAATTTCACGTTCAACTAGGCATTTTTGGCTTATACAAAGAGCAAATTAATTTGTATCAAAGACTTTTAGGAAAGCTCGATCCAGAATGGGATACTATTTGTCTTAATGGTTCAGGTTTAGCTTATCGTGCTTTAGGGAACTATCATCAATCGATTGAATTGCATCAGCAGCAGCTACTTCTCGCACAAGAAATTGGCGATCGCCAGAGCGAAGAAAATGCACTCTGTAATCTGGGTAATGTTTATGGTTCTCTAGAAGAGTATGGAGAAGCGATTGATCGCTGTCAGCAAGCTTTGAAAATTGCTCATCAAGTATCAAATCTCAAAGGAAAAAGCCAAATTCTGGGTAATATAGGAGTTATCTATCGGCTTTTGGGAGATTATCGGCAAGCACTCACTTATCATATACAACAGCTTAGGATTGCTCAAAAAATAGACGATCGCGGCTGTTTTGGCAATGCGCTAGGAAATTTGGGTATTGTTTACTATCTTCTAGGAGATTATCAACTTTCTGTCGAGCATCTTCAGGAAAGCTTATTAATTGCCAGCCAAAGGGGTAACAGGATTGAAGAGGCATCAGTTTTGGGAAGTTTGGGAAATGCCTATTGTGCGCTACAAGATTATTCCACAGCCTTAGATTATCTGCATCAGCAACTTGAACTATCTACAGAAATAGGTTTTTTAGAAGGGAAGGAAAAAGCATTAGGTAATTTAGCGGTGGTTTATCATTCTCAGGGGGAATTTGCCCAAGCAATAGATTATCATCAGAAAAAATTGGTTTTAGCTAAACAGCTTGAAGATAGACAAGGGGAAGCGAATACTTTAACTAACCTGGGAAACACTTACGCCTATCAGGGAGAATACGAAAAGGCTATTGAATGTCACAAACAGAGTTTAGCTATTTCTGCTGGCTTGAAAGACAACTTTGCAGCAGCAGCAGCAATACATAATTTGAGCGATGCTTATCGCTTACGACAGGACTTTGCTCAAGCTGTTTCAATGGGAATGCGGAGTTTACATATTTTCGACTGTATTAATTCACCTCAAGTTGATATAGCGATGATGACTCTGAGTAAAATAGCATTGGAAATAGGGATAGAAGAATATGTTACTCATATAGAAGAACAGCTACAGGCGATCGCGCAACAAGAAGGCGGTCAACAAGCAGTAGACAGATTGAGAGAGTTACTTTTTGAGAATTGAGGCTGAAGGAAAAAATGAGTAACTTGAATGAACCAGATCGACAAAATTCTCTAGATTGCACGCCAGAAATTTATTCGCTTCAACAAGATTTGGTTAAAGTGCGTTTGATTCAAGATCGTTCTTCTGAATCACAGTTACTCATACAGTTAGGCAGTATTTACTTTTCTCACAACCAAACAGAGCAAGCTCTTGAAAGCTATAACCAAAGCATAGCCTTAGCTCAAAAGATTGGAGAGCGTCGTTTAGAAGCTTTAGCCTTGTTAAGTTTGGGATGGGTTTATCAAAAAATAGAAAGCGATCGCGGTGACTACAAGCAGATGCTTGAGTGTCATCATCAATGCTTGGTTATTGCCCAGGAGATTTCAGATCGATGGCTAGAAGGCTCTGCTGCTGTTTGTTTGGGATGCACCTATCACGAGCTTAAAGAATACGAGCTCGCTTTAGAATACTTGCAGCACAGCTTAACGATCGCCAGAGAAATTCACGATTTAACCATAGAGACTAATTCTCTTAACGCTCTAAAAAATATCCATAACGCTTTAAGTGAAGAAAAATCAAACAGTGAAATCGTTGCTCTTATCCCTTCAGGTGAATCTGTACTAAGAGAGTTAGGTATTGTACCAAGTAGTTTGAGATCGGCAAAAATTGGGAAGCTGCAACGCGCTCAATATCGTGCTGCTATTAACTGGTTAACTAAATATCAGCCTCCTGCTGAGGCTACCAATTTAGAACAAATCAAAGGTTATTTACAGGCATTCGATCATCTTAGTGAGGTTGAAGATTGGGACGCTGCAACGAAAATTCTAAGTATACGCCTCAATACTCCCAGCAATGAGGAGTTTCACAATCAACTCAAAACTTGGGGCTATTATCAACAACAAGCCGATCTTTATCAGAAACTATTGTATAAAGTGGATCGCAATTGGGATGCTAATTGTTTGAATGGTTTGGCTAATTTCCAGACTGCGATCGCTAACTATACTAAAGCCATTGAACTACAAGAACAGCATCTTACTGTGGCACAAGCTATTGAAGATATTCAATCTCAAGGCTACGCATTGGGGAATATTGGACTGAATCATTACTATATCGGTAACTATACAGAGGCGATCGCATTTTTTCAGCGCAGTTTAACTATTTTGCGACAAATCAAAGATTATCGTGCCGAACAAGCGTTTTTAGGCAATCTGGGGTTGGCATACTATGGTTTGGGAGATTATCCAGAGGCAATTAAATGCTACGAACAAAGTTTGGCAATTGCTAGAGATAATCACAATCAAAAAGGAGAAGGAGAAGCTTTAGGTAATTTAGGTAACGCCTACGGTGCTTTGGGAGAATTCGAGGGTGCTATTGAATATCATCAGCAGCATTTAAATATTGCTCGACAACTTCAGGATATCTATGCTGAAAGTAACGCTTTAGGTAACTTGGGGACTGCTTACGAAAGTCTGGGAGAAGTAACTAAGGCAATTGAATGTCATCAAAATAGTTTAGAAATAGGGAAAGAAATCAAAGATCGTCGCGGACAGGGAGTATCTCTATATAGTTTAGGTAGTGCTTATTTTGCGTTGGGAAATTACCAAAGAGCGATCGCTTGTTATCAGCAGAGTTTACAGCTTACGCTTCAGATTCAAGACTATCGCGGACAGAGTTTGGCACTTTCTGGCTTAGGCTTAACTTATGACAGTTTGGGAGATTATAGTAAGGCAGTTGAATATCTCGAACGAGGACTGGCGATCGCCCAAAAAATCAAAAACCGTAGCTGTGAAACTAACATTTTAGGTAGATTAGGGAATGCATACATAGGATTAGGAAACTCTGACGAAGGCGTGCAGTGTCACCGAAAGAGTTTGGAAATTGCCTGGGAAATTGAAGATCGAGAACAGGAAAGAATTATCTTAGGCGCATTCGGCGATACGGCGTTTTTTCTGGAAAGATACGAGCAAGCATTGGATTTTTATCAGTGGAGTTTGAATATAGCTCAAGAGCTTAAAACTCAGAGAGGGAAAGCTGTAATGCTAGGAAATATAGGAACTGTGTGCTTAAGACTGGAGCAATATAGCGAAGCAGAATCAAATTTACTGACAGCTTTGGAAATCTGTCGCAAAATCGGTTTGCGTTCTTCGGAAGCAACGGTATTGAGGAGTTTAGCAGAGTTGTATTTCAAATTAGAACAGTTTGAGCGAGCAAAAAATTATTGTCAACAGGCGATCGCTATTGCTAGTGAATTAGGTATTCCATTGCTCCAAGAATGCTATGAACTTGAATCTAAGATTAATGATGTTTTTTCATCTTGATGGCTCATTGTTTTTTATTTGGACTCATACCTTAGAAAAATAAAATAATTATGATATGAGTGGTTGAAAATTAACAAAATAGTCACAATAAAGAGTAAGTAATTTTAATCTTTGAGTTAAATCTATGCCTCGCGCAGTTATTCTCACAGCTATTCCTATTGAATACAAGGCAGTTCGCTCTCATTTGACCAATTTAAAAGAGGAAATGCACCCTCAAGGAACTATTTATGAACGAGGTAACTTTTCTGCTAATGGTGACACTTGGGAAATAGGTATTGTTGAGGTAGGCGCGGGAAATTCAGGAGCAGCTTTGGAAGCTGAAAGAGCGATCGCCTATTTTCACCCTAATGTGATTCTGTTTGTTGGGGTAGCTGGAGGAATTAAAGACGTTGAACTCGGAGACGTAGTAGCTGCAACCAAAGTTTATGGTTATGAGTCTGGCAAAGTAGAAATTAACTTCAAACCTAGACCCGATGTAGGACAATCAACATATGGCATGATTCAGCGTGCGAAGGCTGAAGCAAGAAAAGAAGATTGGTTGGCAAGGCTGAAATCGCTTCCTAGTTCAGTACCTAATGTGTTTGTAGCTCCTATAGCTGCGGGAGAAAAAGTAGTTGCTTCCAAAGAATCTAGTCTATTTGGATTTCTCCAGTTCAATTACGGTGATGCAGTAGCGGTAGAAATGGAGGGAAGAGGTTTGCTTCAAGCAGCTCATGCCAATCAGCAGGTATCAGCACTAATTGTTCGAGGGATTTCTGATTTGATTGAGAAAAAAAGTGAGGCAGATGCTTCTGGCTCTCAAGGAAGTGCTGCGAGTCATGCCAGTGCTTTTGCTTTTGAAGTGCTAGCGAAGTATAATATTGGCAAACAAAAGGTTTCTACCAATCAGTCTGAAACTCATTCAAAAACTCCCAGCTTTTTCGCTTATGACAATGCGTGGGTAGGTCGTGAAGAACTAATTAATGACTTAAGCAGTCGAGTGCAAAAATCTTGTCGCTTGTTAATACTTGTAGGAATTACAGGTATTGGGAAAACTGCACTAGGTGAGAGATTAAGTATTGAGTTAGAAGACTGGTTTGATAATAATTGGGATAAATATCTTCAAGAAAATTTTGACAACGAGAAACAATCTTGTGATTTTGCTAGTGTAGCTGGAAGATTGCTAGAAAAATGTGGCGAGCTAGTTACGCCAGAAGATCGTAAAGATACTCAAAGATTACTAGATCGTTTGGTTAGACATTTGCAAGAAAATTGCTATCTGGTGCAGATTGATTCTTTAGAAAATATATTGGAAGGAAATGAAGAAGAGGGCTGGAGTGACTTTAAAGATGAATGGTGGGTAAAATTTTTTCAAACATGGCTTAATGCTGATTCCTGCCAAAGCAGCATCATTTTAACCTCACAAGATTTACCAGCACAAATTCCTACTGTTGGAGGCAGATACCAAAATTTTTGGTATTGTCAACCCCTTAGTGGGTTAGAAAAACTAGAGCAGTTAGCTTTGTTCGGCAAAACTGGATTAGATATTCATGAAAATGCAGAAGGACAAGCTTATTTAAAAAGAATTGGGAGTGCTTATGAAGGTCATCCTCTAGCATTGCGGGTAATAGCTGGAGAAATTGTTAATCATCCATTCAACAAAAATATTTTAGCCTATTGGAATAAATACGGTCAAGAAATAGAAGAGGTAGAAGAAGCAATACAAGAAGCTAAATCGGGTGGGGTAACTGCATCAGCAGACGATCAATTTAATTTGCATCGATACACGCGCAATTTACGCAGAAATGTTCAAGAAAGATTAGAAAAAGCTTTTAATCGCCTACATATAGATGTCCGCAATGCTTATTTGTTACTGTGTGAATCTTCAGTTTACCGTTGTGAAGTACCAGAAGAATTTTGGCTTTCCCATTTGGAAGATTGGGATATAGAGAAAGAAGATCGAGATAAAGCATTAGATACTTTACGCGATCGCTTTTTAGTTGAAGAAATGGTAAATGAAAGCAATGAATTTTTGCTTAGACAACATAATTTGATTAGAGGTATATCCCTTGAAAGATTGAAACAACTTGATGAAGATGATGCAGAAACCAATATATCTATATCTGATAACACTAATATAGAATCAGACCTAAAACAAACAATAAGCTATATAGAAGAGGAAAAAAGTAATTACAAAGTCTTTTCTAATATAGAAACTGGCGATCTAATTCAATTTGAATATGCTTTACAAAATTTGTTCGCGAGTATTGATAGTATTGCAGGCAAAAAAAGTATTCTTAAAAACTCAGGAATTGATGATTATTTCATCGCCAATCTTGACTTTAATTTGAAGATCAGAGAGTTTATATCCATTTTGACTTCTCAATTTATAGATTACAGAATATCAAGTCATGAAAAAGATAATCATCCTTTGATTCTTTTTATAAATTACCTTACTAAACAATATTCAAAATATAATATAAGTGATGGCGAGATAGCTATTTTTGAGAGAATATTAGCATATGGAAAACAAAATTTATAAATTTTTAATTGTCTAAAGTAAATAATGATGGGAAGTCATCAAGAAAAGATAAATATTACATCATTAATTCGCTCGGCAGAAAAGTTTAAACGGGAAGGAAAATATTCTGAAGCTGCCAAGCAATATTTACTAATTCAGGAACAAGCTTTTCAAACAGCAAATCAACAATGGAAAATAATAGCTTTACATGGTTTAGGTACTATTCATACTTGTTTGGGAAACTACAAAATTGCTATTGAGTACCATAGTCAACAGTTAAACATATCAAGAAGCATAGATACTAGTTTAGAAACAGCCGTTGCATTAACTAGCTTGGGATATAACTATTACTTTATAGAAAACTTTAAAGATGCAAGTTCATATCAAGATAGTAGCCGAAACATTGTAAGAAGAATAGACAGTAAAGAAGCAAGCAAAATAGAAGCAAAAGCTCTTAATTATTTAGGTTTAATTCATTCAAAGCTAACCAAATATGAAGTAGCAGATTTTTTGTACGATCAGTCTATTAATATTATGAAAAAACTCATTTCTGATGTAGAATTCAAAAAAAATAAGCTCAATATCAGCAAAGTAGAATCAGAAAAAACAAAACTAACTTTTAACGAAAATAATATTGATTTTTGTTCTTGGGTAGAATCAGATGCAAATAAATTAGACTTTAAGAAAAATGATATTGATATTGAGTTTAATAATGATATTGTCGAATTATTATATGACTTTTATGCAATTTCAATTAACTTAACTATAAACAAGAGAGAATTCAATCAAGATAATATTCTATTACTAGAACAAGAAATTGCAATAAAATTACAGGAATTATCATTGAGTTTTAATAGACTTGGAGCTTTTGTTCAAGAATCTAATGCTATTTATCAATTAGCAAAAACACACAAAATTATAGGAGACGTAGATACAGCTAAAAAATATTGTATGCAATCCTTAAGTATAGTAAACGAATTAAATATACCATTAAAAAATGAATGTAATAAATTAATAAAAAAACTTGACGCACAATATCAAACTTATGAAGATTTTCCAGAAAGCCAAGAAATTGAGGAAAACTCGTGTGAATCTATCAAAAAAGAAATTGACGTTGTTCTTCTAACTGCTACGGATATTGAGCTGTTGAAAGTACTACAATTGCTCAAGCCTTATCCTCGCAAGCAAAACATCCAAAGAGTTTACTCAGAGTCTGCGACTTATCATTTGGGAAAATTTGGTGCTTATAAAACTGTTGTTACTAGGTGCAGAATAGGCTCTATTAATAATAATGAAGCTACATTGGCAGTCGAGCAAGTTTTAAGAAAATGGAATCCTAAAGCGATCATAATGGTTGGTATTGCTTGTGGTAGAGATCCAACAAAACAGAAAATTGGAGATGTGCTTATTGCTTCTGAAATTCAACCTTACGAATCGCAGCGTGTTGGAAAAGAGACTATTAATAGAAATATTCCCAAGAGCAGTAATAAAACTTTATTAGATCGTTTCGATTGCGTTCATGACTGGAAGTCTAAAAGTATTGATGGTATGTTTTGTAATCCTCCTGAGGTTGGTTCTATTCTATCTGGAGAAAAATTAATAGATAACCCTGAGTTTAAAGCAGAGCTGTTTGAGCAATTTCCCGAAGCGATTGGGGGTGAAATGGAAGGAGCTGCTTTGTGCGCTGCCTCAGAGCGAGTCGGTACAGCGTGGATTTTAGTTAAATCTATATCTGACTGGGGAGATGGAAAAAAACATAACAAACATCAACCTTTAGCTGCTGGCGCTGCTGCTTCATTTGTTCATTATGTATTATCTCAAAAAACTATATTAAATGGAATTCAAAAGCCTAGAGGTGAATAACTAAAAAATTTAATGTTGTTTTACTAAGATTGAAATAAATAAATTTAGAAAGTAATGGACAAAAACTAAAACTAATGAATAAACAAGTTGATTTAGAACAACAAAATTTAAATCATGAGAGTATTATACCTGATAGTGATTTAATTATGATTGAACTTAATATCAATCCATCAAAAGTAAAATTCATAAAATCTCGTTGGAAACGCACTCACTATAGAGCAATTGTTAACTGGATATCCAAATATAAATCATCAGCAACCACTTCTAATTTAGAAAAAATAAAAGGTCTACTAGAATCTTTTTATCATTTTTGTGAGTTAGAAGAGTGGAAAAAAGCCAGCCAAATCATTTCCGTTACTCTTAATACTCCTAGCCAAGAAAAATTACACAATCAAATAGATACTTGGGGTTATTATAAAGAACAATTGAACCTATACAGTAAACTTTTAGGCAAGCTAGATGATGAATGGAATATTATTTGTTTGAGTGGCTTAGGTAGTGTCTATTATTCCTTGGGAGATTACGAACAATCTACTGAATACTATCAGCAAGCATTAGAAGTTGCTCGGACAAGTAATAATCTAGTCCAAGAAAGCAAAGCTAAAATAAATATTGGTGTCAACTATCGTTCTCTAGGTAGATATGATTTAGCAATTGAGTTAATTCAAGAAGCATTAACTATTGCCAAAACAATTTCCGATCTTGTTATAAAAGGGCGTGCTATTGGAGCTTTAGGAGTTACTTATCGTTTACAAGGTAATTACGATCTCGCTCTTGATTGTCTTCAACAACATTTAACCATTGCAAGGCAAATTGACGATCTCATTGAGGAAAGTATCGCCTTAGGAAATTTAGCTAATGTTTATTATTCTAAAGGAGATTACGATAGATCTCTTGATTATCATCAGCAGCGTTTAGAAATTGTCGAGCAATTAGATAATCTTCGTGGAAGAGAAGAAGCATATGCTAATTTAGGGGTTATCTATTGGTCTTTAGAACAATATGAGAAAGCAATTGAATACCTAGAAAAGCATTTATCTATTGCGCGACAGATTGACGATTTAGCGGGGCAAGGAAGAGCATTAGGTAATCTGGGTCTTTGTTATAAATCCATGCAAGACTATGACAAAGCTCTAGAGTATTACCAGAAAGATTTAATTATTTCTCAAAAGGTTAGCAACACTTCGGGTATAGGAAAGACACTGGGAAATATAGGTAATGCTTATTATCAGAAAAAATTTTACGAACGAGCTTTAGAGTATCACCAGAAATGTTCGGTTGTGATGCAGGAAATTGGAGATATTTCAGGAGAGGGAGCAGCATTTTATAATTTAGGAGATACATTAATACAATTAAAAAGTTATCCGCAAGCTAAAGAATATTTACAAAAATCATTGGATATTTTTAGACAAATTGGTCTATCCCCTCAAGAAAATACAGTCCTCAATAAAATAGCAGAACTAGATCGCAATATTGATGAAAGTTAGAGACAAGCTGGAAAAATATTAGAACGATAGTTATGGAGGTTAAACATGATTAATCAGATTGAGTTTAATTTCCAGCAGCAGAAACTAGAACAAGACAAGATATTACCACCTGGTAATTTAGTATTGGCGAAGTTAAATATAGATCCAGCAGACATAAAATCTATTAAGCCACGAAAAAAACGCCGTCAATATAGAGCTGTCATTAACTGGCTGACTAAATACAAATCAAAAGTGGATGCTTCTAACTTAGAAAATGTCAGAGGCTACTTGGAAGCTTTTTATCATCTCTGTGAAGTGGAAGTGTGGCAGAAAGTAAGCCAGCTACTTTCTATATCTCTAAGTCTTTCTACTAATCAAGAATGGCACAATGATTTAGGCACTTGGGGTTATTATCAAGAGCAAATCGAACTTTATAATCAACTGTTAGGGAAGGTAGACTCGACCATAGATGCTTTTTGTTGCAATAATTTGGGTAATGCTCATCGTGCTTTGGGTAAATACGAAGAAGCCATTGGATATCACCAGCAACACTTTTATCTAGCCGAACAAAATGATGATTTTCAGGGAGTTGAAAATGCTCTGCAAAATTTAGGTAATGTGTATATGTCTCTAGGAGATTATGGACGATCTATTGAATATCATCAGCAAAGTTTAATTATTGCTCAAGAAATAAAAGATCGTTTAGGACAAGGGACAATACTGGGCAATTTAGGCAATAATTACTATTACCTTAGTGAATATCAACGGGCAATTGACTATCATCAACAAAGCTGGTCAATCTTCCAAGAAGTTGGCGATCGCTATGGAGAAGGAGCAGCTTTAGGGAATTTAGGCTCGGTTTATCTTTTACTTGGCAATACCAATCGAGCAATTACATACCAACAGAAAAGTTTGGAGATCGCCAGAGAAATTCAAGATCGTCGATGGGAAGCGCAAACTCTGGGAAATTTGGGCAATATTTACTTTCGGCAGCATAAATACGATCGAGCTATTGAATTTTATCAGCAAGATTTGGCGATCGCAATAGCGAATATCGAGCCTTAGAGAGTCTGCTAGGTGTTTGTTATGCTTTGGAAGATTATCGACAAGCAATTAGTTACTTAGAGCAGTCATTAGTAATTATTAGGGAAATAGGCGATCGCGATGCAGAGGTAATTACCTTACTCGATATCGGTGGTTTTTGTTATGCTTTAGCCGAATACTCTCAAGGGATCGATTATTATCAACAAGCTTTAACTCTCATTCGTGCAGATAATGGTGATTCTTTGGATGAGGCTCGTATGTCAGAAGCGGAAGTGTTGGAATATTTAGGAGTTGGTTATGGGAATTTGGCGCAGTATTCCCAAGCAATTAATTATTTCGAGCAGTATTTAGAGATTGTTCGAGAAACAGGGGATTTAGTTGCTCAAGGGATTGCTTGGCAAAATTTAAGTTTTGTTTATAATTCTCTAGGGGATTACGAACGATTCGATGATTGTTTGAAGGAGTCTATTGCGATCGCAGTAGAGATATGTCGCGATCGCACTGTAGAAGAGATGGAGTCAGAGGAAGTGGAATATCTAAAAAAAATATTAACAATTTGCCGAGAAATTGAAGATTTTGCAACTGAATCTATAGTTAGTAGTATTATTGATAGAAAATTGTAGAATTATTAATCCAACTAAAAACCCACAGCAAACATCAATACTATACTATTCTTGAATGTCGAGGCTAAGTTTTCGTGAAATCAATCACTTGCAAATTATTGTTCAGGATTACTGTAGTAATTTAGATAAGCCTGGTGTTAACCTCCGTTCAGTAATCAATACTAGTAAAGCGCCGTTAGATATAGAGAGCATAAATTTTGATGCTCCCATAAAAGAATTAGTGGAAATTATTTTTGATCGGCTTTTAACAGGTCAAGAAAGCTTATTGCAGTTTTTGGAGTATTTTCAATATAAATTAGATCAAAACTCTGATAATTATGTTGACATCAAATCTTATATTAATAAAATAAAACGCCCTGTAATTTCAGATAGTTATGAAAATACAAATATCGCTCGATCTAACTTGGATATAAGAACATTTTATGATTCAGAAAGGTCGGGCGATACTATTGTAAAAGAAATTCGCAGGATTGATATTGTCAACTATAATCTGGAATCTTTAAGAATAAGCTTGATTCGAGAATTGAAATTAAAAAAAGTATGCGTATTTGAAATTACTGGTCATGATGCAGTTTTAAAAAACTATGTATTAAAACGCATCTTAAATGAGTTTAAAGAGAAAACAAATAGAGGATATTACCCTCCAATCGAGATTATTCATTCAAATTATAGCAACTCATTACAGCATACTATAGAGCGAAAATTAAAAGATAATCGGGGCTGTGATAATCTTCTGCAACTGGTCGATCGGCAGAAAGATCTCGATACAGTGCTGGTAATTTGGAATCATGCTTGGGAAAAAGATAACTTCAAAAACGACGCTACTAACTTTTTTGAAAAAGTCAAGGCAGATTGTAATTCATCTCTCTCTGAGAATAGACGATGCTTACTTATTATTCTGGCTAATGTCGATTATACCAACAAGCATTGTTACAACAATATTTATGGGTGTACAGCTCTTGAAATACCTAAAAAATTTCTTTTATATGAAGAAGACGAAGGAGCTGGAATATTGGAATGGTTTGAAAATGAATTAGATAGATGTGGTTTGGAAAACAATGAAATTGAAAAATATATTCGATGTTTAAAAGAATACGCGGGAGATATCTATTTAACTTTCCAAGAAATACAAAGCATCATCAAACAAATCGCTGGAGTTTAGACTAAATAGATTGAATAGATAGTCAACAAGGGATGAGAGTTTGAAAATGAGCCAAATGAAGGTAAAATCAGGCATTAAATTGAAATTATCTCAAGAATGCCCGATATTAAACTCAAAAAATTTCGTAAACAACTATATCATTGTCTAGGACACGGTAAAGATGCAGTTTTTGAACTAACCGACGCAGCAATCTTAAGTCGTCATCCAACTAGTCTTGCGGAATTGTCCCTCTCACCAGTCTTTCGACGACAATGGCATAGTACCTACGAAGCTCTGGAAGATTGTAATCCATCACGAGACAAAATGATGGCAGTTTACAGCCAACAAATAACCGATAATCAAAGACCAATATTGGTAGGAGATCATAGTGCTTGGTTGAGACCAGATGCGAAAACCCTTCAAGAAAGAACTTATGAACATCAACCTTCTCGAATAGCTGTCAATAGACCTATTGGAGTTGGTTTTGGCTATAGTACTATTGCTTATATTCCTGAAAAACAAGGAAGTTGGGTATTGCCATTACTGCACGAAAGAATTAGCAGTAGTGAAACTGCCATCAGTAAATTAAGTCAACAACTCGAACAAGTGTGTTCTCAGTTTGACCAAAGAGCAATTATGCTTGTTGATAGCCAGTACGGATGTGCATCCTTCATACAACAAACCGCAGATATTCCTTGTGACAAATTGATGCGGGTAAGTTCTAATCGTTGTTTCTATGGCGAACCAAAAACCTATGATGGTCGTGGTCGCCCCAGGAAACATGGTCACAAGTTTAAGCTTAATGACCCAGAAACTTGGTTAAGTGAAGATGAAATTCTGGAGGTAGAAGACTCCTCATTAGGGCAAATTAAGATTCAAGCTTGGCATAAATTACATTTTAAACAAGCTGCCGAAGCGAAATTGTCTTTGATTCGAGTAGAACAATTAGACTCCCCTAAGAGTAAACCATTGTGGTTAGCTTGGCATGGTGAACCAATACCCACCTTAATTGAAGTAGTCAAATTATATTTGCGTCGCTTTACCATTGAGCATTGGTATCGCTTTGCCAAACAGAGATTACATTGGACGTTACCGAATTTGGGAACTAAAGAACAATGCGACCGATGGAGCGATCTCATGCCAATGATGACCTGGGAGTTATGGCTGGCGCGTGACATTATCGTGGATAATCCCTTACCTTGGCAGAAGCCACAGGTTAATTTAACCCCTGGAAGAGTGGCTCAAAGTTTTGGAACAGTTATTGCCACGATTGGCACCCCAGCTCGTTCTCCCAAACCCCGAGGAAAATCTCCTGGTTGGCAAAAAGGCAGAATTCGCACTCAAAAAATCCGATTTCCTATCGTCAAGAAAGGGAAAGGAAAGTTTGAAAGCCAGAAAAAAGTCAAAGAAGAGAGTAAATCAGCTTAACTTTTCCGAATTTTCCGATGAATCAAGTTGATTTTTTGAATCTATTTACTTATTTAGTTGACTATTTATTCATTTTTTAGTCTAAACTCAAATTGGAAAGATAGTTGGTTTTAGTATAAGTGAAATTATAGCGGAAGCATAAAATTGCCAAGAGTTAGAGGAAGCATAAAGCTTCCAAAACGGCAAAGTTATGCTTCCTGTCACAGAACGTCTCGTGATACAATTATCACAAAAAATGGGGGTAGAGAGACTTGAACTCTCACGAAGTATTACCCTCAACGGATTTTAAGTCCGCAGCGTCTACCAATTCCGCCATACCCCCGTGGGTGTTATTCAATTAATCTCTGTTTTTTTAGAGACTAATATATCATACAGTATGTTTCGTATATTGCAACACTTTTTTGAAAAAAAATTGATTTAGGCTTGTAACCCCTTAACGTTACAATAATTGCAGTGAAAGCCCATGATTTGTGAAAACCTTTTACCAATCACAGTTATGAGCTAGCTGTAGAGTTAAAATAACGTAAAAAGTAAGGAAACAGTTATGCCAGTCACAGAGACTCAATTGGTTGCCCTATTGTATTTGGTACTAAGCGGTACTTATTTAGTAGTATTACCTGCATTGGTTTATTTATATCTCAATAAACGCTGGTATGTGGCTAGTTCTATAGAAAGACTAATTATGTATCTTTTCGTGTTTTTGTCCTTTCCTGGAATGTTATTATTGAGTCCTTTTTTGAACTTTCGCCCCAAACGTCGCGATCTGAAGGCTTAAATAAAGGTAGATTATGCGTAGAATTGATGCAATTGCGATCTCTATGGCGGTGTTTCTTGGTGGTGGAGCGATCTATTTAGTCTTGCAAGGAACAGGACTTGATGGTATTTCTGCTGGTATTTGGACGCAGCTATTATTAGTTTTAGGGTTGATTGGTTGGGGTTCTACTTACATATTGCGGGTACTGTCTAAAGATATGACCTACAATCAACAACTTAAAGATTATGAAGAAGCAGTATTGCAAAAACGCCTTGAAGAAATGTCTCCTGAAGAGCTAGCCAAGCTACAAGCAGAAATAGAACAAGAAAAAGATCGAGAAACTTCCTAACGAAGTGATTAACTGACCAATATTTTAATGACTATTTTTCGTATGACCACTACCATCGTATCTGTTGCCGATCGCTTTCAAGAGTTAAAACAACAATCTCAATGTGCTTTAGTTCCCTTCATTACTGCGGGCGATCCCGATTTAGAAACTACTGCTAAAGCAATTCAAGTTTTAGCTGAAAATGGAGCAGATATGATTGAGTTGGGTGTTCCCTATTCCGATCCTCTGGCAGATGGACCTACTATTCAAGCTGCTGCTACTCGCGCTTTGGCAAAAGGAGTTAAGTTAGAAGACGTTCTGGCTATTGTTAAAGAAGTTAGTAGTAAGGTCAGTGTTCCGATTATTTTATTTACCTATTACAACCCTATTTATTATCGTGGTGTTGAAAGTTTTTTAGAACTGATTAAAGATGCTGGAGTTAAAGGTTTAGTTGTACCAGATCTACCACTGGAAGAAGCCGAAGTATTAATTGAACCTGCTAAAGCGATGGGAATTGAAGTAACCCTACTAGTTGCTCCTACCAGTTCCCAAGAAAGAATAAAAGCGATCTCCTCTAAGTCTCAAGGCTTTATTTATTTAGTCTCTGTTACTGGCGTTACAGGAATGCGCACCGCAATGGGAACAAGAGTTAATGAGTTACTAGTAGAGTTACATCAAGAAACAGATAAACCTGTCGGTGTTGGTTTTGGTATTTCTTCTCCAGAACAAGCTAAACAAGTTAAGGAATGGGGCGCAGAAGCGGTAATTGTGGGTAGTGCTTTTGTTAAGCGTTTAGCAGATGGAACTCCTGAATTGGGATTAAAAGCAATTGGAGAATTTTGTCGTAGCCTCAAGAATGCAATTTCATGACAACTCTCTTATGTGTTTACACATACGGGCTTCTTACCTCACGATCAGAAATTCCTGCTTCATCGGCTTCCAAAGATATGCAAGTTAAGAGTTCCGATACTTCCACAGGCAAGTACCATCGGCTGACCTATCGACTACTCAAGTATCGTATTTGATATTTGATACAATAATTATTCGGTACGGCTGAAATTTTGGTAGGGACTACCTTTTCTTTAAACAAGAATTAAAGCTCACTCATTAAGTGAATTTAGACAACTGAAGATAAAGTGTACCAACCATTCTCTTTTTCTGTGCTGGGTAAAAGAGCGAGACTATTTTTAACTTCTGCTTTTTGACATAAATTAGTAAAAGCTTGTAGACTTTCTAATCTTGCAGATAATTCACTATAGATATCTAAATATTCTGCTATCGCAACTTGCTTATGTATCCAATGTCGATCGAATTGAGAGGCATAAGACATCTGAAACTCAACGGTAATATCATCTCTTTTTTCTTGCCTTTTCTCTAGGGACAAATCGAGATCGCATTGAGTAATATTGGCAATTCTATCTGCTCTTTCTGGAGTAATATGCTGTTTGAATAAAGGTGCAGTAAAACGATAAGCGGTATTTAGTTCAGGACGTTCTTGATTTAATAAATTATTTGCCCATTGTTGAGCATTTTGTTGAAATCTGGGAATTTCCAAATCGAGTAATTCTTGTGCTTCTGCAAATTTGCCTACTTCTAATAATAAATACGTTTCCGTTGCTGTAGCTACTGCCCAACCTTGGGTAGCAATATTAGCCAATAACATTTTCTGTGGTTCTAATTGAGGTGAGATTTGTAATGCTTGGTCAGACATTATCATACGAACTTTGGAAGCAACTTTTAAAAGTGTTCCGTTTAATAATCCTTGAATGATAGCGGTATCTTTAACTAAGAAAAGAGAATTAATTAACATTGATAAAATCCTTAACTAGCGACTATAAAATTCTGTATGTTCATAAGCTTTACATGAGAGTCGCGGAGAAACTGCTATCTTAGGAGATCGCTTGACTAATTCTATAAAAGCATCTCTACGATCCATTGGATTTACATCAGGATTAAATCTAGAATCATCGCGATCTAGTTCTATTTTGATAAAGTTAACGTCATACTCAGATGTTGTATTAACTGGAGCATTTTTATCTAATTCTTGTTTTATTTGCGATCAATCGAACTTGCTTCTAGTTCCAATCCATAAACCTTGAGTTGCACCATATAGTTTAGAACTATCTTCTGATTTAAGATGATTATTACTTTTCAAAGAATATATTAATTTTTGATGGCGATCGCTATTAATTAACAAAGCTAAAATATATTTTTCTCTAACTGGAATTTGATTAGGTAAATAAGCGTTAGATTGATTTGTATTCTCGCTATTTTTCTGATTTTCTTTTTTATTTAATAAAAATAACAATAAACCTATTCCTGTAAGTACAAAAGCAATTAATAATATTGATTTAGTTGACATTTTATTTTTAGTCTCCTTAATGTTGGAACGAAAATCTACCTGAGAAATGTTGTTAAGATTACCAAAAATTTTTCCTAATCCTAGTCTGGTACATTTTTGATCCGTTATTATCAAAAGATTGCGATATATTTCTAGACTTATTTGAATAACTATATGATGTTGTATCCATTGATTTGTTTTATATCTAATTTCTTTAGATGCTTGAGGAAAGTATCGATCTATTGATAATTCAATACACCAAGAAATTATGGCATAATCTAAATCTTGATTTTTTTTATCTTGGATAAGTTTATTTAAACTAGAATCAAACTTATCCAAAAAAGTTAATTGTTTCGAGCGATAAATATGATTCATATTCAAACAGATTCTTTTTGTAGTTCCTGATAAGCTTCAGTAATTGAATTCAATTCTTGTTCAAAATTTCCCCAATAAACTGCTTGCTTTACCGCATCTTTTTCTATGGTTTGTAATTGTTTATCAAAAGATCGTTCGGTAGATTTAATTACTTTATTTATAGTGCGATCGCATTCTTTAACAACCCTATCTAAATAGTTACTAATCCAATCATCAAGAATATCCCAAAGTTTTTGTTTTTCCTTAGTAATTCCACCTGCCCATTGTCGTGCCATGTTTTTATAGTCTGGAATTTTTAATTCTTGATACTCAATATTGTCATAAATATTTTTAGTGACGGTTCTAGTTTTTTCTTGTTTAAAGCAACTACCTTTTGTGTAATGTTCTTTTTCTTGTTTCTTTCCTACTACTTCTTTCTTGCTAGTATTATCTTGCTTAATATTGGCTGAAAAATTAAATAATTCTTCTGGAAGTTTAGGAGGATTGTGAGTAATACTAATTTCAAAATTCGTAATAATTGCTTTATCTAAATCAAGATCGGAAAGTTCTTGTTGACAGACATTTTTTAGTTCTTTAGTTAGTGCTGTTACCAAAGATAATAATCCTGTTTCAAACTCTTTTGCTTGTCCTTGTAAAGTAAACTCGGCTCTAGTAGATATGGCTTGACGCATTGCATAATAAAGAGAACGAACAGCTTTTTCTGCGTGTTCCATCAGCAATTCTCATTTTGGCAAAAATAGGGATTTAGTTCTCTATCTTTGACAGATAACTAAGATTAATGAGGGATAATTTTTGGTTAAATTATGAAATTATAGATGTGGAGGGTGGATAAAATCCTCATTTTCACTCTGGGTTCTATACTACATGAAGAAAAAAGCTGTTACCATCGAAGCCTCACAGTTAATCGGATTTTTAGACCAAGAATTAAAGGAATTACCAGATAACCGAAAAGGAGATAATAAGAAATATGCGGTAAAAGATGCCGTCATAGCAGCATTTTCTGTATTTTTTACCCAATCGCCTTCTTTTTTACAATA
>NZ_LR213891.1 GCF_900659865.1 Hyella patelloides LEGE 07179
GAACCGCCAACCTTGTAAAGATTTTCGGCTAAATGAAACCAATCTAAAATCTCTCTGGTTTCTCCTTGAGGGTTAAATTTTGCCATCAAATTCCAAATCCCTGAGTGACCATCTCCAATGCAAGTTAGGAGTTGAGCTATTGGTTGATAATTGACCCACGTGATTAACTTCTGATTCTCTTGAAACCAAGCTACTCTAGATTGTCCATGTATACATACCGCCTTATAATCTCTCCAAACGCAAGGCTCGCCTCTGTTTTCTGTTCTCAAACGCACTTTACCCCCATCTACACTGATTTCTGATACTTCTTCTGTGCAAGTAACTTCATCAAATTGATGACGATGAACTAACCTTTGTTGTGTTTTTGCCGATACAAAAATTCCTGTGTATCTTTCTACATCTTTAGCTGCGTTCTCATAGGATACATTTGCACTTGCCCTCAAACAGCATTCGGTTAAATAAGGACTAATTCTTTTATGAGACTTAATTTTCAGTTTGTCAGCTTGTTTCTCACTGATACTCAGGTTTCCAATAATACTTTTTATTTTTCGCCTTCTTCCTGCTGATGTTCCTGTAGCTTGTTGGATAAAAAAATGCCTAATTGAGGAGTGATATACTGTAAAGTTTGCTCCCTAATCGTGCTTTCTATTTTTGCTAGACTCTCTACCTGATCTGGTTTTGTTTCTTCATAAAGTAGAGCAGCTATAGCTTCTAAATGCTGTGCTAAGAGTGCCTCTTTCTGGGAATCCATCTATTTTGCCATCAATCAACTTCCATTTCATGTTACCGCTTACTCTCTCTAAACTCTCTAGTTCTCTTGTTCTATCAAAACTGACTTGCTCCCAATTAATTTCCTAGTTGAGAGAGGCAAGAGGCAAGAGGCAATAGAGAAAGCTAAATGTGTAATTAATTCTGTCTGGGTACTTATGAGATATTTAAAAGTTTGCTACACATAAAATATATAGCGTCAATTTTTATATTTCATATTAGTTTAATTGTTCGAGAATTTAAGATTATAGGAGTTGCTTATCACTTATTAAGCTGTTATCTCCATCATAATTAATGATTTAATTAATAGCGCTTTATTGCTCTTGCCATATCTCTTTGATCGTCACGGCGTTTAGCAGTTTCTCGTTTATCGTGTAGCTTCTTACCTTTAGCAAGACCAATACTTACCTTAATCCAACCATTTTTAAAATACATCTTGAGAGGGATTAAAGTTAAACCTTTTTGCTCTACCTGTCCGATTAGTTTATTAATTTCTTGCTTATGTAATAATAACCTACGAGAACGACGAGGCTCATGATTAAAATATTCACTTACCCTTGTGTAAGGAGAAATATGGACATTGGTAAGCCAAGCTTGTCCATTACGGACTAAAACATAGCCATCTCTCAGGTTAAGCTTACCCTCTCTAATAGATTTAACCTCAGTACCTAATAACTCGATTCCTGCTTCGTAAGTATCGAAGATTTCATAGAGATAACGTGCTTGTCGGTTATCGCTAATTATTTTGATACCACCTTTCTTCTCTGCCATCTTATACTATCTTTACCTGATTACAGCCCCAATATGGTGTCGGACTTACCAGTATATCATCACGAACTTAGAGAGGTGGCTAACTATAAAGTTATCTGTAGCAAGAAGGAAAATAGCGATCGTATCTCAATGATGCCATTTTACCATTTTATAGGCGATCGCTTTTGGGCATTGATGACCAGGGCTTCACCCTTCAAGGCGCGAGGTATGAAGTAATGCTTTTCTTCTTCCTTCTTCCGTGATAGATACAAGCCCCGTCCTATCAGACGGAACAAGGGAAAGGCAGAGGTGTAAGCCTCTTCTAAACAAGAAGCCTTCGTACTTCTTTTGACACCTCTTAGAACTTTAGAAAGAGCTTCTGAAAGAACTTTTTTTCTAATTTACCGATCGTTGATAAGGTGATAATTGGTGATAAAAATGAGGTATTGGTTCTCTAAAGGGTTTTAATTCCAACTTCTATACCGCTTCTGCTTTTTATCAAATTACCTGAATTAATTTTAAGGATAAAAAATCGTTATGTCTGAATTTGTCGATTTTCTGAAACATAAGTATGCTTATGTAGCTATGGGTGAATTTAAGCCAGGAACATTCCCCGAAGCACAAAAATTATACGAACAAGCCGTTTCTACCTATACTAAGGGATTTAAAGGTGCATACTTACTTCAAAAACCTGGCACTGATGAAGGTATCGCCGTGATTATGTGGGATGAAATCGGCACTATGCAAGACAATATGTCTGAAGCCTACAAAGCCATTCTGGACGAGATGGCTCATCTCTTTGTCAAACCCCCAGTTACTTCTTTTTACGAAGTCAATAGCGAAATCGGCACAATAAACAGCAATTAATTCTCATTTTAAAAATTTCCCAGAAAGTAGTCATAAAGAGGGCGTTGTTCAAACTAGGATGCGATTGCCTTAGACGCGCCTCGCCAACAGTGCGATCGCATTCTTGCAAAACTGTAGTAGTATTGGGTATGAATCGGCACGATCCGCTAATTTCTGTACCGTCAAGATTTTTTCTCCTTGATAAGTTAAGAATATACAGAAAATGGAGAGAGAGAATTAGAAGCAGAAAAAGATAAAATCCAGATTCGGCAGCCCCACAGACGAATTATCAAAGAAATATAAAATTATGATAATTGACAGTTTCTCTCAAACGATACGTTGAATCTGTTCAAGAGCATCTTTACCGTAATCTAGTTTAGTCGCTGTTACCCAGTTATTCTCAGGGGAAAACACCCAAGAAGCGTAGAGTGTTGCAGATAGTCCGCGAAACATGATAATTGTTTTTGAATCAAATTTCATGTTCCGCACAGTTTTATAACCATCGATAAATTGCTCAATCATAGTGTCAGCTTCATCGTAATCATGGAACTCGTTAAACGTTACAGCTACGTCTAACCAATAATGCCTCAATTTAGAATGGGAAAGAGTCGGACAACAAAGAAAATATAAAATCGACTTTCCTCTGATATTTATCGTCAAGATTTTTTAGGGCTATTTTTTTTCAAAAAATTAGTTGCCACTTTAAAAAATAGGCAGTATAACAGGCGATGAGATTGTAGATAATCGCTTATCAGTACAAACACTGGTGGGTTATATTCTAGTGCCAAAAAATAGTTATATCTACAGAATCTTACTCAGTATTCCTACTGAATTTATTGTAACTTAATAGGACTATTCTGTGACCTACATCAAAATTATTACTCCCACACCAGGACTTAATACCAAAGAAAGAGTTTTACAAATCATAGAAAATAGAGAAACTGGAATTACGATTAAAGAAATGAGTCAAAAAGTTAATCGTCCCGTATCGATGTTACAAATTTGTCTCAAACAGTTAATTTCTGCCAAGAAAGTTCGTGCCAGAAAAAGTAAAGTTAGTAATAACTTGATTTATTATCCCCGCACGAATTAGAATTAGCTACAAAAGTTTTCTGGTGAGGAAAAGTAATAGGTAATAGATCGATAAAGATAAATGTTTTGGTTGACGGGAGACTGAGAGAAGAGGAGACTGGGAGAGGTAATTAGGAAATTTTTATAAATTGCTACTTGCTATATGCGTAGCGGTATCCTTTAGGGCTTGCTACTTCCGAGCCGATAATCTATGTGTCCTAACCTAACTTTGTACGGCTATAAATGGTTCGCCAAGTATTTCTGAAACTCCAAAAGATTAAGCTGTTACGTCACGCTGTTTCTTTAAGTCTGGGATTAATGTTAATTTTCGGTTCGCATTATGTCTCTTCAGCAGCATTAGATATTAATTACCAAGTCTATCAACAGCCTGACAGTGAAATTCATGTAGTAACTATTCCTGTTCATAGCAATCACACCATCACTCCAGAAGTAGCAGCAGAGTTAACATCTCTCGAACAGTTTGCCAGCAAAAATAATGTTATTGCAGCAATTAATGGAGGTTATTTCGATCCTCAAAATCAAAAGACAACATCCTATATTATCCAAGATACAAATTTAGTTGCCGACCCTCGTATTAACGAAAGATTAATTGATAACCCCGATCTCAAGCCATATTTGGGGAAAATTCTCAATCGTGCTGAATTTCGTCGCTATCAGTGTGGCGCAGAGACTCGTTACGATATTACTCTTCATAGTGCTGTTGTACCCGCTAACTGTATTTTACAAGACGCTTTAGGTGCAGGCCCTCAATTATTACCAATAGATACTTCTATCGCAGAAGGTTTTACTGCTTATGAGAATGGTAAACTGATTCGGAACGCTATTGGTGTTGATAGTCCTAATGCTCGTAGTGCAGTAGCGATTACTTCAAAAGGGAATATTATTTTGGCAATGGTAGGACAGAAAAATCCGAATAAATCTGGAATGTCTCTACCTGGTTTGACAGCCTTTCTCAAAGATTTGGGAGCAATGAAAGCGATGAATCTCGATGGGGGAAGTTCATCATCTCTCTACTATCAGGGTAAGACTTATTACGGCAGGTTAGATCGAGAAGGGAACAAAGTACAACGTCCTTTAAAATCTGTGTTGGTAGTACAGTAATTAGCTATTAGAGCATTTAGTATATATCTCTGGCAGTGGTGAATAGCAAGTAAATTAAGTCAAAGAAATTAGATGGATATTGAGATTTTGGTGGGAACGTGGTTATTAATTGGTAGCACTTCAACCAAAAGTGAAGTTGAATTTATTAACAAACAACCAGACCCTAGTGGAGTGTCAAAATGGTTAGATGGTAAAAGCCATGAATTGATAGAGCAAATAGAGCTAACAGAAGGCTTAACTTTAACTATTACTCCAGACGGCAAATTTACAGAAGAAAAAACGGGAAATCCTCAAATGCAATGGTTTGATTCTGAGGGTGTCTGTAGTGATGTTATACCTTTTGATGGCAAATTAAACTTTTATAAGTCAAACTTCTATTTGATCGCCGATAATATACCATCGTGGGCAACACCTATTAATAAAAGTAGCAGAAAAAAGCTGAGATATAATGATGGAGATACTAAAATAAGTGATTCTCTTGAAATAGTAAAAGAGCTTCTTATCAGGACAGTTAATGTTGTCACTGATGAATTATATTTAGACAGAGTAATAATCGCTTATAAAAAAGCAAGTCAGTAAGTTTTTAAAAAGCACAATTACCAGGAAGAGGCTCGACAGATTCGAGATTAACCGCAAATTCAGAGGGTAAGGTTACCGCAGCGAAACCCGATTCTACTGTTCCTTTTTGAGCCATTGGACTGTAACCATCAGCAGACATATGCACCCTAACAATTACTTCTTGTTGAGGTTCAATTGCTACCGTACCTCCTGTGCGAGTAAAAGGCTGTTCATCTACATGAGAATGTAACAAGACTCGACGATAAAGTAATTCACCTTGAGGGGTGATAACTTCCCACCAATCAGCATAACGGTTACACCCAGTATCGGGACTGCTGAGGGTCACTGCAAAAGTATAATTATTAGATTGTCCCGTCACTGCAACTTTTAAAACTTGAGCAATGGTGTTATTTTTTGTCATGGCTAAAACAGATTTCGGTTTTGATACTGAAAAATTATTGATCGCAGAAAACCCACTAAAGACTATTGTTAGTGTTAAAAATAAAATTTTTGTTAAATTTGCGCACCGCGAAGCGGATCTCTTCGAGATCGCCATTTTTCCAATCATCCTTGATTCTAATAAACAGATAGTAGACAAATTCTATTTTATTTATGGACAAAAAACTAAATTTCACTATCAGAAAAGCTAATAATTCAGAAGATGATTTGATTGCTCGGCATTTCTATCAACTGTGGTTAGATAATAATGTGTCACCTGATTCTATTCGTGCTGATTGGCAAAGAGACACCATCGATTTTATTGTTAAAGCAAGGCAAAATTTGTCTTTTCAAGCTTTTGTTGCAACAGTAGAAGATAGAGTAATTGGTTCAGTTAGCTGTCAGCTTTTTGCAGGTTTATATCCTACTCCTTTTAAATCTGATTTTCGGCACTATGGTTATATTTGGAATGTTTATGTAGAAGCTGATTATCGTCGTCAGGGAATTGCTACCAAATTAACTAAAAAAGCGATCGCTTATCTGTATACTCTAAATTGTACTCATGCTATTCTTCATGCTTCGCCTCATGGTAAACGTGTTTATGAAAGTTTGGGTTTTGTTCCCAAGAATGAAATGATTTTGGAATTAACAGCAGGAAATTAATTATATTATCAGAATAAGTATCAACTACCCACTAATTTTGTTAATAATGCCCATCAAATTACAATCTTAGTCCGCAATTACTAATGTGTTTATTCCTTTGACTAATTCTTTGATCTTTAGAAACAACCAACCTTTAACTAGCTCTTTATCTGCTAACACTAATAAAATTGAACTTTTCTGACAACCTACTAAAACACAATATCCTTTTTCCCCTTCGATAATAATTCTTTCTACTTTTCCTATAGTTAAATCTCTTTGAAAATGATCTATTAATGGAAAGAAATTCACTAATATTTCTTTATTATTATTCTTACTCTCATTGCAGAAAAAATCATAAATTGGATGATTTTCTTGAGAGCCAGCTATCAGAACTCCTTGAATATCTATATTCTTAGTGACAAAATCTTGAAGCAATTCTTGTACTTTAGTCATTTGAGGAATTATGTTTATTAAGTTATGTTATTTTCATGGTTTGGACAATTTTCAATCTAGAGCTTGAAAGTCTTGACTTTATCTCATAGATGAAGTGAATTGAAGTATCTCCAATCCCGATCTTTTCTTATCAAAAAAACTACTTATTTTAAGTAGTTACGCATTTAGTTTGTTACTTGAGATTGGGCAGAGTGGGAGTAATCGATCGATAACAAATAAATACACAATATTTTATGCACATTGGCTTATTGTATACAAAACTAATCATGTTATTATTAGTTTTATTCTTAGATTTTTATTTTTTATTTAATTTAGCTTTATTTATAATTTTTTTATATAGCTTTTTAAAGATTATGTAAAAAAAAGACTGTTTATTGTTTGTAAAATAATATTTTCTTTTGTCATAATATGCGAAAAATAAAAATAAATAATTCGTATATTACACGGAATAAATATGTAAAGCAGAAATAAAAAAGTACAGTTTAAAAATAAGCAAGAAGCTGAAAGAAAAGTTCACAGTATTAAGGCTACTGATAATATGTGAGAAAATCTAGGTACTATAGCAAAATAATGGAGTATTACACGGACTGATTGGTTAGAAAAAATTGCCAATGAAAACCATGTAATACATAGCAATCATAAAAATATAAAATTATTTTGAAAATTTAAAATTGAAATCTGAATCTTAGAATTAAGAAGTAAAAAAAATAGTAAACGAGAAAGTAAAAATGAGTAAGAAACTAATTAATCCACAAGAATTATTTGATGGTGCTGCATTTGGTATGTCGCAAGCTGTTATCGATACTAAATCAGAATTAGTTTTTATTTCTGGACAAATAGATTGGAATCATCAGTATGAGACTACAGAAAAGTCTGTTGAAGGTCAAATGAAAAAGGCTCTCAACAATCTTACAATTGCCTTAGAAAATTCTGGTTCATCAATTGACAAGTTATTGCAAGTTCGTGTTTATATTCGAGGTGAATTAGGAGAACACATGAATGTCGGCAACACCTATTCTTTCTAGCTTTTTGGGTGAGTCTCGTCCAGCCGTAACAGGTATTGGAGTTGCTTCTCTCGCATCGCCAGAAACCCTCGTCGAAATTGAAGCAATAGCAAGTATTGGCTAATATAATTGCCGAGCGTGTAAATTACATCACCAAAGTAAAACCCAATTAGCGATAAAGATTATCTGGTAAACGAGGAGCTTCTTTTAAAGCCTTACTCAAGCTATCATGAATCAAGCCATTAGTAGCTAAAATACGACCAGAATTAATATCTATAGTACTTCCATCATAAGCCGTTACCTTTCCCCCTGCTTCTTGGAGAATTACAATCCCTGCGGTGATATCCCAAGGACTTAAACCCCTTTCCCAATAACCATCCAGTCTGCCACAAGCCACATCGGTTATATCGATAGAAGCTGAACCACTACGACGCACACCTTGGGTTAAATGGGTCAGATAGCAAAACTCTGCATAGTTATTATCGGTAGTTTCTCGGCGATCGTAAGCAAAACCTGTTACTAAAATTGTATCTTCTAACTCTTTTGTTTTGGAAACCACAATTGGATTACGATTACAAGTTGCACCGTAACCTTTAGCAGCACGTAATAATTGATCGCGGAAAGGATTGTAAACTACTCCCACTTGAGGAACACCATCAATCATTAAACCAATAGATACCGCAGCGATAGGATAACCATGAGCATAATTAGTTGTACCATCCAAAGGATCGATCGCCCAAAGATATTTACGATCGTTTCCTCCTAATGTCCCTGATTCTTCTGCTAATATTTGATGGTCTGGAAGATGACGATTTAATAATTCCAATACCTTAGCTTCTGCTGCTTTATCGGCTTCGGTGACTAAATCCCCTGGACGACCTTTGTTTTGAATATTCTCCAGATTACAAAATTTATCCTGTAAAATAGCTCCTGCTGCTAAAGCTGCTTCACTGGCGATATCTAAAAAGGTTAGTAATTCTTGGCTCATGTTGGTTGGTGGTGGTTAGTTTTATGAACTGATAACTGGTAACCGATCGCTGATTACTGTATTATTATTTCCAAATACCGTAACCCAAAATACGTGCGTATTCTTGAGCATGGAAAATACGATCGCTATACTTATGGGGATATTTAGTATTGGCTAATACATAACCCTCTTTAGCTAACTCTTCACTGACCAAAGTATCATGATGCCAGACATGGGCGAAAATACGGTTGTAACGATCCCGTTCATCACTTTCTAGTTCTAAATTGATTTTATTGTCAGTAAGTAACTCTTTTAACCTTGTTTTTCCTTGTTCGCGACCCAATGTATCTTCTAGCTTTGGCACATCAATACCAATAATTCTTACTCTTTGAAGTTGATTATCTTGTTGGGGAATTATGACCTCAATAGTTTGTCCGCTAACAACTTTGACCAACTGAGCAGATAAAGCATTTCTGTCAACACGGGAGTGGAATATGCCGACTGACCGTCGGCATTTCCTCCCGTCAATTTCTCTTTCTGTAACGCTACAACTCCAGAGAAATAAACAAATAATTAAAACAATAGCCTGAGAAACAATTTTGGAAAGCAGCAAAATATGATCGATCGAATAAATTATTAAGTATTTCTTAATACAACATGAACTCATAAAACATGAACTCATAACAATCGTAAATTGCATTGAAATATTGAATTAAATGCATCAATAATATTGCCTTACAACTCGAACGTTATTATTATGCTGTATATTAATATACTGATTAGTATTTTAAACCAAGTAAATTAAACAGTTGTTTTGAGTAATTCTATGGATAGCACTCAAATTGGAAACTCGGCAGAACAAAATTCATCTATGAGCGACTCACTGGAATTAGTCAAACAAGAGCAAACACTACATAACTACGAAGATATCTTTAAACAGCAACAAGAACAAATCAATTTTTTAACTCAAGAATTAGAAAGACTCAAAAATCCTGCTGCTAAATCTAAGCCTAGCCAGAAAAGAGGCTCTATCTTGAAGCGTATTTGGCGGAGTTTTACCCAGTATCTTGCTGGTATTCATGGTAGTGCTACTTATCAGCCGAGATTCTCTGTTACCCAGATCTTAGTTTCTTATTTAGGAAGCTTTTTCGGAATTGGTGCATTAGCTTATCTAAGTATTGCTTCTGGTTATCCTGTAATTGCTGCTCCTTTTGGTGCTGCTGCGGTTTTAGTGTTTGCTGTACCGAATAGTCCTTTGGCTCAACCCCGCAATTTGATTTTCGGTAATTTAATAGGAGGAATTGTTAGTGTCTTAATGGTGACTCTTTTCGGCTCAGAGCCTTGGGTTATGGCTTTATCTGTAGCTACCGCAATTAAAGTCATGCAGTTAACGAAAACTCTTCATCCTCCAGGCGGTGCTGTGGCTTTGGTAGGAGTTTTAAGTAAGGCTACTTGGGGTTTTATCTTGACTCCCGTATTGGCTGGATCGATTATTTTACTATTCTGTACTTTTGCTTTTAATAATCTTATGCCAGAGCGTTCTTATCCCCGTCATTGGTTATAAACCTTGTTTAAGCTATCACGTATTTAAGTTACTGTTTGATATCCGATGTAGGTTATAGGGTCTGTGGGATGTAGGTATTTTCTAAATGGGAAATTAAATCAGACTAGCTATATTTTAAATCTTAAATTAAACTGAGTAACTCTATAAATAGGCAATCTTGTGAGTAAATTAGATCGAAAAAGAAAGCGGGTTATTTACACTATATTAGCGATCGCTATTGGGAATACTTTAGTTACTGCTGCTCCTTGGTTAGAGATTGAAATCATCAAAAAAATGCTTTTAACTTTTGCTAATGTGGTGATGTTTATTATTGTTTGGGATGCTTATTTTGACGAACAGCTATCTCAAAAAAACAATTTTTTAATTTTACAAGATTTATTTGCTGTTACTTGTCTTAGCGTGATTACTACTTTTATTCTCTCTAAAGGTATTACTAAAATGATAGGTCAACTAATGACTGTTTTAGGTACGTTAGGTTTAGGATTAGCAGGCGCGATCTCAGGATTGATAACCGCTATTATCGGAGTAATTTGGGCATCTTATTGTGACGATCTTTATCGTAATTCGGCTTCTTAATCCAAAAATATCTAATTCAACCTGAGTTCGATAAATACAAAAATCTTAAATTAGGCAACGTTCTGAGAATATTAAGGCGACTTCTCCATATAGAGAAAATCTGACGTAGCTTTAGTGACGGCAAACCCGAATTTTTCATAGAACATTTTTGCTGAATTAACCGCTAAGACGCGAAGACGAACTGGAATCTGAGATTGTGATGCTTCTGAAATAAGACTATTAAGCAATCTTGTACCAATACCTAGGCGTTGGTATTTAGGTAAAAGATATATTTGCTCAAGTTGAATGTATGTCGGAAATCTTTCGACTGTAAACACACCAACAGAAACATCACCAATTTGAATCACCTGCGCGTTAGGTGAACTGCTATCTTCATAAGACTCGCGTTGAACTAGTAATTCGTCCCATACACCCCAAGTAGCTATGATTAAATCGCGCATTGTTCGAGCGATAACGCTATAGAAGAGTGGTGCATCATCTATTGTTGCTTGACGGAGCGTAAAATTTACAGAGGCTTTCATTAGCGTCTTATAAACTATAAAGACTTCTGATTGTTTTATATCTTAATTCAGCAACGCCAATTCTTTTTAGCTTTCCAGCCTAAAATTATCTAATAACCATGCAATGCTAATAATTACTCTTCGTCTAAAGGCAGACCAAAGTTGACTTTTCCCTTAGCAAAATAGCGACCAAATTGCATTTCATATACTTCATCTTCGTCTTGAGTTTCTACTACTAAATCAGAACGAGGATAACTGACACATAACAAAGCATAACCATCTTTTTTTAGTTTAGGAGATAAACCCATTGCTTCGGGTTGTTCTAATTCTCCTGAAATAACCTTCACGGCACAAGCGGTACAAGCACCATTACGACAAGAGAAAGGTAGTACTGCCTCTTGTTGCTCCGCAGTATGCAAGATGTAGCGATCTTCAGGGACTTCTACTTGATAGGTTTTTTGGGTACGGCGATCGCGAATTGTGATTCGATGCAGTTTACTCATTTCTTGGTTGATAACAGGCTGACAATAAAGATCATAGCGTGAAAAGGATGAGGGATGAGGAATGAAAGATGAAGGATTGGGGATCTCATAAGGGGTTCAATAAACTATTACAAAGTAGGACAGACGTGGAAGCGATGCTCGTATTGTTTAGTAATCTCTGGGTGAGCGAAAAAAGGTGTGGGAGTAAAAAAAAGAAGTAATGAGTAACTCGTCAATGAGTAATGAGTGAAAATTTGTACCAAACTTCCTTGTTCAATGACTGTTAAAAAATTGAATGTAATTCTTATCAAACAAAAACATTAAAAGGTTATAGTATCCTGTTCTTAGAGATACCCCCAATCCCAGATCGATATCATGCTCTACTCCTCATTTACTCCTCCCTTACTATTAAACAATGGTCTTTTAATGACTATCTATAGTGCGTTTCGCTCTAGTAAAACCTGGGAACAAACTCTAATTGAACCAGAGCCAAAATACCAGAAAGTTGTGTTTACAGAGGGAGAAATCCCTCTTTTTGCTTGGGTAGCAATTCCTGAAAATCCTCAAGGAACAATTATCGGTACTTATGGTATTACAGGAACTCTCGATAATCAGTGGTTTCTGAAAATACTAGGAAGAAAAGCCTACCAGCAAAATTATGCAGTAATTTTATTTGATTGGCGCGCTCATGGGGAATCTGCAAAGTTATCTACTTCTCTAACTTCTGACGGTATTAATGAAGGAAAAGATTTTGTCAGTATTGCAGCAGAAAGTAAAGCTCTTGGTTGTCCCGCGCCATTTTGGTTTACAGGATATTCTTTAGGGGGACAATTAGCTTTATGGGGTATTTATTATTCGCAGTTTCTAGAGATTAACGGTTTAAAAGCTTCTGATGTGGCAGGAGGTGCAGTAATTTGTCCTAATTTGGACTCTAATCGTTCTTTACCCTATTTAATGCAACATCCTTTAGGTAAGTATATCGAAAAAGCGATCGCCAAAGAACTCAAAAAACTAGCTCTCAAATTACACTCCTATCATCCTCAAGATTTCTCTCTCTCAGCCATTGAAGCAGCAAATACTATCTGGGGTTTCGATCGCGAATTAGTAATTCCTCGTTTGGGTTTTGCTTCTGTAGAAGAATATTACACTGCTAGTAGTGCTTTTAAAATTTTGCCGAAAATTAGTAAGCCTACTTTAATTCTTTATGCAGAAGACGATCCGATGTTTGCGCCTAATATTATTCCTGATTTAAACAAGGTTGGTCAAGATAATAAAGCAATTGAATTAATCTTAACTAAATCTGGTGGTCATGTAGGCTATCTTAGCAGTCCTTACTATCAAAAAACAATCGGCGATCGTGATTGTTGGTGGGCATGGAATCGCATTTTAAATTGGATTAATTCAATGAAGTGATTGAACATAAATAATAGCCTAATTAGATAAAATACTGGTTATTTTAAACTAAAATAATTTTGGATGATTGAAGTTTAAAATAGATATTTTTTTATTTATATACTAGCCTATATTATTAATCTTGTTACTTTATATTTATCATAATCTTCAAAATTAAAGCGATGGTTGCATACTCATTTCAACAGTTAACTGAAATACCAGAGCATATTTTACAGCAAACAAACATTGAAAGACTCGATCTCAGACATAATAAACTAACATTTATCCCAGAAAATATTACTAATTTAGTAAATCTTAAGTCACTAAATATAAGTTATAATCAAATTAAAAAATTATCAGATATATTTGATAGATTACCGAATTTAGAAATTTTAGATATCTCTCATAATCAAATAGATTCTATTCCTCAAAGCATAACTAAGTTAATTATGCTGAGAAATTTTAATGCTTGGAATAATCAAATAACAGAATTACCAAATAATTTCTCTAATTTAGTTAATCTAGAAAGACTAGATTTGGGATGTAATCTTCTATCTAAAGTGGATATCGATTGGTCTAATTTGAAAAAACTATCTTATTTAAGTTTAAAATCTAATCAATTGGACAAGCTTCCAGAGTCAATTCATAAATTAGATAAAATTGAAAAATTATTCTTATTTGGAAATAATTTTACTCGAATTCCTTTAAATTTAGACTTAATGAAATCTCTAAAAGAAGCTTATATCGGAGGTAATCCTATTGCCGATAAAATTGAGGTTAGTCCTTTTAACTATTTTGAGCATGGTTGTTACGGTCGTGGTAGTTTTTGGAAAAAATCTCATACAAGTCTTGAAGATAAAAACAAAATAATTTAAAAAACTCCTAATAAATCTACACAAAAAACAGATAAATACTTTTGCGTCTTTGCGTCAGATTATCTCCACAACACAAAAACAACCTAACTAATAATCATCAAATTTACTCATCATATAGAGTAATATCTTGTTAAAACATTGGTTTTGATAAAGGCGATCGCCTTTAAACAGAACGAAATCGCAAATTTATATTACACAATTATATTATTTTGTCAAACAAGTTAATGTTAATTTTTATTTAGGAAATCTGAGTAAATACTCACAATTTAAGTAAAATTTTGTTACAAACTGTATCATTATTTTTATAAAATTGTGTCAAATAAAGAGATGTGCGGTTTTTACGCAACATTTTTTGATAAAAACATTTATACAGTAACCCGTTGTCTCAGTAGGCTTACTAACCTGCTAGAACCGAAACAAAGCAAGTCGCCCCGTCCAAAGTAAGGAGAATCAAGTCTATGTTCACTCACGTCAAGTCCACCATACGTCGCGTAACCCCAGAAGACCTTAATGGGCGTGATTTGCTTAGAGTGGTCTATGTAGTGCTAGAGCCTCAGTACCAAAGCACCCTGACTGAAGCAGCTAGAAAGATCAATCAAAACAACCCTCATTTAGCAATCGAACTGAGTGGTTACTTAATCGAAGAATTAAGAAACGAAGACAATTACAACAGTTTCCAGCAAGATGTAGCCCAAGCCAATATTTTTATCGCATCTTTGATCTTCATTGAAGATTTAGCACAAAAAGTAGTAGCAGCAGTTACTCCTCACAGAGAGCGTTTAGATGCTGCTATTGTATTCCCTTCAATGCCTGAAGTGATGCGCCTTAACAAGATGGGTAGCTTCTCCATGGCACAGTTAGGACAGTCCAAAAGTGCGATTGCTCAGTTTATGCGGAAACGGAAAGAAAACTCTGGAAGCTCTTTCCAAGATGCGATGCTCAAGTTGTTACGCACCCTCCCCAAAGTATTAAAGTATTTACCTGTAGAAAAAGCTCAAGATGCTCGTAACTTTATGTTGAGCTTCCAGTATTGGTTAGGGGGGAACTCCGATAACTTAGAGAACTTCCTGCTGATGTTGGCAGATAAATACGTTTATCAAGATAAGAATATTGCAGACGGAGTAGTTTACGAAGAGCCTATTGTCTATCCTGATATGGGTGTCTGGCATCCCTTAGCCTCAGAAATGTTTGAGGATGTCAAAGAATATCTCAACTGGTATAACAGCCGTAGTGATATTTCTGATGATTTAAAAGACCCCTTAGCCCCTTGTGTAGGGATTGTCTTGCAACGTACTCACCTGGTTACTAAAGACGATGCTCACTATGTAGCAATGGTACAGGAGTTAGAAGCTATGGGAGCGCGAGTACTTCCTGTATTTGCTGGGGGATTAGACTTCTCTAAACCTGTAGATGAATACTTCTGGGAAGTTACCGATGGTACAAAGCCACAACCTTTAGTAGATGTGGTTATTTCTTTGACTGGTTTTGCTTTAGTAGGAGGGCCAGCTAGACAAGATCATCCTAAAGCGATTGACTCTTTAAAACGCCTCAATCGTCCTTACATGGTAGCTCTACCTCTAGTTTTCCAAACTACAGAAGAATGGGAAGCCAGCGAACTCGGTTTACACCCCGTTCAAGTAGCTTTACAGATTGCAATACCCGAACTAGACGGTGCAATAGAACCAATTATTTTATCTGGTCGTGATGGGAATACTGGACGTGCAATCGCTTTACAGGATAGAATAGAAGCGATCGCACAAAGAGCCATGAAATGGGGAAATCTCCGCAAAAAACCTAAACTACAAAAGAAAGTTGCGATCACTGTATTTAGTTTCCCTCCCGATAAAGGTAATGTGGGTACTGCTGCTTACTTAGATGTCTTTGGCTCTATCTATGAAGTATTAACAGGTCTTAAAGGTAACGGCTACGACCTTCCTGAGTTGCCTAACAATGCTAAAGAATTGATGGAGATGGTCATTAATGATGCTACCGCACAATATGCTTCTCCTGAATTAAACGTTGCTTACAAAATGTCTGTCGAAGAGTACGAAAGACTCACTCCCTACTCTGAGAAACTAGAAGAAAACTGGGGACAACCACCAGGAAATCTTAATAGTGATGGACAAAACCTCCTAATTTACGGCAAACATTTCGGTAATGTTTTTATTGGGGTACAACCTACTTTCGGTTACGAAGGCGACCCCATGTTACTGTTGTTTTCTAAATCTGCTTCACCTCATCACGGTTTTGCAGCTTACTACACTTACTTGGAAAAAATATGGGGTGCCGATGCGGTACTTCACTTTGGTACTCATGGTTCGTTAGAATTTATGCCAGGAAAACAAATGGGGATGTCTGGGGAATGCTATCCCGATAGCTTGATTGGTTCTATTCCCAACATCTATTACTATGCAGCCAATAACCCTAGTGAAGCAACTATTGCTAAACGTCGCGGTTACGCTTCCACCATTTCTTACTTAACTCCTCCTGCGGAAAATGCAGGACTATATAAAGGGTTAAAAGAATTAGGCGAGTTGATTGGTTCTTACCAAAGCCTCAAAGATAGCGGTCGTGGTATCCAGATTGTTGATACAGTAATGGATCAAGCACGGATTGTTAATCTCGATAAAGATATTGACTTCCCTGAAAAAGCTGCCAAAGAATTAACCCAATTAGAAAGAGACACCATCATCGGTTTAGTTTACAAAAAACTGATGGAAATCGAATCTCGTCTTTTACCCTGTGGCTTGCACGTTATTGGAAAACCCCCTACCGCAGAAGAAGCTATTGCGACTCTGGTTAACATTGCAGCTTTAGATAGAGAAGAAGACGGACTTGTCTCTCTTCCTCGTATTATTGCTCAAAGTGTTGAGAGAAGCATTGATGAAATCTATGTTAATAATGACCGTGGGGTATTAGAAGATGTACAGCTATTCCAAGACATTACCCAAGCAACTCGCCAAGCAGTAGCTGCATTAGTTAAAGCGCAAATCGATGCTGAAGGTAGAGTTTCCATGGTTTCCAAACTCAACTTCTTAAATATCGGTAAAAAAGAACCTTGGGTTGCAGCGTTACACGACTTAGGTTATACCAACGTAGATAAAGACCTTCTCAAACCTCTCTTTGAATACCTCGAATTCTGCTTAGAGCAAGTTTGCGCCGACCAAGAATTAGGCGGACTCCTCAAAGCATTGGAAGGAGAATACGTTTTACCTGGCCCTGGTGGCGACCCCATCCGTAACCCCAACGTCTTACCCACAGGGAAAAACATTCATGCCTTAGACCCCCAATCTATACCTACCCTAGCAGCAGTAAAATGCGCCAAAGTAGTAGTAGACAGATTGATCGAAAAACAAAAGCAAGATAACGATGGTAACTATCCTGAAACTATCGCTTGTGTCCTCTGGGGAACAGATAACATCAAAACCTACGGTGAATCTTTAGCTCAAATCATGTGGATGGTGGGTGTACGTCCCGTACCCGATGCATTAGGTAGAGTTAACAAACTCGAACTTATCCCCTTAGAAGAATTAGGTCGTCCTCGTATTGACGTAGTTGTAAACTGTTCTGGTGTTTTCCGTGACCTGTTCATCAACCAAATGAACCTATTAGACCAAGCAGTTAAAATGGCAGCCGAAGCCGACGAACCCGTGGAAATGAACTTCGTTCGCAAACACGCCCTCGAACAAGCAGAAGAAATGGGTATTAATCTGCGCCAAGCAGCAACCCGCATCTTCTCTAATTCCTCTGGTTCATACTCTTCTAACATCAACCTCGCGGTAGAAAATAGCAGTTGGGAAGAAGAAAAAGAGTTACAGGATATGTATCTCAACCGCAAATCTTTTGCTTTCGATTCCGATAACCCAGGAATTATGAGCGAAAACCGACAAATTTTTGAGAAATCCCTCAAAACTGCGGATGTAACATTCCAAAACTTAGACTCTTCGGAAATCAGTCTTACTGACGTATCCCATTACTTCGATTCTGACCCCACCAAAATCGTTGCTAGTCTTCGCGATGATGGTAAAAAACCCACCGCTTTCATTGCTGACACTACCACTGCTAATGCTCAAATTCGCACCCTTTCTGAAACTGTTCGTTTAGACGCACGTACCAAACTACTCAATCCCAAATGGTATGAAGGTATGTTGAGCCATGGTTATGAAGGTGTACGCGAACTATCCAAACGTTTAGTTAATACTATGGGATGGAGTGCAACCGCCGATGCTGTAGATAACTGGGTTTACGAAGATGTCAACACTACTTTCATTGACGACCCTGAAATGTGCAAACGTCTGATGGATATGAACCCCAATTCATTCCGTAAGATTGTTGGTACTCTACTGGAAGTTAATGGACGCGGTTATTGGGAAACTTCTGAAGAAAACCTCGACAGATTGCGTGAATTGTATCAAGAAGTAGAAGACAAAATTGAAGGAATTGAATAAATAATTCCCAGTTTTGGAAATTTAATTTTTTGATATTGTAGGGACGTAAAAATGCGCCCCTATTTTTTTATTTACAAATTTATTACCCCCAAAATCTTCAGAATTTGCCAGATAAGCCAGAAAATGATTTGAACGAACAAAAACAACCAACGTAAACGGTTAAACCATTTATAAGAGTTTTTATCTTGTTTGTGTAACTGCATTTAGTACGACTTGAACTCTACAGTTACAGCAAATCCTATGGTTACCAACCCAAAGCAAGCGAAATTGATATAATCTCTATAATAGTTTTAGAGCAAGGCTTTGAATAACTTCGGGGTAGTTAGATTACTTCTGGTATTGCCGAATTCGTTACAAAATTTTATATTTTTGGACTCTCTGAAATATGCCTAAATATAGTTATGGGAAGAAATCTGAAAGTCATGCCAAAAGATTACTTGAAGATTTTATTCTATTAGCTGAAGCTGAGACAATACCAGAATGGCGCAATCAGTCGAAAAAACCTTTAACTGCCAAATTTAACCAAAATAGTTTAACCGTTACGTATAATAACTCTGCATTAGAAGAATTAATAGTAAAAGATTCACGCGATGGTGGGCTAACTGAAGCTCAAATCAAATCGGGTCTTAATTTTTTAGAGAATTTTTTGGGTATTTTAGAACTTCCTGAAGATCGTAAAGATCGACAAGGACAAACTCAAACAGGAATAATTAAACTTTGGGATAAAGATCGCCAGAAAAATTTAAAAATATTCGATTGCGAATGTGACAAGAAAAAAAGAGAGCAAGATAAAAACAAATCAAATCTACGGAAAAATATTAAAAACAAAGTTCCGCCAGAATTCGATTTATTAGATGAAGAATTTTTTCAAAAGCGAGAAGGTGATGATGTCAAGATACTTAATTTACCATCGGCTGCTAGAAATTGGTCGTTAATTACTAAAGGGTATTATACCAATTTCCTAAAGTCCAGCTACAGATAATGCATCGAGAATGAAATCAAATCCCGTAATGGAAGCGATATCTGCTTGAGTAAATTCAGCTAAGATATTTGCTAGTTTTCTTCTTAAAAAATCTAGGGAATCAAAGACTTTATTTTTCAAGAATTTTTTGACTTCTTTCCACAATCTTTCAATCGGATTAACGTTACTGACAGTAAGGAGGTTGAAATAACAAAATAATATTATCAGGTATAGACAAATCCAAACCGAGATGTGC
>NZ_LR213892.1 GCF_900659865.1 Hyella patelloides LEGE 07179
CTAATAAAATATCATCATCTTCACCTGCATAAATACGGTTGTGTCCAAAAGCAACAGAAGCATCAATTAAATCATTACCACTACCCGTAAATAAGATGTCGTTGTTGCCATCAAAATCACTGTTTAAATCCGCAGCATCAATGATGTCACCTTCAGCACTGCCAAAAACTATTTCAACTTCAGCATCTATTACTGGAATTTCGCCTAAATAAGAAAAAACCTCATCAGCATCAAAATCAAGATTATCAAAGCTGGGGTCTAAAGATACTAGGACGTTAGGCGGTAGGTCAGCAACTGCTACAGTTGCTCCTTGAGTATCTCCTGGAGCAGATTCGGTATCGATATCGATGTGTAAAGGGGTTTCAGGTGAGAAATCTGGTTCGCTGAGATTAATCGCTGCTACTAAATCCCACACTGGATTAGGGTCTAAATCGCTTTGAATTACCTCAAGAGCATAATCTAAAAATTCCGCAGCAATAATACTTTCAGGCGTTCCCGTATCCAGCCAGGCTTGATAATCCTCACGATCGAATTCAATGTCATTAGTGGCATCTAAAGGAGTAAGCTGAATTTTTAAGCCCTTTTCACCTGCATCCAAGACTTCTTGGGCTGCTACGGGGTCAATCCAGATATTAAACTCGGCAGCAGTATTGGTGGAAAAAGGTGGATCGGGGAGTACGGGTAGATTTCCTTCGGTAAAGACAGCCCCACCCATAATTTGCACTACTTCAATATTGTCAATGATAGTAGGGTCGCGTCGTAAAGCTTCGGCAATATTTGTTAAAGGTCCTGTGGCTAAGATTGCTACAGGTTCGGGAGAATTGTGAATTGTTTCAATAATTAAATCTACTGCGTCTTCTGTCTCCACATCTGGAGTTTCTTCTGGTAGAGGGACAAATGGCGACCAAAAAGTATCAGAGCCATCACGAATAAAATCGGGAAATTCGTTATTGCCTTCAAGGGGAGTCTCGCGCCCTACACCGACGGGAATATCTAAATCCCCCAAACGATCTAGCATTCGCAGTACATTATCATCAAAAACTTCAGGACGAGCAATACCCTGAGAAATAGTGATGGCTTGAACATCAAACTGAGGATTTGCCAGCATATATGCGATCGCTGTCATCCCATCTTGGCTGCCATCATCGTCGATAATTAGAGGGGTTGGTTGAGTATTTGTAGTCATAATGTTAGGTAACCGCGAACGGCCCGTTCGCCCATACAGAATAAAAAAAAAGATTAGAAATTAAATTGCATTCGTAAATTTCCCACGTAGATATTGGGATTTTCATCGAAGTTATTGGGATTACTAACCAGATAAAAAGCAGGAACTAGGGCAATATTATCATTCACGGGATAAAAATAAGTCAGTTCAAACTCATACTGTGTACCGCCATCCCCTGCACCCGAAACCAAAAATTCTTCACCATTGGTAACGTCAAAGGGAATCAAAAAGGAAAATGTGCCTAATGCTCCTTCTTTACCCACATCGGGGAAGGCTAAACCTGCCTGAATTGACTGGACGTTTACGGTTCTATCAATTGGCTTGAGGGTAATGCTAGCGTAGGTATAACGAGCGAAAATACCAAATTTGGGAGCGATTTCCCAATCGAAATTGAATCCAATAGTATGGGAAAAAGAATCTTTTAAACCGCCATCATTGGGGTTAACATCCAATCCCCTACCAGCACCAGCATCGGCTAATCCGTTTTGCAATGGCTCGCCTGTTACGCCTCCAATGACACCACCCACTACATTCACATCTGCATTGAGATGAGAATAGTTATACATCAGTCTGGTGTTAACTGTGTCAGTGGGAGAAAAGGTTAGTTCTGCTGTACTGGTATTTGTGCCACCAAAGACACCTTCATCGGGGTTGCTGGCAGTGTTAAACGGCGGACTGGGCAGAAATTCTGTAGACTCTCCTAAATAAGCAATGTTGAGCTTCAGCTTTTCGCTAATATCCCACATGACAACTGCTCCCGAACCGCGATCGATCGCATTGGAGAGGCTACTACCAATGGAATTAAAACTACTCGCCCCAGTAAGAAAATATGTATAGGCATTATTATCGAAATAGGCATACCAGTTAATCTGAGGTCCAATGACAATCCGAAAGTTGTCACCAACGGGAAAATTATAGGACAAATCTTGAATTACGATCTCGCTGTTTCCTTCTCCTTGGAGTCCTGCGGTTTGATCGGTAAATGGGATCCCAAAAGTATTGTAAGTACCCGCAGAAGCAAAAACGTTAGCAGGAGAATCCCCATTACCCACAACAAGCCGAGTCGTTAAAACATCTTCTCCTGTAAAAGAGGTTTCAAAAGTTAGCCAGACTAAATCGCTTAAAGTAATTTCGGGGTTATCAGTTACTTCTAATACAGTTGGTTCGCCAGTTACAGGGTCTCTTCCTGGGGGTCTGAGAAATAAAGGAACACTTAAATCGTTTGTCTCGACTAAAACATCCCCATCAGCAGCAGCACCAGTTAAGTTAAGCCAAACTGAACCGATTAATTTAGTAGTGGTCGAAAATTGATTGTCTTCTAAAAAAGCAGTGCGATTTTCTAAACTGTCTACTCTTTCTGTCACCGTTGCTAATTCTGTGGCAAATTCTGCGTTTAATCGCTTTATTGTGTCTAAATCTTCGCGTTGAACTGCTTCAGAAGAGGCAATCAATCGTTCGATCTGATTTAAGCAAGAATTTAAACCCGCAGCAAATTCATAACGACTTAATGGTTGAGAACCGCTATAAGTTTGATTGGGAAAACCTGCAATACAGCCATAGCGGTCTACCAAAGAGCGCAAAGCTTCATAAGCCCAATCACCAGGGCTAACGTCCCGTAACCGATCGACGTTTGTTACCTGTTTTAAACTGTTTGAGGTTTCTGATTCCGAATCTGTAGATATTTCTAAATCGGAATACAAATAATTACTGTCTTCTGCTGTGTTATTTTTACCAACGGTCAGAGTAGGCTCCGTCGTGTCTTGACGAGCATTCCCTTGCGCGACGCGGAGCGAGTCCTTTAGGGTCTTACGCCGACGCGGGGTCTCGTCGCTTGTACGGCGGAGTAATCTCTGACTTTTCTCAACTTCACTAATTTGTTTTAGTTCGGTAGAAAGTTCTCGTAATAGCACTTCGCGATCGCTAATATCGATTATTTCGGAAGCTCCTGCCAATTTTCCAGATAATAACCAAAAACAATTGCCAAGAATGATTAATAGTAAATTACTAAATAATCGAATTTTTTTACCATAATGGTAACCAGAAAATCTAACTATTTTGTTGAAATACATTGAAAAGTTTCACACCATCTAATAGCGGTTAGCAATTGATAATTAGTCAGCAACCCTAATTTATTAAAAAATCTTGATTCTCTTACGAAAAATCTTCAACATAGATAAGTTAAATTTTAGTAAAGAGCGAAATAATTTAGCGATTACAAACTATTAATTACTGACCTAGTATTAAACAAAAGTTATCATTATCATTGTTAGCAATGTGTAGTTTAAAATACTATTTAGTAAAAATATTTGTAAAAAGATATTAACATTATCAACGTGAGTTCTGCAAGAATAAAATCGTTTGATTTTGAATTAGGGAATAGCAAACAGCAAACAGCCTCTTATTTTCTTCCGATCGATCAACAATATAATTCAGAATAATATCTGTCAAACTGACGTTTATCATTATTTAGAAAAACCAAATTTTTAGTTTGAATCATCGGAAATATTTGCTATTTTTTGAAGCTCTAATTGGTACATAGCTGAGTTATTTAGATCGCTTAAAATATCTAGAGTTTCCATTTCTATTTTTTGAATATTTGAATAGAATTTTTGAACAACTTCACGCAATCCTAAAGTTGACTCTTGAATATTTTTTAACTCTGGTAATAATCGACACGAAAATAACAAAGGATGTCCTAATTTACCGTGGTAGCAAGGTGCGATAATTAACGCTTTTTTTTGTTGATAAGCTTCTAGTAAAGTGCGATAAACATCAGAAGAACGAGGCTGATCTACAGCCGAAATAGTAATAGTCGAAAATGCGTCAGGAAGAGACTGTAATCCAATTAAAATTGAGCTTGTTTTACCGCGATCGCTCTTTAAATTAATTGCAACTAAACTACCATTAGGACAATCAGATCGGCGATCGGCATTATGAGAACCTAGTACAATAATTGGAGTAATGCCAGCTTGTAAAAATTGTTCTGCTTGATAGCGAAGTAGAGTTTGATTATTATGCCAGAGTAAAGTAGTTTTACAAGTTCCCATACGGGTAGAAAAACCTGCTGCTAAAATCAAGGCAAAGTTTTGGTTATCCTCTGGATAAATTTTGTCAACGCTCATAAAACATTTTTTTAATAATCTGAGTTTGAGTTAGCATCACTTAGCATTATTAGTTTATTTTAATTAAATCGATCGACACAATTAGACCTCATTTACAATAGTTAGCTATGTATGTAAATCAGGAAATATATATACACAAATATTGAGTGAAATTAAATGAAAACCATACCAAAAATTAGAGGATATATTGCTACCAAAAAGAATATAATTGTCTTTCTTTATCGTAGAAGTAATAAAATCACTTATCTGATTTCCCTGGATTATCAAAAAGGAAGAGAGTCCATACAGATTGGTTCGCGTTTTTATGGGCGAATTTACCCAAATCGATGCGATATTTCTCCTGACGGTACTTATTTTTTGTATTTTGCTATGGGTAAATCTCAGCAGCAATATGAGAAAAAACTATATTGTTGGACAGGAATTTGTATGCCTCCAAAGATTACAGCCAATATGCTTTTTGCTCACCAAGATACCTGGGGAGGTGGAGGAAGATTTGTAGATGATAAGACCATATTTATATCGCCTGGGATGTATCCTGATTTCGACAAACAACAAAATCACCAATTTGATAATTACCAAATAACCTTCAAAGGAAAACTTGAAGATGCAGAAAGTTGGACTTCAGGAAAAGGCTGGAAACTCACAGAAAAACAGATTGTCCCAAGTTATGGAGATAAATATCCTATTCCCAAGTGCTGGACAAAAACTAATGGGAAAATAACACTCATAAAACATTTGAATTATAGTTCTTATCTCAAATCAAAAAATGGACAAACTATAGGTAGTTATGATTTGCATAGTTACGAAATTAGGGATAATAAAAACAAAGTTAAATACTCACTAAATGATGAATCGAAAATTTGTCTTTGGGCGGATTTTGATAATTTGGGAAGATTGATTGTTGCTCAAGAAAGTGAGATTTTCATATATCAGAATTTTAAAAATATAATTGACCGTGAGAGAGGCTCTCGGTTAGAGAGCATCTCTAATCAAGGTGTTGACAAAAAATATATTAAAACCTTTGACTTTGAAAAATTGATAACTTTGCCTCATAAAAAATAAACTCCATTTAAACGCTAATATGCGATAAATGAACCTTTGATGGTGTTTGACATTGCTGCATTCTTTCGCCAAGTGATAAACCTGTACCGCCACGACGTACTTTAATTAATTCTCCGCAGATACTAATGGCAATTTCTTCAGGAGTTAGCGCGCCAATATCTAAACCGATAGGTGCATAAAAGTTAGGTAGTCTGGCGATTGGTATTGCTTGCTTAATCATGCGAATACGTTTTTGACTGCCGATCGCCCCGATATATTGATAACTGATAGGATATTGTAAAAGAGCTTTTAATGCCTCAATATCTTGGGGGTAGCCTCTAGTAACCAAAGCCACATAAAGCAGTGAGTGTGTCGTTAGGGTGTTTAAAGTCTCGGTAATAGATTGAGATAAAAACAGTGCTTGAGGAAATCTTTGGGGGGTTATAAATTCAGGGCGATCGTCTTGTACTACTATTTGAAACCCTGCGAAGTTGGCAATTTGTGATATGGATACTGCGACATGACCACCGCCGATGATTAGTAAAATAGGTTGTGGTTCGATGGTTTCCACAAATCGATCGCAAGAAGCAGAGGGAGTAAAGGTTAGGGGCGAACGGCTGTTCGTCTTTACAGAAGTAGCAGAAAAATAGAGAGAGTTTGTAATTTTTTGAGGAGAGTCTGGATATCTCATCAAATAAGGTGGAACATCTTGAGTAAAAGGGGTAACTAATTTGACAGATTGACCAGTTTTCAATAATTCGAGAATTTCTTCGATAAGAGCGATCGCCGAACTTGACCATTTTTCTAACCATACTTGCACTTTTCCGCCACATACTCCCTGAATATCTTTTCCTGGCGTACCAGTTAGATCGATCTCTACAAGCTGTTTTTCTCCTGTTTTTAATACTTTTAATGCTTGTGTGATTACTTTTGCTTCCCCCGCACCACCGCCAATAGTGCCAATAATACTACCATCTTGGCAAATAGCCATTTTTGCGCCTATTTCTCTGGGTGCAGAACCTAAAACCTTAACAATAGTTGCTAATACTACTGTTTCTAGTTCTAATCTGTGTTTCAATTGTTGATAAAAAATGCGATCGCTAGTCATGTTATTAGTGAGAACGAACGGACGTTTGTGTATACAGTAGTTCGCAGATAACTTTAGTCAGTAATGTCAATTACTAAGATTTTTGGGCAATGACGTAAACATGATTTTCGGGGAATTGGTCGAACTCTAAATGCTTACAAATTATCTCGTTTTTCATCAGAACCGACAGATTTCCCTTAATTCCTATTGAACTATAGTAAAATTCTTCTTCATGCCATTCGTCTGTATGCTCTCCATACCCATCGCCGAATGTATATATCAAAACCCCATTTTTTACGAGTATATTGCAAAGTCCAGTAACTACTGGTTCTTGCATGGAAAACGGTAAATGAAAGATACTATCCCAGGCAATAATAAAATCAAATTTTTGTTCTGTTTCCCAAGTGCATATATCCTGAACAAAAAAGGTTTCACTAGGATGATTTTCTCTTGCTAACTTGACCATTTCCCGAGAAACATCAAGTCCAGTAATTTTAAACCCCTTTTTTTGTAGTTTTCGTACGAACCTACCTCCTGCGCCACAACCAACATCTAAAGCATTTTCGTGACTAACACAAAACTGTAATGCTTTTTCAATTTGTTTAATTCCATACTCAGAGTTACTATGACGATCGTGCCACCATTTAGCAATCTTATCGTATTTAGTACCCAGCATTTGAGGTTTCATAGCTACTCCCTTATATGTCATGCAGTGAATTTGATAATGCTATCATTCAACTTTTAAGGTTTACGTCACTCTAATTTCTGCATCGCCATCCAAACTCTTTCAGGTATCATGGGTAATTGTTTCAATCTTACTCCTGTAGCCTGGGCGACAGCATTGGCGATCGCAGGTGCAGTACAGTTAGTGCCAATTTCCCCAATACCTTTAGCACCAAAAGGGCCATAAGGATCGGCTTTTTCGATTAAAAATATTTCCATTGGTGGGACATCGGATGCAGCAGGAATGCGGTAGGTACGCAATCCAGGATTGAGTATTTTACCTTGTTCATTAAAGCGTAGTTCTTCAGCCAGGGCGTATCCTAAACCCATAACTAGACCCCCTGTAGCTTGTCCGTGACAAATTCTCGGATTAATTGCCTTACCAATATCGATCGCCTCTGCACAACGCAATACTTTTATTCTGCCTGTTTCGGTGTCTACTTCTACTTCCACACCTAGAAAGGCAAAGGTAAGGGAAGCGCGATCGCTGGTATGTTCTAATTCTACTGATAATGATTCTCCTCGTTTTTGTGCCTCTTGTGCTAATTGCTTCAGAAATATTGTTGTCTGAGAACCAGATATTTTTGCTTCGTCTAATTTTAATTCTTCTGTATTAACTTCTATAATTTGGGCTGCGGTTTTCAGGAGATGCGATCGCAATTTTTGGGCAGCTAGATTTACGGCTTGTCCAGTAATAAATGCCGTAGCAGAGGCATAAGAACCAGCATCGAAGGGAGTATTATGAGTATCTGCGGTAATGATGGTTATGTTCTCTACGGTAGTTCCTAAAACCTCGGCTGCTATCTGTCTTAGAGATGTATCAGAACCCGTACCTACATCAACTGAACCCGTCCGCAGTTCGTATTGTCCATTTGGCATCAAAGATATTTTAACGCTGGCTAAATGAATCTTAGCTAAACCACTGGCTTGCATAGTAGCAGCAAATCCTACACCGCGTTTTATGTGTCCTTTTGTTTCTGGCTGTTTTTCTGGATCGTAATCTAACGCCTGGGTAACTTTCTCTATACATTCATCCAGGGCATAACTACCAATAATGTGAAAATGTTCTTCTCTGCCGATTAAGATTTCATCCTCAGTGGTAATTAAGTTTTGCTGGCGCAGCTTTATGGGATCGATATTTAATTTACTGGCAATTTCATCAAGTTGGGATTCCATGGCAAACGTGCCTTGAGTTGCCCCATAACCCCGAAACGCACCTGCGGGCATGGTATTAGTATAAACAACCGTTCCTTTATAGGATTGATTGGCACAACGATATAAACCCAGAGGAAAACAACCAGTTAGGAAAGTTACTGTTTCTCCATGATTGCCATACGCCCCCGTGTTGGAAATCGCCTCCATTTCTTGAGCCACAATCGTACCGTAGCTTTTTACCCCCGTTTTAATCCGAATATTCATCGCGTGACGGCTATTGGTAGCGGTAAATTCTTCTTCTCTGGTAAACCGCCACTGCACTGGCTTACCTGTTTTTAAAGTTGCCAAGACACATAAGTCTTCGCTTAATATTTCCTGTTTATTGCCAAATCCGCCCCCAAGCTGGGGTTTATAAACTCGAATCTTTTCTTTAGGTATGTCGAATAGTTCGGATAACAATCTCTGACAGTGGAATGGTACTTGTGTACTGGAGCGAACAACTAATGTACCATCTTCATCCAACCAGCTAATACTAACGTGGGGTTCTAAATGGACGTGCTGCACTGCGGGTAAGATATAGGTATTTTCAAGAATTAAATCGGCTTCTGCAAATCCTGTATTTAAATCGCCCTTCTCTAAAACTACTTCCCCTGCAATATTATGGGCTGCATCGTGAATCTGACTCGATTCTGGTTCGTCATGAATTACCACATCTCCCTTCATCGCTGTAACTGGATCGATCGCATGAGGTAAAATCTCATAATCTACCTCAATCAACTCACAAGCTATAGCAGCTATAGCTTCCGTCTCTGCCACGACTGCTGCAACGCGATCGCCGATAAACCTTACTTTATTATCTAATAAATAATGATCTAAAGGATCGGGTACGGGTGCGCCATGTCCTGCGGTACTATAAGCACGTCGGGTCACATCTTTATGGGTAAAAACAGCTTCAACCCCTTCTAAGGCTTCAGCTTTGGTTGTATTAATTTCCCGAATACGGGCATGGGGATAAGGCGATCGCAATACTTTAAGATGTAATAGTCCCGGGGGCGACCAATCGGCAGTGTATACTGGTTTTCCTGTAACTAAATTAGGCCCATCTTGTTTGGGAATGTTTTTTCCTACCTGTCCTTCTTTTGCAGTTATGGGTTTAACTAAATTATCATTACCGCATTCAAGGATACTATCAATAATTGCCTCATAGCCAGTACAGCGACAGAGATTACCTTCCAATTCTGCCCGTAACTCCGCTTCTGAATTATACTCCAGCTTACTAGCGGTCATAATCATCCCAGGAGTACAGTAACCACACTGAAAACCCTGCTTATCTAAAAAAGCTTGCTGCATCGGTGACAGCTTACCGTTTTCCAAACCCTCGATAGTAGTTATCTGATGACTATCTACCTGCATCGCAGGATAAATACAGCTATGAATGGGTTTATCATCTAGCCACACCGTACAGCTACCGCAGTCTCCCGACTCACATACGCGATGCACTCCCGCGTATCCCAAAGAACGAAGTAAACTTAATAGACTCGTTCCTGGATTACATTTGGTGTTATGGCTTTGGTTATTAACTTGAAAATTTAATGAATCTGGCATAATTTCTGGTCAGTCTAAAAAATATCAAACTCTGTAGAGACGTAGCATGCTACGTCTCTACGCAAAAATGTCCCTACGATTAATATCGGCGTTTCCCTTTTATTCCTGTGGTTAATTCGGTAATTCCGCGTTGCATCAATACCTGGGTGATGTGACGGCGATAGGCTGCGCTACCTCGTTCGTTATCAATATACATTTGTGGGGAAAATGCGCCAATTGCGGATACGATTTGTTCGGGAGTTGGTACGGTATCAAATTCAATTAAACGCGGTGATTTTATGCTACCACCAATGCCAAACCTTACTCGATTGGTTTGGGGATGATATGCTGTTACAATAATAGCGATCGCATATCCTGCGGTACATACTGCCATCCGTTTAAAGCTGGTTTGCCACTGTGTTAAATTCCCATCGGGGACTTTAATTCTACGTAATACTTCCCCAGGTTGTAAAATCGTTTGTTGGGGCGCGGTTTGAAAATCAATTGCATTAACAAAGTAAGGTTCACCATTGGGCTGCCAAATTTCATAGCTAGCATTTAACGCAATCATCACAGGAGCAAAGGTACTAGCACTTAGAGCCAAACAAATGTTTCCTCCTACTGTCGCAGCATGAGACAATTTAAAAGAAGCTAATTCCCGCACGGCATCTTTAAGTGCGCCCGTTGCTGTCCAAGCTTCGGGAAAAGAAAAGTCTAGTAGGTCGTTTTGAATACAGGTTGCCCCAATAGATAAACCTCCTGGGGTGACTTCTATTTCCGACCAGTTAAGTCTTTGCATATCTACCAGGGTTTTCACCTGGGGTTGAACTTCGTTAAAAATCCAAGTTCCTCCAGCCAACCAGTTCCAGTTAGGTTGCCAATCTTGCACTTCTCGTAACGATTTTGGTCGCAGATAAGTCTCAATGTTATACAAGTCCATAAAAAGCGACTCAAACTTTAGATAATTACTTATATTGAAGTGAAATTAATTTGTATACAGTATACGATGTTTCAGAATTAAAATTTTATTGAAGATACCTTAGATTAAATAATTATTAAAAATGAGGTATCTATCATGAGTCGGAAAACATCATCAACTCCGACTAGATCGAGTCCAGATTCGAGTTCTTCGCCAAACTCAAGTGGTATAGCTAGTTTTTTTGAATTTGAAAAATTAGGAACTAATTTGCGTACCGAAGTATTGGCTGGGGTGACAACTTTTGTCACGATGGCGTATATTTTAGCTGTTAATCCTGGTATTCTTTCCAACGCCATCTTCTTACAAGAGTCAGGGGATTTATTTGGCGAGTTAGTATTTGCCACTGCCATTTCCTCTGCTATATCGACTATGGTTATGGGACTTTATGCCAGATATCCTTTTGCCCTCGCCCCAGGGATGGGAATTAATGCCTATTTTGCTTTTTCTGTAGTTTTGGGGTTAGGAATTGACTGGCGAGTGGCTTTAGCTGCGGTATTTATTGAGGGGCTAATTTTTATTGCCATGTCTCTGACTAAAATGCGTAGTCGTATTGTTGCTGCCATACCCGACTGCCTCAAACACGCTACTGCTGCGGGCATTGGTTTATTTATTGCTTATATTGCCCTGACTAGTAATTCAGGAATCATTGTCACCAGCGAAGCCACTACCACGACTTTAGGCAATTTAGCCGATCCTAACACCTTAATGGCGATCGCGGGAATTTTGATTACGGCTGCTTTTGTAGCGCGACGAGTTAAAGGTGCATTACTAATTGGGATTTTAGCTACGGCTTTATTAGGCTGGATTTTAGGCATTGCTCCCTGGCCTCAAGGAATTATTGGTTTTCCTGTCTTTCCAGTTAACATTGCAGGACAGGCTTTTGTGGGATTAGGGAGTGTATTACAAAATAGTATTTGGAATCTACTCGCAATCTTATTTGTTTTTCTCTTCGTTGATACCTTTGATACGGTAGGGACACTTACGGGAGTTGGTGTTAAGGCAGGTTTTGTTAACGATAAAGGAGAATTACCTAATGCTAGTAAAGCATTTATGGCAGATGCAATTGGTACAACGGCAGGAGCAGCGTTAGGCACATCTACTGTAACTACCTACATCGAGTCGGCTGCGGGAGTCTCTGAAGGAGGCAGAAGTGGTTTTACGGCCATAGTTACGGCAATTTTATTTGCCCTCTCAATCTTTTTTACCCCTTTACTCTCGGCTATTCCTCCTTTTGCAACTGCACCAGTATTGTTAATTGTGGGAGTTTTGATGACGGGTAGTATTACCGATATCAATTGGAACGATCCTGCTGAGTCGATACCTTCTTTTTTAACTATTTTATTTATTCCCCTTAGTTATTCCATTGCTGAAGGGTTAGCAGTGGGTTTTATTAGTTATCCTATACTCAAGGCTATCCAAGGAAAAGCACACGAAATCGATCTTACTGTCTGGATTTTAGCAGCAGTCTTTTTACTCAGATTTGTTTTCCTAGCTTTAGAAATCGGCGCATAAAGTAGGGGCGAATCGCCCCTACAGATATAAATTTGTTACCAATATTTTAAAAAAAAACAAATATGGAAAAATTCATCCGAGACTTACCTAAAGCAGAACTACACCTACATATAGAAGGTACGCTAGAGCCAGAAATGATGTTTGAATTGGCTCAACGCAATAATATTGATTTACCCTATAAATCGGTGTCAGAAGTCAGAGATGCTTATAATTTTACAGACCTGCAATCTTTTCTCGATATCTACTATCAAGGTTCTGAAGTATTACAAAAAGAACAAGACTTTTACGATCTAACCTGGGCATATCTGGAAAAAGCTGCTAGTCAGAATGTGCGACACACGGAAATATTTTTCGATCCTCAGTGTCACACCTCACGAGGTATTGCTTTTGAAACTGTCTATCAGGGAATCTATCAAGCCCTACAGGATGGTCAAACTAAGCTGGGTATTTCTAGTAACTTAATTCTCTCTTTCTTGCGCGATCTTAGTGCAGAAGAGGCATTTGCCACTTTAGAACAGGCACTACCCTATAAAGATACTATTCCCGCAGTTGGTTTAGATTCTGCCGAACAGGGCAATCCTCCCTCTAAGTTCAAAGAAGTATTCGATCGCGCTCAAGCAGAAGGATTTTTAACTGTTGCTCATGCGGGAGAAGAAGGACCTCCAGAATACATCTGGGAAGCTATCAATTTACTCAAGGTATCTCGTATCGATCATGGTGTTCGCAGCATGGAAGATCCAGAATTACTCGATTATTTGGTAGATAAACAAATTCCTCTTACTGTATGTCCTCTATCCAATGTCGAGCTTAAAGTTTTTGATTCGATGGCAAAGCATAATTTGAAAAAACTGTTAAATTTAGGCATTTGCGCTACAGTTAATTCTGACGATCCATCTTATTTCGGCGGTTACATTGCTGAAAATTACCAAGCAGCACAATCAGCTTTAGACTTAACGAAACAAGAGCTTTATCAATTAGCTAAAAATTCTTTTCAAGCTTCTTTCTTGTCGCCAGAATCTAAGCATAAGTTAATTGCTGAATTGGATGATTATTGTAGAATAGCTGACTTGGCTAAAGCCTAATCCTAATTGTAATTGTCTTCTACGATCTATTTTCAATTTACCTTGCTCCAATTCAAGCCATCATTTAGCCAATTGAACTCAAGACTTCAAATGATAAAATCACAAGTAGCCAGTGCTTCATGTAGCAAGTGAGAACCAACTATCACTAATTTCTTTTTTCTATTTCCTTGATATTAGTGGTAAATCGTAGTGGCAAAACGCTACATTAAGAAAAATAGCCACAATCAATTAATAAGATGTTGGAAGCGGGAGACATAATTAACCAGCGTTACCAATTGCAATCTAAGCTAGGTAGAAACGCAGGAAGACAAACCTGGTTAGCTAAAGATTTGCAATCTGAAAGTAATACTCCTACTACAGAGACATCTTTGTCAGATTTAGTAGTAGTTAAGTTATTGGCTTTTGGCGGGAATGTGCAATGGGAAGATTTAAAACTTTTTGAAAGAGAAGCCCAAATTTTACAACAAATAAATCATAATCGCATTCCTAAATATCAAGATTATTTTTCTATTGACGATCGCAATTTATGGTTTGGGTTGGTGCAAGAGTATATTCCTGGTAATTCTTTACGACAGTTATTAGATAAGGGTAAAAGATTTAGTGAGTTAGAAGCAAAAAAAATTGCTCAAGAAATTTTATCGATCTTGCTGTATCTTCATGATTCTAAACCACCTTTATTACATCGCGATATTAAACCGAGTAATTTAATTTTGGGAGAAGATCTGAATATTTATTTGGTAGATTTTGGCGCAGTACAAGATCGCGCTGCCACCGAGGGTGGTACTTTTACCGTAGTGGGTACTTATGGTTATGCACCGATGGAGCAATTTGGGGGAAAATCTGTTCCTGCTTCGGATCTATATGCTTTGGGTGCAACTTTGATTCACCTATTAACTCGTACTCCTCCTGGCGATTTACCCACTAAAGATTTAACTATTCAATTTAGCGATTGCATTTCTCTCAAACCACAATTTGCTGATTGGTTAGAAAAGATGACTCATCCTGCTGTGGAAAGAAGATTTAAAACTGCACAGCAAGCTTTTAAAGCTTTGGAAGCTGTGGAAAGAAAAAGTGATATCAAACCAATCAGCAAGGAAAAATTTGCTCATAATTCTCTATCATTTAGTAAGCGTATTAAAATATTTAGCGAACAAAACTATTTAGATATAACTGTTGCGAAAAGAGGTATTCAAAATTTACAAGATGCAACCAATGTAGCATTTATAACGCTTTTTATGTTTATTTCTAGCTGCCTGACTCTCAATCTTTTTCCTTTAGGAATTATTACGTTAATCATTTGCTATTTAGCTTTTTATCCTTATCTAGAATATTTATTTGGCGATACTAAAATTAGTTTTAATTATCGAAATTTTTTGATTAAAAGAAAATTATTTTTTAATATAATTCAGGAACAAGGAGATACTCAAAATATTCAAGATGTTTCTGTTAATTATCAGGCTCTCAAAATACCAAGTAGTATTAACGATCAAAGTATTAATTATTCTTACTCTAATGCGATTATAATTACTACTAAAAAATCCAAGTATTATCGAGGATATCAAAGATATAGTTTTGGGAAACAATTAACCGAAGAAGAATCTATTTGGATCGCTAATGAAATTCGTAATTGGCTAAGTAATCAATGAACAGCTATCAGAAGTGCGATCGCCTTGATATAGCAATCTATATTCTATATTATAGAGCAACAGCGAAAGCTAAGATTAAAGGCAAGCCGAGTGCGACAAAAGTCGCAAGCTCGGATTTCAAAGGGAGATGCGAAGCGCATGATAGCCCCCATCGACCCTACTCAAGAAGTGGCTGTACCCAATAACTATTAACAACCAACAATTAACCAAAAAATTAAATAATTATTGTTAACTTAAAGAAAATAAAGATTCTCTGGCAAGATTGGCATTCAGAATGATGATAAAGAGATTTTTGAATTAACAGCAATTATGTCAAAGTCAACGATAGAATCAATTCTGCACGAAGAACGTCTTTTCCCCCCATCGGAAGAGTTCGCTCTACAGGCACATATTACAAGCCTGACTCAATACCAAACCCTTTATGACAAAGCGAAAGAACATCCAGAGTTATTCTGGGCAGAGTTAGCAGAATCAGAACTACATTGGTTTCAAAAGTGGGACAAAGTTTTAGATTGGCAGCCTCCCTTTGCAAAATGGTTTCTCAATGGCAAAATTAACATTTCTTACAACTGCTTAGACCGCCATTTAACCACCTGGCGCAAAAATAAAGCAGCCTTGATTTGGGAAGGTGAGCCTGGAGACTCCCGCACGATTACTTATGCTCAACTGCATCGAGAAGTTTGTCAGATGGCAAATGTACTCAAAGATTTAGGTGTTCAAAAAGGAGATCGCGTTGGCATTTATATGCCCATGATACCAGAAGCAGCGATCGCAATGTTAGCCTGTGCCAGAATTGGCGCACCTCATAGTGTCGTGTTTGGGGGTTTTAGCTCCGAAGCCTTAAAAGCGCGTTTACAAGATGCGGAGGCAAAGGTAGTTATTACCGCCGATGGTGGTTTCCGCAAAGATAAAATAGTACCCCTCAAATCCGCAGTAGACGAAGCACTGCAAGATAATGCTGTACCCAGTGTGCAGAAAGTACTGGTAGTGCAGCGTACTAAACAAGATATTCCCATGGTAGGCGATCGTGATGTCTGGTGGCACGAATTACAACCCACAGCATCCGCAGACTGTCCTCCCGAACCTATGGATAGTGAAGATATGCTATTCATTCTTTACACTAGCGGTACTACAGGAAAGCCCAAAGGAGTTGTTCACACTACAGGGGGTTATAATCTCTACACCCACGTAACTACTAAATGGACATTCGATCTCAAAGATACTGATGTTTATTGGTGTACCGCCGATGTGGGTTGGATTACAGGACATAGCTATATTGTTTATGGCCCTCTTTCCAATGGTGCAACTAGCGTCATGTATGAAGGTGCGCCGAGAGCTTCTAATCCTGGCTGTTTTTGGGATGTCGTGGAAAAATATGGTGTAACTATCTTCTACACTGCACCGACAGCAATCAGAGCATTTATCAAAATGGGCGATCAACATCCTAATAAAAGAGATTTATCTTCTTTAAGAATATTAGGTACAGTAGGCGAACCCATCAATCCCGAAGCCTGGATCTGGTATCACCAAGTTATTGGTCAGGAAAAATGCCCCATTGTGGATACCTGGTGGCAAACTGAAACAGGGGGCTTTATGTTGACTCCCTTACCTGGTGCAACTCCTACCAAACCAGGTTCCGCTACTCGTCCTTTCCCTGGCATAATAGCTGATGTGGTGGATTTAGACGGTAATCCTGTGGGTACTAACGAGGGTGGTTACTTGGTAATCAAACATCCTTGGCCCAGTATGATGCGGACTGTTTATAAAAATGATAAACGCTTTCGTAGTACCTATTGGGAGCATATACCCCCTAAAGATGGTAAATATCTTTATTTTGCTGGAGATGGGGCAAGAAAAGACGAAGACGGTTACTTTTGGGTCATGGGTCGTGTTGATGATGTTATGAATGTCTCAGGACACCGTTTAGGCACAATGGAAGTAGAATCTGCTTTAGTATCACATCCTGCAGTAGCTGAAGCTGCGGTAGTCTCGCGTCCTGATGAGGTTAAAGGGCAAGATGTTTATGCCTTTGTTACCCTAGATAGCACTCATGAACCTAGTGATGAACTCAAAGCCGAACTCAAAAAACACGTAGTTCATGAAATAGGTGCGATCGCTCGTCCTGGAGAAATTCGCTTTACCGATGCCCTTCCTAAAACTCGTTCTGGCAAGATTATCCGCCGTTTCTTACGAAATTTGGCAGCAGGAGAAGAATTAGTGGGTGATATCTCTACTATGGAAGATTTGAGCGTCTTAGACAAGCTCAGACAGGGTTAATCTCCATAATCAGTGACCAGTTATCAGTTAGTTATTATTCTGTGAGAGTCAGAGTATGCAACCTGACATCAATCGTTATTTTCGATAGTATGTTCAATAACCTTATTGACTGGTCACTCTCTAACTATTAATTATTATTGAGAATTTTCAATAGCTGCGATCGCTTTAGATTTTTTATTCAGATTAAATAATGCTTGACTAAAATTCCAAAAATTCAGACTAATATTTTTATCAAGTTTTAAATTAATTACTTTTCTATAATCCTTGACAGCTTTTTTATAGTTACAAGCATTCAAAGATACATGATATAAATTAAGCCAAGCTTCCTAAAACATTAGATCGAACTTGATTACTTTTTTTTATAATATTATTGCGCTTCATTGTATTTTTTTGATGACAATAATCGGTTTTCTCGTATTAATATATAATTAGCAATGGGCATCTAATACCATTTCTTAAAAGTAATAAGAGACGAAGATTTAAAGCTAGGAGTCCTAAAGGATACCGCTTCCCTAAAGGACTCGGCTTCGCCGTCGCGCGACCGAAGGAAGTCCTTTAGGGCATATCAGGATTCAGGAGTCAGGAGTTAGTTTAACAGTAGTTTGAGTGTTTTTTCTTAATAAGAAATAATTTTCTATCTATCTAGCTATTGCGCGAGAATTGGTATAATATGTATAATTTAGTGTATATTTTGTGGGACTAAATTAGTTATTTTTTCAGGAATGCATAATAAAAAATTAGACTTTGATGTTCCTTATAATTTACATTAATTATTAAGTACTATGAGACTAAAAAATAGCTAAAACTTTAGTTATTTACAAAATTGTTCTGTCCGTTAAAAATTTTTGTAATAGAACCCGAAAAAGTACTGATAGCAAAAATCCTGATGTCATTGAGAAGAGGCAAGTGCTAGAAAAGATGAGTTCATGATACAAGTAAAAACTCTTAATTAAGATGGAAGTTATTGATTACCAAGAATTCGTTCCTCAAGATTTTCTGGCTGTCAATAGCCAAAGTATTTTTACTATAGATGCTGCAACCGTACCTGAAAATACAATTGGTGGTGAACTGGGAAGTGAGCGACTTATTATTATTGACATTGCTGTCTCTATCTCAGAACAACAAATAGAACAGTTTGCCAACAGTGGAGCTGAAGCTATTCGATTGGATGCGAACCAAAATGGCATAACGCAGATTGCAGATATTTTAGATTCTCGGCAAAATATTCACACCATCGATATTATTTCTCATGGTTCTGCGGGGAGTTTGCAGCTAGGAAATGCAGAAATCAACTCCGATACATTAGACCAATACAAAAGTAGCCTAACTGGTTGGACTGGTTCTTCTCAGACGGCAGATATCTTGCTCTATGGTTGCGAAGTGGGCCAAGGAGAAAAAGGTCGTCAATTTGTGCAACAGTTCGGTACGTTGACGGGAGCAGATATTGCTGCAAGTGTAGACCTGACTGGAAGTAGTAATCATTACGGAGACTGGGATTTGGAGTATCAGACTGGCGAAATTGAATCGGCTGCGATTGTGATTGAGGGATTCGATTCAGTTTTAAGACCTACTCAAAATTCTAATTCTGCCAGTGGTAATCATCAAAGTCTCCTCCAAAATTCTGGCTTTAATCAGGCTTTAGATGGCACAAATTGGTTAGTAGGTAAAACAGGAACAGTTCTAGACTACGACCGCAATGTCGAAAAAGTGGCTTACATTGAGAATGTCCCAGGACAAGGAAAGCAGATGTATCTCAAACTGCCCCAAGAAGCTCAAGTAAACTATGACGATCAACTGTCACTCTTTCAAGATGTCTCAGGTCTAAAAACAGATAAGATCTATGCGGTAGAAGCCAAAGTCAAATGGTTAAATCCAGAAAATAACCTGCCAAGTGCGATTGTTTCTTTCTGGGCGCAAAACCCCGATCAGAGCTTTCGAGGTCAAGATTTCGTGATTACTGATGGAGATGGCTACAAAAATCTCCGATTTGAATTTACACCCAACGAGATTGGAAAGACACGCTTTTTCTTAGGCTTGTTTACCCACATTAACGGCAACACTGATGACACCGAAATCTATGTTGACGATTACAAAGTTACCGAAATTGGAGACATTGCTCAAGGTCTAGATTCGCGTCAAGGAAATCTCTTAGGTGATGGTG
>NZ_LR213893.1 GCF_900659865.1 Hyella patelloides LEGE 07179
GCAAAGCAGCCACTTCGTGACCACGAGGAACGAGTGAACCTCTCTCGCTGAGATATAGCGATCGCTATAATACTTGTAATTTTGTGTATTACATTTAGACGTGCGTAATGAGAATCGGATCGTCGATCGCTCCACTAGAAATTAAATCATCAATCAAGGTTTGGTATTCTTGATAATCTGTAAAAATTTGCGGTTGTCCCGCTAGAGGTAGCCTCGTCCACATCTCCGTGCGATAGCTGGCATAACCCGTTTCTTGACCCAACCAGAAAGGAGAATTAGCTGATAATGCCAACAGTACTGGTAGCCAAATACGTGCGCGATTAATAACCTGTAGTGCTAAAGGGCGATCGCTAAAACCAATATGAACGTGATTTCCAAAAATAACCAATTCGCTGATTAGCTGTTTAAATTCGGATTCTAGGTTTCGATAGCGGGTTTTTGGTGTTATCTCTTGTTCTCGCCAATCAGAAAAAGGATGAGTTCCTGCTGCTGCGATCGCTTTTCCTGATTTTTCAGCAGCATCAATTACCGCTTGTCGACAGCGAGACAATTCCTGACGTACTTCCGCTAAAGATTGGCAAACAACAGTGGCAATTTCTACCTGAGAACGATACATTTCTGGTTGGATGAGGTCTTGCTCTGAATTTTCTTCTAAATTCTCTTTAGCATAGTTAATTATCTGTTCTGCTTTGCCACATAGTTCTCTAGTCTGTGGATCGATAATTTGATACTCTTCTTCAACACCAATGGTAAATTCTTCTGATTCGTTCATTATCAAGGTTTTTTCTTTTATCTAAAAATAAAAGTTTCTCAGTAATGAAATGTATATCTTGAGAGGTAAATTATTAGGCGTTGGCGATTTTGACGGAAGGAAATGCTCTTCTTTAAGACAAAGCATCGGTATATTGAAGAATATTTTTGTGACCAAAATGGGTGTCAGAAGCAAACCAAATCAGAGGACAGTCAAGAATTTTTGGGCAAAGGTGGTAATGGTTCGGGTTCTAAAGAAACTTCGTAACCACTTTTAACCATACCAGTATCAGTCCAGGGGGGATGCCAGTAAGTCTCTTGAATTACAGTTTTGGTTGTTGACCAGCGAAATTTTACTAAACTAAAATTGTTTCTGCCGATAACTTCTGTACCTTCTTGTAACCAACGATTGCGCCACAGCAAAGAAAAGAAACCGTTAATCAATTTTTGCCAAAAATTATTTCGGCGATCGCTTTTGCTCGGAGATTGTTGCCAGGATAATGATTTAGCTGGTTGTCTGGGACACCATTCAATACGATATTGCCAATCGGGAACGCGATCTTTTGGCTCTAAATTGTTTTGATTGCGCCACCACCAAGGCTGCTTGATTCGTTTTAATTTTAAAGGTTGTTCCCAGCCTAGCCAACGTTCGGTTTTTTCTGGAAGCAACGATTTGATTTTAGTATGCACCAAGCGAGTGCTTAATTCTGAGTTTTTAATCGCGCTGGAAGTTAACTGAGCTAAAACGGTGGTTTCTAAAGACTCGTGAAACCAATGAGTAAGACGTACTGCACAGCTATAGTGAATATCACCTGAAAGAATAACGACACGCTTGCGTTGCTGACAAAAACTGAGTAACAATTGCACAAAAGCAGAGGTGTGGAAATTCCATGCATCCCCCACATCAGAACTAAAAACGCGGTTGCGATTTAATTCAAACTGCTGAATGCGATCAATAATTCCTAAAGCAACTAAATTGGTGGGCAAAACTACTAAGGTAACTTCCGTTTCTGGGTTACTTTTTTGCAGAGGAATTTCTAATTGCTGTTGAAAAGCCTTGGGACAAAGCAGCATTGGTGGTTCTAGTTTGTTTCCTGCTCCTTGGGTATAACCGCGCCAGGTACGGGTATCGAACACAATAACTTCATGCTTGCTGTTGCTAAGATGATAATGCCAGGGAATAGCTTGACTATCTCGCGCTAAAATCAGCACATCTTCATCGAGTTCTAATTGGGGTAATCCTGTAGTCAAATTAGTAACAGGTATTCCTAAATAGCGATCGCATTTTTCTTTGGCGGACAGATTTTTACCCCCAGATACTAACCACTCAGAGGCTAATTGTAGTAATTTTGCGCCTGTTGTTTCTGCTTCAAAGTATTGTGGTGTGTTTCCCCAAGCCTGGAACAAAGCATAAGCTAATAAGCCATTCTGAACAACTCTTTTGCCCAAAGGTTTGCCCAAAACGCGATCGCACCATTCGCGATTGAGATACCAGTCATCACTAACATCATGGTCATCACAAATTGTATAAACGGGAATATTAGCGAAAGCCCTTCTTACTTTGCTTAAATCGCTAATAAAACTGTGAATATCGTCAAGTTCTTGTTCCCATTGTTTTCTCTGTTGACGATTATCAAATAAAGTTTTGCTGTCGGGAAACCGATCTGGCATCAATATCGGCGACCACGCGAATAGATAGGCTGCTGCATATTCACCAAAGCTAAATAGGTGACTTTTTGCCTTTTCTGACTTTCCTTGTAGCATTGCGGTCAAACCACCCTCAATACGAGCAATTTCACTGCGTTTACCTGGTGGCAATTCATCAGCTAAGATAGTTCCTTCCTGCAATGGTAACTCTTCTGACCAACCAAATAGCAGATTGTTTACTCCTTGTGTGAGCCACAAAATAGGATCCGCAACATCATCGCCGTAAATTTGATCCCCTGTTAAAAATAATTGATGGGGTCTGTTATTGGCTGAATGTACTGTATCTTTGAGTAGATGATCCAAACTAGATAAAGTATCTTTACCACCACCGTGGGGCTTACGACAAGAACCGTGAATGATGTTTAGGTCATTAATATCTTCAGGTGGTAGAGCAAAGGTTGGTAATTGGTGAGAGAAGTAGCTCAGGCTGTAATTATTATCTGAAGTGTCATCAATCAAACTGTAGCGATCGCTACTACAATAGACATTGTAGGCATAGATATTTTCTGGTTGAAGTAAGATACCGTCACTAGCTTTAGCTGTTATTGCAACTATGTGTAGATGTTTACCCAATTGAATAGTGTCGCGTTGACCTTTGAGCAACAGTTTGCCAATTATTGCACCTTTATTTTTAGTTTCGTAGATTTCCAGGCACAGCGATTCTGATTCCTTTAATGCCAACCAAACTGTCACACTATTTGGTTCTGTATGGCGCAAAATAGGTCCAGCTAAAATTAAAGGTAAGTTTTCTACTTTTGGTAAATATTCAGTAATAGATTGTAATAAATGCACACGAAAAATCTTTGATTAAATTCAAGAATTTTGCCTATTTTACTATTAGTTGCGATCTTATCAAATAATCTCAGTGTTTTGAATAAAAAAAGGCTTGGCGACACCAAACCTTTGCAAAAATGTAAATAACTTTTATAGATTAATCAATCGCTTTTTTGATTTCGTCTTTTACGTTTTCTACACTATGTTGCACTTGTGCTTCTGCTTGCTTTTCTTTACCTTCTGCTTTATCTTGAGGGTTACCAGTAACTTCTCCTACTGCTTCTTGAATTTTACCTTCAATATTTTTTGCAGTAGCTTCGACTCTATTTTCAGTACTCATTATTATTTACCTTTTACTCGTTTGAATATTAAACTTTCTACTATATTATTTGTTATAGCTCTTGAATTCATCTATCTCAAGATTTATATCCAACGTATTAGAAGGAGTTTAAATACTTATTAATCGGCGTTTTTTTGCTATTTACTTGAAATAGAAAAACTTAAAATCAAGACTTAAATATAATGATTTTAAAATTAGATTTACGTGCAATAGTATAGACTTAAGTAGATTAACCTAAATCATTCTCTCTTCTTTCTTTAGTTTACTCTTCTTCTTGATAGATGATTTTTAATTTAAAAACCAAATAAACTGGCAAACATAATTTAGATATATTCTTGTAATCTAAAATAATATTATGACAAATTTAATCGAGTTCAAATTATTTATTCCTTATAACTTTCAACTCTCTTCTGTCACTCTGGGTAAGATATAATAGTCAAAAAACTCTGAAACTCATAGATAGTATCTGGTTGAACAATATGCAAGTATATATAGATCGCTTGGATGATAAATCATCAGAAACAAAAGATCGAGCTATTGCAACTGTCTGAACGAGTATTTCTCATTACAGACATCTCATTTTCTCTATCTTGAGATAGATGTCAGGAAATTTATCATCTTAGTCTATTATTACTTTAGAAAGATTTTTCAGAAATTGATTTCTGATAATTTTGTGTTTTCAAGGTATTTCAATTGTAAAATCTTATTTAAGGTACACTTATTATGTCAACTGATAGTAATACCAAACAAGCATACCAAGAAAAAGTTAAAGCGCAGCTTGATAAACTCAATACTCAAATCGATGAGTTTAAGGTTAAAAGCGAACAGGCTAAAGCCAATGCCAAAATAGAATACCAAGATAAAATGGCAGAACTTTATACTAAGCGCGATGCTGCTCAAGTAAAATTGCAAGAGTTACAGCAATCTAGTGGTGAAGCTTGGACAGAAATACAAAAAGGTTTTGAAAAAGCCTGGACAGAATTAAGTAGTGCTTGGGACATTGCCGTAGATAAATTTAAGTAGCAAAATCAAATAATCAATAGCAAAAAAACCGAAAAAAATGGATATTATCAGATTAATTTGTGCCATATTTTTCCCACCATTAGGCGTATTCTTACAAACAGGATTGAGTACTCAACTAGCCCTTAATATTCTACTGACCTTGTTAGGCTATATTCCTGGTATTGTTCATGCAGTATGGATAATTGCTAGGGAGTAAATTTTTTGTGTCAAACCTCACTTTAGTCAAAGGTTATAAGCAAAGAAAATTTTACATTTAATATTGACAATAAGCTCAATGCAAACTATCACTATATAAATTTTTATAGTGTTTTTTTTAGCAGCAACTATTGATAAAAATAAATATCAAATTGCAATTGAATAAATAGTAAAAATAATTTCTGAATATATGAATCAAGTAATAGAAACAGTTGTTAGCAGCTTAAAAAATTTACTCGGTAGCACAGTCAAAATATTACCAGGAGTTATTACAGCTTTAGTTATTGTAATGTTGACTAGCTCTGTATTTTTACAATCAAGATAAGTATAATGATTTTATGCCTTCTAACAAATAATAACGAAAATAGTAGAGATGGTAGGCGTAATTATACAGGCACGGCAAGCTAGTTAATCACAAATATTAAATTAAAAAGTAGGGTGGACAATGCGCACCCTATAACTTACGTAAAAATAATTTTAAAGTTGTGTATTGGTATCAGGGGCTACTTCTACTACCTTGATATTTTCTTTTGCTATTTGCTGATCGGTAATTAAGTCTTCTATTTCACTAAAATTAACTCCTATTTGTTGACAAGCTTTAGTCAAATTTTCCATAAATAAACCGATATTATTATCATAACCACATCTTTCGGCAGCAACAGCAGTGCCTTGTTTAGCATTTGCTTTTGCACAATCTATTAATTCTATTCCCTGAAGCATTTATTATCACCATTTTGATTATGTTGCTATAGATATTTAACTTCCGTAGTTTGAAAGTTCGATCTAACCTATATTACCTCTTAAAGTAATTATGATGGATATTGTAAAACATCCATCTAATGACTGATATACAATGATATTCGCCGAAAAAAAAATTATAGGTTATTAACTATTAATCACTATTTTTTCATCCACAATAGCTTTTAGTTTTGGATTCTGAGCTTCTGCTTTAGCAATGTGATTTTCTAAAATTTCTAAATTACGAAGATTCGCCTTAAAATAGGCATCAAAAATATCCCCAGCTAAAGGAACAGTACCCAAAGCAGTTTCTAGAATTACATTGCCGATCATTTTACTAATTTCTTTTCTTTCCAGACCAAAACGAGTTGCTAAATAAATCATATATGCAGAAATACCAGCCGTAATTAAATCTCCACCCCCTGGAATAAGACCTAAAATAGGATCTAAACCTATTCTAAACTTAGTACCAGGAATACCGATCGCCGAATCTAAAAGACTAGCAATTTTACGAATTTTTTGCAGACTCTTTAGCTGTTGTATTCTATCCATTGGTTAAAAATTACTTATAAGTAGTCAAACAAAAATTTAGTCGTTTATTTATAGCCATTACGTAAATGACCATAGTACATTATTAATCTTTAATTCAGGATTTGACATCAATCTTAGGATAGAAGCGATCGCAGATTATTAATAAACAATCACCAATTTCAGGTTCAACAGCAAGTAGTAATTATCTTTATGTAGCCATTTGTTAATTCACATTTACTTTTACAAGGAAATCTCTATCTGTCTTCAGTCGGACGCTTTTGGTTCAGACATCCTATTAGCATCTAAAGAGATCGGTAAACAGAGCGGTTGTACCTTAAGGAGAATTTTGTGGCAGATAATAATAAAGAGATTTTAACCAATGCTGCGGGCATTCCCGTACCCAGTAATACAGTATCAAAATCAGTTGGGAAACAAGGACCTTTACTACTAGAAGACTATACTCTTTTGGAGAAAATGGCGCACTTCAATCGCGAACGCATCCCCGAAAGAGTAGTTCACGCTATAGGTTCTGGTGCTTATGGTACTTTTACAGTTACCGATGATATTACCCAATACACCAAAGCTAAATTATTTTCAGAAGTAGGTAAAGAAACTGAAATATTTGCCCGTTTTTCTACTGTAGCGAAATCCAAAGGTGGTTCTGATATATATCGCGACTTAAGAGGCTTTGCAGTTAAGTTTTACACCGAAGATGGTAACTGGGACATGGTGGGTAATAATACACCCATCTTTTTTATGCGCGATCCCATGAAGTTTATGGACTTTATTCGCTCGCAGAAAGAACACCCCAAAGAACACTGGCGACACGATCAGATGTGGTGGGATTTTTGGTCTTTGACTCCTGAAAGTATTCACCAGGTATTATGGTTAATGGGCGATCGCGGTGCGCCTATGGGATGGCGACACATGAACGGCTATGGCAGCCACACTTTTAGTCTAATTAACGACGAAAACGAGCGTATTTGGGTTAAATTCCACTTTATTACCGACCAGGGTAACAAGTTCTTTACTGATGAACAATGGCGCAAAATGCAGGGTATTGAACCCCGTTGGGCAGCCAAGGACTTATATAATGCCATTGAAGAAGGTAATTATCCTTCTTGGACAATGAAGATTCAAACCATGAGCGACGAACAGGCGCAAAACTTCCAGTGGAATCCTTTCGATCTTACTAAGGTATGGCCCCACGCTGATTTTCCTTTACAGAAAGTTGGTAAGTTTGAATTGAATCGTAACCCTGAAAACTATTTTGCAGAAGTAGAACAGGCTGCATTCTCCCCTGGTAATGTCGTTCCTGGTATCTCTTGGTCACCAGATCGGATGTTACAAGCGCGAATTATGTCCTATGCGGATGCTCATCGTCATCGTCTCAGCGTTAATTACGATACTATCCCCGTTAACAAACCCCACGCTACTAAAGCGAACGATCCTTATCGCGATGGTTTAATGCGCACTGACGACAATAAAGGCGGGCGTATCAATTATAATCCCTCTCATGAAGGTTATCCCCAACCAGATAAAAGAGCCGAAGAGCCACCCTATCACGCCTCTGGAATGGCTGCACGAATTGAACTAGATACCGAAGATCATTACGCTCAGGCGCGGATGTACTACGATATGCTCAATAATGATGAAAAAGAGCGTTTGTATAACAATATCGCTGGTAGCCTAGGTAAATGTAGCGAACAGGTGATTAAAGATCAGATGCAGCTATTTCGTAATGTTTACCCTGAATTAGCCGACAAAGTAGAAAAAGCAATTTCTAATACCGAACCACCCAAGCCAGAACCCAAACCAGCAACAGTGTAAAAAAGGATGAGGAATGAAGGATGCCTATCACGGATACCGCTTCCCTAAAGGACTTCCTTCGGGCGCGCATAAAGGATGAGGAAAAACTTAATTTCTCTTACTTTGTCCTAATAAGTTTGTCTAGTAACTACTAACAAATTAAATATTTAAGGAATGACAAACAGTGAACGCACCTGATATTAGCGAACAAGCAATTAGTAAAGCAGCAGAAGGTGAAATAGATAGTTAATTAAACGAAGTAGAAAATCTTGATATGGATATTAACCTATGGGTTATATGTAAGACTTTTGCTTGTTATTAATTATTGTTTGAGAAGTATCATGTCAGTTTTGTTACTAATTTTGGGTCTAATTTTGTTAGCCGTTGTTTTTTACGATGTTTTGATCACCACCCTTACCGTGCAAGGTGGGGGTTTTTTAACAAACCGTTTTTCTTCCTGGTTGTGGCGTATTGTCATAAAAAGGCATGAGCATCATAGCAGTCATCAGTTGTTGGTCAGAACGGGATTGTTTTTAATCTCAGGGATGGTTATTTTGTGGTGTCTATTTACCTGGGGAGCTTGGTCTTTAATTTTTTGTTCTTTCCAAGAAGCAATAATCAATGCTTCTAACAAAGAACCTGCAAGTATCTGGGGTAGAATTTATTTTACAGCATATACCTTGACTACTTTAGGAAGAGGAGACTATCAACCTCAGTCTACAGTCTGGCATTTATTAACGGGATTAGCTGCTGCTAATGGCTTTTTTCTAGTTACTCTTTCTATTGCTTATTTATTTCCTGTCATATCTGCACTGACCCAAAAGCGAATTTTAGCAATTTATTTGACTTCTTTAGGGGGAACAGCAGATGAGATTTTAACTAATGCTTGGAACGGTAAAGATTTTGGTAATTTAGATCAACATCTGATTACTCTTACGCCTTTAATTGTTGACTTGGGCGAAAAGCATTTAGCTTACCCAGTATTGCACTATTTCCACACCAGAGAACGATCGCGTTGTCTTTCTTTAAGTATTGCTGCTTTTGATGAGGCGATGACTTTATTACAGTATGCCGTACCTGCTGATATTAGACCCGATCCTGCATCTTTAAATACCGTTCGTCGTGCTTGTGCTGCTTTCTTAAAAACTCTCAAGTCAGCATATCTCGAACCTAGCGATCGCGAACCAGTTTTAACTCCCTTGGAATTACTCAGAAAACAAGGTATTACCACAGTTAGCGATCGCGATTTTGGGAAACAGACAAGCCATATTAACAAAAGGCGCAGGTTACTTTTAGCATTCGTTAGAAATGATGGTTGGTCTTGGAGTGCGATAGCTTCTAGCCGAACAACCAATAGAAATGAAAGTTTAAACGATCGAAGCGAGATCGAAGAAATAATATTACGCTAAAAACTAATTATGAATAAATCAAACAATTGGATTGATATCTCTCTCACCATACATCCAGGGATGCCTTATTGGCCCGATAATCCTGCTGTTAGTATTGAACCTAGTCAATGTCTGGCTCATGGAGATGTGTGCAATGTTTCTAAGTTGACTATTGGAACACATACGGGTACGCACGTCGATGGTATCAATCACTTTATCAAAGGCGGTATGGGCATAGATAAAATGCCCCTAGATGCAACTATTGGTAAAGCAAGAGTAATTGAGATTAAAGACTCTGAATCAATTAAAGTCGCCGAAATTGAACCGCACAACATTCAAGCTGGAGAAAGAATCTTATTTAAGACCCAAAATAGCGTTCGCGCTCTGAAATCAGAACAATTTGTTGAAAATTTTGTCCATATTTCTACGGGCGCAGCTAATTACTTGGCACAAAAGCAAGTTCGTACTGTGGGAGTAGATTATCTTTCTGTGGGTGGCTACCAGGGTAATGTAGTAGAGGTGCATCATGCTATACTTGGTTCTGGCATTTGGGCGATTGAAGGCTTGAATTTATCCCAAGTTGAACCAGGAGAATACGAGTTAATTTGTCTGCCAATCAAGCTCAAAGATGGTGATGGTGGTCTAGCTAGAGCAATTTTACGTCCTTTATAAGTAATTTATCCTCTCTTGAAATGATTCTTGTATAAGTTCTAACAAAATTAAGTGACAGCGATCGCTTTTATTCTAATAATAAAGCCAATCCTCTTCACAAGTTTCTCAAACTCTTTATTTATAAATAAACAGGGTTAGAAGCCGTTGGTTGTTAGCTGCTTACTTTGAATCCTCAACTACCTACAAAACTTGGCTTCTCAAGCTGTATCAATTTTAGTTATTAATTCTTAAAGGCAAAATTAAGAAGGTGAATTAGATGTTACGTCATGTATTGCACAATCTAGAATTAGCGATCGCTTGTATGCTCGCAACCCTAATTTTATTTATGATTATTTCTCTTCTGACTATTCAACCTGCCATTGGCACTATTACGGAAACAGATATCGCACCAGGACAAATACACTGTCGCTCAGAACAAGTATTAACTGATGAAGCAGGACATAAATGGGAGATAATGTTATTCACCAATCAGGTTGATTTTCCTCAAGTGGCATCTTTAAATCTTCGATTATCTGGGTTATCTAGTTCTCTTCGTATTCAGTCCCAAAAACCTTTAGTAGTTAATGATTCAAGCGATCTTTATGAAGTTTCCAATATATTTCTGGAAAAGTCACCTCTACCCAGTATCGGACAATATGACCTCAAAAAAATTATTCCCCAACTATCGACAGAAAAATTATTACTGGAAATCCCTCTAGAAAATGGCAAATCTAGCCGTCTACACATACCCCAAACCATGGTCCAAGAATGGCAAGAAGTGGCTGCTAAAACTGCCAATCCATCCCAAAAATTCCCCTCCAATTTCCAATTAGTTTGCTAAGAAAACATCAGAAGGCAAAAATCCGAAGTCAGAGAAGTACAAGGAATAAAAATCGACCATCAACAATTAACCACTGTAGGGACGTATCTTGCATACCATAGTGAATAGTTTTATCAGTAATTTAAAAATGAGGTGCTTTCTGGCTTGAATTACACCCCATTCCCCTGACTACTGCCAATTTCTTAGAATCAATTTGCATTTACTTTCAAGTTATTTGATTATCTTTCAGGTTTAGATTAACTGCTTACTTAGCTCATAGCTACATCAGAGCGATCATAGATACTAGCAAAATCATTGATAGTTTTGCCTTGAATATGACTGTGAAACTTAGGATCGACATCTAAGCCAATTTCCGCAGCAGTACGAGCTAACATCGACCTTTCGCGGTTCATTACCATTTTGTGATGGCGCATTAACAAAGAACGAGCTTGAGTTTGAACAGACATTTTTTCTTTCTCCTTCCTATTCCTTACAACATTAATATACCATATTTTCTGTATCAAATAATACTTTTTAAGATATTTTCCCCTCACAAGTTCTTCAAGTTATTTTTCTAGCCTGACAATATAAGAGCTTCCCTTGCCATTTTAGGAATTTGTGAAACGCACATTAGGACAAAAGATGGAGGAATTAACCAAATGAATACTAAACTAACGAGGAAAATTTTAGCTGCAACTATCACCAGTTTGATCTTAGTAGTAGTCACTGCTAGTCCTGTTATTGCGGAAGAACCCATCGACAGTACAGAATATTCCTATCCCTATTGTTGTGACTCTACCCATGGCAGGCATAGAGGAAGTTATAGCAGAAGATACAATACTGACAAAATAGAAACCCTTAACGGAGAAGTAGTTAGTGTAGATACCTATAAATCTCCCAGGGGGATTGCTCAGGGAATACATCTGCTAGTCAACACAGGGGAAGAAACAATAGAAGTACACTTAGGCCCATCTTGGTACTTAGAAGAGCGCGATTTTGAGATCGCTCCAGAAGATAAAATTGCCATCACAGGTTCGAGAATCGATTTCAACGGAGAACAAGGAATCATCGCTCGTCAACTTAAAAAAGGAAATGAAACTCTCGTACTCAGAGATGAATATGGTTATCCTTTGTGGCGTGGACAGGGACGTGGCTGGAGACAATAAAGGATGGAGAATGAAGGATGAAGTTACAATAGCAGTGCCACCCCGCATAGCATAACAGAGCCAAGGGAAAGTGCGATTCGTGTCGGTATTGAACCAGATCGGAAGAACAATTAGACAGTTATTCCACAGCGTTTATTCTTTATCCTTCAGCTTCACTTTCATTGTGACTACTCATTACTTTAAGTCTTACTAAAGTTTCGCCACCGTCATCTAGTTTCACTTCGATAATATCTTGGGAGAGAGTTTCTAAGCAGTTTAACAGCGATCGCAGATGGGGATTAGATGCACCAGTTTCTACATATAAGCGATCAGCTACCTTACCCATGCGTTTCCAGGTAGTAAACAGTTTACCTACCAATTGCTCGATGTTCGTAGCTTGTTTGACTAAATCGGCTGCAACGTTAATGCAGTCTAAGCGTAAGGCTTCTTCTAGAGCTAATTCCACCTCGACATTACTATCTCTAATAGTTTGTACTTGAGCAGCAGAATCCAGATATTTGGCCAAGTTTCGCGCTTCTGTAGTCATTAATTTGACAGTATCGATATCGGGACTTTCAGCAACCTCTTTAGTAATTTCGGTTAAATGGAGATCGGGGAGTTTTTCCAATTCTTTGACTAAAGGTGCAAGATGACGGGGAGGTAAAGAGCCATCGGCTGCTTTTTCTTTGACTTCTTCGGGGAGTAATTCTGAGGTTAAAGCCGTCCACTCATCTGCTAATTGCTTGACTTCCCTACGGGTAATGCGATCGCCTTTTTGGGCTGCTTCACTGACTAATTTCTGTATTTCTGGCTCTGCTTTGGCGGTTTCAATAAATGCTCTTTTACTAAAATTATTAATACTATCGGGATCTAATTGTCCCTCTGCAAGGAGCGTATCTGCACTATTAGCTAACTGAATCAAAGCATAAGCTTGAGATTTGGTGATTTCGCGATTTTTAAGCCAGTTAAGAAAACCTGTGCCTCTACCTTCTCCACCCTTCTTTTCTCTATCTCTAACTGCTCTTAAGACACGCCCGCGCCAAATATCTGTCTGGAGGTCAAAGCGATCGCAGATTTTCCAGACCGTATCTAGCTGTTGCTGAAATTCTCCCTCTTCAATAGCTTCATCTTCAGGATCGGGAAGATCGAAGTTAAAATCAGCAGGAATCTCTAATGCAGCAACAATACGGGCATCTCGCGATTCTGAGGTTTCCTCAGAATACGTTCCCTTTTCTTCTTGAGATACGGTAACGTTATCCATCAACAACTTTTTATAGGGTTATAGTCGGACTATTATTGCATGATTTTTAGGTTTATATTTTTAAGATTTTCGATATTTGTTAGTAGTTGATAGGTGTCGATATCCAAACTCATTAACGTACTGCTATAGATTAAATTAAACATAAAAAAAGAGATAGACAATAAAGCCCATCTCCTGTTACGGAATAACTTGAAAAAACTTTGATTAGCCTCCAGCAACCGCAGGAACAATACTCACTTCATCACCATCGCTGAGAGCAGTATCAGTGTTGTCCAAAAAGCGAATATCTTCACTATTCACATATAGGTTTAAAAAACGACGGGGTTTACCAGTGTCATCGCAAATACGAGATTTAATACCAGGACAGTTAATTTCTAAAGAATCGATTAACTCGTCGATATTACCACCATTGCATTCAATAGTAGCTTGATTGTTAGTAAATTTTTGCAGGGGAGTGGGAATTAATACTTTTACAGCCATATTTTTAAGGGTGAGGAATGAGGAAGTAGGTGAAGCAGTCAGTAATTATGTATTAGTAGCCATTTATCAGTTGCTAATTCATCAAAGGTTATTTACAAAAACTCATAAGAATAAGAAACTAACCACTAACCACTAACCATCTCGATCCCGCTTGACGGGACTAATAAATAATAATTAAACAATAGTTTGTTGCCATTCAAGACGTTCTAGAGTGCGAGAACGCTCTAAAGCACGCTCGAAGCTATCCAGTTTCGGATCGATGAGGAGGGGTTCACCAACGTAACCTTGTACTGCTTCTTGGGTTTTTAAGCCATTACCAGTAATGTAAACTACAGTGGTTTCATCGGGGTTGATTTTGCCAGCTTCGACTAATTTTTTTAATACTGCAATAGTAGTACCGCCAGCAGTTTCAGTGAAGATACCCTCTGTTTCTGCGAGAAGTTTCATTCCTTCGATGATTTCTGCATCGGTGACATCTTCAATGTTACCTTGGGTTTTGCGAGCTACATCTAAAGCGTATACGCCATCAGCAGGGTTACCAATTGCAATGGATTTGGCAATGGTGTTAGGTTTAACTGGAGAGATAAAGTCTCTACCTTCTTTGAATGCTTGAGAAATAGGAGAACAGCCTTCTGCTTGCGCGCCACTAAAACGAACGTTTTTATCGTCTACTAAACCTACTTTGGCAAATTCACGGAAGCCTTTGTAAATTTTAGTGAATAGTGAACCAGATGCTAAGGGTGCTACTACATGATCGGGTAGTTTCCAACCTAGTTGTTCTGCTACTTCGTAACCTAAAGTTTTTGAACCTTCAGAGTAGTAAGCGCGGAGGTTGATATTCACAAATCCCCAACCGTAGGTATTAGCTACTTCAGAGCAAAGGCGGTTTACTTGATCGTAGTTGCCTTTTACTGCCATTAATGTGGGGTTGTAGATTAGAGTACCCAATACTTTACCTGCTTCCAAATCAGAAGGGATAAAGACGCAGCAGTCTAAACCAGCGCGAGCAGCGATCGCAGCAGTAGAATTGGCTAAGTTACCAGTACTAGCACAGGATACAGTAGAAAATCCTAATTCTTTAGCGCGAGTTAATGCCACAGATACCACTCGATCTTTAAAGCTGAGGGTAGGCATATTAACTGCATCATTTTTAATATAAAGGTTTTTTAGACCCAGGCGACGAGCTAAACGATTTGACTTAACCAAGGGAGTCATCCCTGTACCCACATCAATGGGGTTTTCACTTTCTACGGGTAAAAATGCTTTATAACGCCAAATGGAGTTAGGACCTGCTTCAATTGTTTCTCTGCTTACTTGAGCGCGAATTGCATCGTAGTCGTAAGCCACTTCTAAAGGGGAGAAAGTTTCTTCACAAACGTTAAGTGCTTCGAGAGGATATTTTACTCCACCTTCTTTGGAAACTAAGTGGGTGAAAGTGCGCGCTTTGGTAACAGTTGCCTGAGTCATGATGATTACTCGTTTTGAATCTATTCCGTATATTCAGTGAACTGATAATAGCACGCTCAAAAAAATTTCGTCAAACATACCCGACAAAATTAGTCTGGATTAAAATTATCAGTATAAATTCGGTAAAGATTGGCGAGCGAACACGGGAGTCGTGACAACGATTTATTCCATCTCTATCTGTGTCTTAATGGTGACAAAAAAAGCGATCGCTAAAAAAGCAATCGCTAGTTGGTCTAAAATTGAGGTGCCCTCAACTTAGTTTGATTGATACTTGTTAAAAATAAAAAGCTTTAATCGCTAACTACCAACTTGAGAAAGTGGCTTCTGAGACAATACATAAAGCATTTTCTTAAGTTGCTTAATAGCAGGAGTAACAATAGCCACAAAGTAAGCTTCTCTCAACTTTCTTTCTTGGGGGCTACCTTCTAAATAGGCTCTTGCTCCTGCGTGTAACATTGCTGCTTGAGAAGCTCTTAAAGATAATTCCGAAGCTGTGAGACGAGATTGAATAACTGCTGCTAGGTAGTCTGAATCTAACTGAGACTGTTGATTCACTATTTCATCAGCCAAATCGTAAGCTTTAAAACGAGCAATACTCAAATCTTGAGCAATATCTTCAACGCAATCATCAAGAAAACAGTTTACATGACCCAATTGTTTATTGGAGCGATTGATTAAATCGAGACAACTTTTAACCAAGCCTAAACCCATTCCTACTTGAGTTAAGATAAATCCTGGCTTGATTCGATTAACATAAGCCTCGCAGGGAGCAGCTAAAACCCACTCATCGGGAATAAAAGCATCGCGGAAAACACAGCTATAAGTACCAGTACCTTCCAAACCAATAAAGTGAGCATTACATTTAAAAGTTACCCCAGGAAAATCTTCTTTTACCACCGCCATTAGATAATCATCGGAGTCGGCAATTTCAGCAGCGATCGCCAAATAATGTCCTTTACCCAAGTTGGAAACCCAAGGTAACATTCCATTAACGACATATCCACCATTAGTTTTAGTCGCAGTTAGAGCAATCTTTTCAATTCCCGTAAAGTGTTTCATGGGGTTAGATAACCCTGTTCCCGCTAAAGCTTTTCCTGTAGCAATATCTGGTAATGCTTCGCGTTTTAAGTATTCGTTATCACCATTTTGAATGTACCAAGCTGTAGCAATCTGACACCAGCCAATAAACCCAGTGCTTAAGCAAGTTTCTGAAACAGTTTCAATTACCTGTAGAGCAGTTTTGACTTCTCCTGAAACACCGCCATATTCTTGAGGTACGGTTTGAGCAAATCCGCCCAAACTCCCGATTTGTGCCATAAAGCTGTAGGGATATTCACCTTTAAGATCGATATCTTTTACTTTTGGTGCTAAGTCCTTTTTAGTCGCAACTTGCAAATTAGCGATTGTTGTATTAGTTTTGGCTTTGGGTTTTTCCGTAGATAACATAAATAGCTTCTATTAAATGGTTGCTTGGGTTTTGACAAATTAGTATGACAATACTTTTAATATAAAAAAATATTTGAGATTAAGGGAGATAAGCGAACCTTGGGACTATAAAATCTCTACTTTTGCTTCCCCCATCCTTAAATTATTTATTACTTTCTTTTGGGTGTTGCGCTTTGCGTACTAAATAATTACATCAAAAGGAATTATTCTTTGCTTACTGTATTACTTCAAAAATAATACGCCTTACATTGAAAGCGCAACTGTAATTACTTGTAGTTAAATTAGTTACTTATGCTAGTTTAACTTCTAAATTGACTGGATTGCGAACAGTATTAGAAATGGGCGACCATTGATTAGCATGAGCTACTAACTCGGCTAATTCTTCTTGACTAGCATTTCCTTCTACATGGGCTTTGATACGTACATCAGTAATACCCAGAGGAGATTCTGAACCGCCATTAATTCCCCAGACGCTAGTAATATTAATATCGCCTTCTAGTTCCAATTCTAGTTTAGTTAGCTCAATGCCTTTAGCGCGAGCATTTGCATGAATACCGACAGAAAGACAAGAACCGAGAGCAGAAAGTAATATTTCTGAAGGATTTTGTGCTGTATTATCCCCTAAAAGTCCAGGGGGTTCATCTACAACCTGTACGGGAAGATCGCGAGCATAGTTAAGGTTACGAAATTTTCCTTCACAGACAGTTTTAATTTTTAAGGTTTTTACTTCTGTGGGATTTTCTTGGGCTTTAGCAACTAAATTTTTTAAGCCTTCCTTGTCTAAGGGACGAAGCGGAGTTTTTTCTTCTGTAGTAGTTTCAGAAATCATAATATGTGTATTTTTAAATAGAACGCTTTATCTAATTGAAACAAAAAATTGCAATTTTATAAAGTGTTCTTTGTTACAAAGATGAAAGCAGACAATGCCAAACCCTTATTGGATAATCTTTTGCCAATTAAATCAATAAATATGTTTTTTATAAATCATGGATAGCACTCTGGAAAAATTAGCCACCAACCTTAAAAAATCATTAGGCATCAATCAAAAACAAGATATCCAAATTGCTAGCCAGATTCTAGGTTTACAAAAAGATTGTCAAATACCAGTAGGAGATGATTGTGCTGCTATCCCCGATGGCGATGGCTATTTACTTCTTGCAGCAGAGGGAATGTGGCACGTATTATTAGAAACCGATCCTTGGTTTGCTGGTTGGTGTGCGGTGATGGTTAATGTGAGTGATATTGCAGCAATGGGAGGAAATGCGATCGCTGTTGTCGATACAATTTGGACAAAAAAGACGGCTCAAGCAACACCACTTTTAGAAGGGATGAAAGCAGCTTCTCAAGCTTACAATGTGCCAATTGTAGGAGGACATACTAATTTGAAAAGTGCTTATAATGCTCTATCTGTAGCTATTTTAGGTCGAGCCAAAAAATTAATTAGCAGTTTCCATGCACAACCAGGAGATTTATTAGTTACAGCAATTAATCTTCAGGGAAAGATGCACCCTCAATTTCCTTTTTGGAACGCTGCGACTCAAGCCAATCCTGTTAAGCTGCAACAGAATTTACAAATTTTGCCATATTTAGCAGAAAACAATCTTTGTCATGCAGGAAAAGATATCAGTATGGGAGGCATTATCGGTACTTTACTAATGCTAATCGAAGCCTCTAGTTGTGGTGCGATTTTAGAAATAGATAGTATTATTCATCCTTTAGATATATCTCTAGAAACTTGGTTACTGTGCTTTCCTAGTTATGGTTTTTTACTGAGTGTCCATCCAGACAAAATAGATGAAGTCAAAGAACAGTTTTATAGACAAAATATTACTTGTGCTGTGGTGGGAAAAATAGCCAAAAGTTCTCAATTAATCTTAAAGTTAAAAGATAAAACTCATTTATTTTGGGATTGGCAACAGGATAGATTGATAGGTTTAAGTAAGTAGGCATCAATAAATGTCCACCTGAAACAAAAGAGAATAAGCTCAGTTGATTGTAAACATATAGTTTGAGCAAATCTTCTATTTCTCGCACGATCAAAGCTGCTTTTTGGTGAATGTGCCATTTAATCAGAGGCGATCGCTTTACCCGATCTGTTTCCATCATTAGTTGAAAATGCTCTTAATTCCGTATTTTCATGGACTTAACTTCTTGTACATTTTCTTAACTTGTTACCAATGCCTATTACCCACCCCAATCATTTTTAAATTAACTAAACCTACCTACCGATCTCTGTAAATGTGTTTATCTGAATAGCTAATTTTAAACTAAGTTAAAGATTGAATGATGATTGTGTGTGCCAAACTCAGACAATAATTAGGTGTGATAAAATAAGAGTATACAGTCGATACATCGTTCATCTATCTAACTAAAATTTAGATAGACGGAAGTAGAGAAAATCTCTCGAAGGAACGCGCTTTATACAGTTCTACTTCAGAGGTAACTACCATGAATTTAGTTAATAACGATTTGCTTTGGATAATTGGCATTATTACTATTTTTACTGCGATTATGTCTCCTACTCTGTGTTGGATTCTTACCGCAAAATATCGCTAGTGCCAGAATACTAAATGGTTCATAAGTCATAGTTCATAAGTCAAGGAAGAGGTGTTTTAGCAAAATGTCAATAGTAAATATCTCTTCCTTTTATAATTTATATATAGCAGTTCTCACACTCGTGAGATGTCGCAGTATGTTAATTGTGCTTAAGATAAGAAAACTATAGTGGTGTGCAGATCGAACAAGTACAATCATTTATTACACTACTACTTTATGTTACTCAAAATCGATTCAAATGCTTAAGTATTCTGTTCGACTTTTAATACATTACTTAAGATTTAAAAGAGTGCCTATTCCTAGTTAATCCACTGTCTATTCAGCAACACCCCAAAAATGACCGCAAAAATCGTTTACTTTAGGGAGTAGCAAATAATTAAAGCTTCCAAATAAGAGAAGTAAAGGAGTAAAATCAAGTATTATCAAAAGACATAGAAACTGAAATGCTGGAACTAACGGACTCCCTAAAGTCTCTGTTGATTGAGACA
>NZ_LR213894.1:0-13071 GCF_900659865.1 Hyella patelloides LEGE 07179
GTTGCAAAAAGCTAAAGCATTAAATCGGTTGAATCAGTATGAAGATGCCTTAGCCACCTGTCAAGAAGCACTAAGACATTATCAGAGCTATCAATTATGGAATTGTCAGGGATTGGCTCTAGATAACTTAAACCAATACGATTCAGCCATTGTCGCCTATGATAATGCGATCTCTCTTAATCCAGATTCCGTTTGGTCATGGAACAATCGAGGCGATGCTTATGCCAAATTGGGAGAAGCAAGTAAAGCAATTGCTGATTTTCAACAAGCGATTGAATTAAACCCCGATCAAAGTTTTGTCCCCTGGAATAACTTGGGTAAACTCTATTTTCAAGAACAAGATTATTCTGAAGCGATTGCTGCTTATGAAAATGCTCTTGCAGTTAAAGAGGACTATTTACCTTCTTTAATAGGTCTGGGAAATGCTTACAAATCTGTAGGAAATAATATTGCTGCTTTAGAAGCTTACGAACAAGCTATTGAGATTAATCCTCAATCTCCTGAATCTTGGTATGGTCGAGGTTTAGTGTCAGAATCTTTACAACAGTATAGCAAAGCTAGAGAAGCTTATCAAAAAGCGGTCGAGCTTAAACAAGATTGGCAGTCTGCCATAGATGGTTTAGCCAGAGTCGAAAATAAGTAGGTCGTCGTGTCGTCGTGTCAGAAGTAGGGTGGGCGACCGAAGGAAGTCCTAAAGGATACCGCTTCGCATATACTTTAGTGCAATACCCACTCTAGCTGTAGTGTAGGTTGCATAAGTTCTAACTAAACGTCTTATGTGAATTAAAAATCAGAGAAATTTGTTTCAAGCTATAAGCCATAAGCCATAAGCTATAAGCCTTCAGAGAATGAGATTACTCATATTGAAAGTAGAGAACTTAAGCTGCACAAAGACACATCATGTAAGTTGCTTGGCATCTTTCTAAGCTATTAGCTTAAAGCCTAAAGCTTAAAGCTACGAACTAGTCATTTTTCAACGAAGCTAATTCACATCAGGCGTACTAAATAATATTTGTGAAAGAGCATTTTGGTATAAGCTAGGTAAAAGCCAATAGCTGAGAGCTAAGAACTGATCGAGCTATGAATATGAGAGCTTAAAATCACAATTTTTTGACATATTTCAGATGATCCCACAGATTTTAGCGCGAGTAAAACCCTATTTACGTTGGTTTATTTTAGGGGGAACACTGTTCTTTTTACTCAAAACTTTTAAAGCTCGTTTTGCAGAGATATCTGATATTACTATTGATAGTCAGGGATGGTCGATACTGGCGATCGCTTTCAGCTGTACTCTGTTAGCTCATATTTGGTCTGGTTGGGTTTGGACTGGTATTTTAGCTATTTTTCAGCAATCTTTAGGCTTATTTACAGGAATTAGAGTTTATTTAATTACTAACATTGCCAAATATCTACCAGGAAATGTCTGGCACTTTTACGGGCGTATTTCCGCTATTAAAAAGCAAGGAGGCTCTGCTGGGGCTGCTACCCTAAGTGTGGTGTTAGAACCCTTATTAATGGCTGCTTCTGCCCTGTTAATAGCGATTTTCAGTACCCTATTCGGATTAGTAGATACTAACTTTAGCCTCCCCATATTGTTAGGGCAAATGGTTGCTTTACTAGTCGTTTTAATTGGTATTCATCCCCGTATTCTGAACCCTCTTATACATCGTCTCAGTAAGACTAAAGGAGAAGGGAAAGCAGCCCAAAAGGTGAAGCTCAAAACTTATCCTTGGTTGCCATTTTTAGGAGAAATAGGGTTTGTCTTGTTTCGAGGTACGGGCTTTTTATTTACAGTGATGGCATTCCAAACGATCGTCCCTTCCCAAATTCCTGCATTGCTTAGTGCTTTTAGTATTGCCTGGTTGTTGGGTTTAGTTGTTCCTGGCGCACCAGGAGGAGTCGGGGTTTTTGAAGCAACAGCGATCGCCCTTTTACCCCAAGAAACATTTCCTCAAGCCACGATCTTATTATCTGTCGCCCTCTATCGTGTCATTAGTATCTTAGCAGAAGCGATCGCTGCTTTGGGGGCTTGGGCTGTGAAAATAATCAATAATCGGTAATCGGCTTACTTTTCTCATCCCTTTTCCCGTACAGACGTTTCCCTAAAGGACTCGCTGCGCATCGCATGAAACGTCTTCTACCGACATCACAACTGGGCGACTTCATAGTTAGGATTTCTCGACCCTCGATCGGCAGCATATATTGGTTGATACGATAACATTAAGATAGAAAACGATAACTAATTTAATACCAAAAAATTCATGGTTTCAGTATTCGCAGTAGAAAAGAAAAAATTAAAAAATCCCCCTTTAGAAATTCATTATTTAGGCGATCGCGTTTTACGTCAACCAGCGAAAAGAATTGCCAAGGTTGATGACAAGATTCGCACCTTAATTAAAGAAATGCTGCAAACGATGTATAGTGCCGATGGGATTGGTTTAGCAGCCCCTCAAGTGGGTGTGAATAAGCAATTAATTGTTATCGACTGCGAACCTGATAATCCTGACAATCTTCCTTTGGTGCTAATTAACCCGAAAATTACTCGCTATAGCAGCCAGACTTGTAACTCCGATGAGGGATGCTTAAGTATTCCTGGGGTGTACCTGGAAGTAAATCGCCCCGAAGCGATAGAAGTTAGCTATAAAGATGAAAATGGGAAACCCAAAAAATTGCAAACTTCTGACTTGTTAGCTAGAGCTATTCAACACGAAATGGATCACCTTAATGGAGTCATGTTTGTGGATCGGGTAGAAAACGAGATTGCTCTGACGGAAGAATTACAGAAAAAAGGATTTGCCGTAAGTGCCGTTGAACCGATTAAATAATAGATAGCTAATTATCACAAAACATTAAGGAAAACTATTTAAAGTGACACCAATTACCGTAAAAAGTGGCATCTGTCTGGCATTGTGTTGCATTAGTGCGATCGCAGCAGTCGGTTCTGTATTTGAGCTTTCTTCTGGACAACCTGAATTAGGTAGCACTACCACTACTCTTATCTTAGCTATCAGCATCCCTGTAACAATGATTCTCTTTTGGATTGCAGTGCAAGATACCAAAGCGAATCAACAGTAAATCTCCCAATTATTTTGCTTAGAAACGAAGGTAAGGTGGGCAGCAAGCGATGCTACCTCGGTACGATGAATGTTCGCGACTAATCACGAAGCCCCTAAAGGAATCGCTCCCCTAAAGGACTAGCTTAGCGTCGCGCGACCGAAGGAAGTCCTTTAGGGCATCACGCATCAAGATATGCCCACCCCATTTCACTTACGATGATTATTGGTAACAATTGTGGTGTAGTTTTCCCATTTGGGAACAAACATTCTCTGTGTCCCCTCTTCCACTAGTTACCCCGTCAATCTTTTTACTATCTCATTAAAATGGTACTTCATTACTTCTTGGGTGCAAGCATCATCATCATGTTACGCCCTTCTCTTTTCGGTGATTGCTGAACTTCAGCAAATTCTTCAAGATCGGCAGCCATTCTTTTAAGTAAGTCTATTGCTAAGTTAGAGTGCTGAATTTCCCGACCACGGAAACTGACTGTGGCTTTAACTTTGTCTCCTGATTTGAGGAAACGCTGGGCATTTTTGACTCGCACATTATAATCGTGTTCTTCGATTTTGTAACGCATTTTCACTTCTTTAACATCTGCGTTGTGCTGTTTCTTTTTCGCTTCTTTAAGTTTTTTATCTCGTTCGTATTTGTATTTGCCATAGTCCATGATTTTGCAAACAGGAGGTTTCGCTGTTTCGCTAACTAGCACTAAATCTAGTTCTTTTTCTTTGGCTATAGCTAAAGCTTCTCTAGGGGTAATAACTCCCAGCTGAGAGCCATCTGCATCAATGACTCGAATTTGAGGAAAGCGAATTTGCTCGTTAGTTTTGGTTAGATCGCGATTATTAGGAGTATTGCGTCTTCTATCTCTCACAGGCGTACTTTATGTTGTTTAATGTTATAAATTTAACAGGGCGATCGAAGTTTCAAGACTTCTTAATTTACTTGCTATTTTACCTAAGTAATCAAGAAAAAATTGTTAAGTTAACTTGAGTTTTCAATTTAGCTTATTTTTCTGCGTTTCAACAACATAAAATTAAGGAGAAAGGATGAAAGAGAATAAGTCAAAAGTAGCAAGTCAAAAGCAAACAAACATTTAAGAAGTTGTGATGTCGTGGTGTCCTAATTAAAGAGAAAATAAAATTAAGCTGAGGAGCTTCAACCCAAAATCGAAAATAACTGATTACTGATGAGTGATAATTGATTCATCTTTCTGTAAGCAATCAATAATATTTTTGATTAAGTAACTGAAAGCTTATTAAGTCTGCGTAACCAAAAGCCACTAACAACGGTAAGAATGAGGCAAATCCAGCCTGTTAGGGGTTGTAAGAGTAAAAAACCTCCTACGGTAAACATCGAGCCGAACAGCAGCAGAATCGCAGCTATTACTTTAGAGAAATCTTGGGTTAAATTTTGAGCAGCAGCAACTCCCGTACACTTCCTTTGTTTGCGCCAACCGATTCCCCCTGGTCGTACACGAAGATAGAATTGCTCTAGTACTTCATCTGATTCTGGCGGGGTGAGATACATTGCAGCGATCCAGGCGATTGAGGTAACAGAAGAAATAATTAGTAATCTAGTGCCAAAGTCGGCAAATAATTGTTCATTAAGAAAGGTTTGAAATTGCAATATTGGAGATAAAATATTTTCGGTAAAGGGTAAGACACGAATCAGATTTGTCATAATTCCTTGGGGAATTTCGCTAGTTAACAAACCACAAATAAAGCCCGATAACATGGCGGTTAATTCGGCTGCTGCGTTGATACGCCACCAAAACCAGCGTAAGATTAAGACTAAACCTGGCCCTGTACCGATCGCAATTACTAAACGAAACACTGTACGTATATCATTAAAGTAGAAACCTGCGATCGCTCCTAGTAGTGTAACTAACACAGATGCCATTCTACCCATAGAGACTAATTCTGCTTGAGTAGCATTAGGTCTCACAAAACGTAAGTAAAGATCGTTAGTCAGGTAAGATGCACCCCAGTTAATCGAAGTAGAAACCGTACTCATAAAAGCAGCAATTAAAGATGATACTACTAAACCCAACATTACAGGAGGAAGAAAGTCCAGCATCAGTTTGGGATAGCCTAATTCAGGGTCTTCTAAATCAGGGTAGATTACCATTGCAACTAACGCTACGATAATCCAGGGCCAAGTACGAATAACATAGTGTAAAACATTAAAAAACCAGGATGCTTTCTCGGCTTCGGCTTCATCTTTAGATGCTGCAATTCTTTGAATAAATTCTCCTCCCCCATCACTACGACGAAAAGACCACCATTGCAAAAATACATAAGCAGAAAAGGTAGTAGCGGTAATTCCTGCTGCATCATTCCACTTTAAATTTAAACCGCCATCAAAGCTGAGGGGAAAGAAAGACAAGATATCAAGATCGCTAACCTGTTGTATCTTTTGTATTTTGGGGATTAATTGGTGAATTCCTCCCACATGATTAACTGCAACTATAGCTACAGCGATCGCTCCGAATAAACCTAAAAAGAATTGAAAAAAATCAGTCGCTACCACGCCCCAAAGACCAGAAAAGCCAGAATAAAGTAAGACAAACAAGCTAATAGCAACTACACTCCAAATTTTGCCATTATCCCCAGGATTTAACCCTAAACTTTCCCACAATTGTAGCGCACCAACCACTTTAATCATGGCTAACATAGCATAGCCAATGCCAATACAATTAATGGGAACAGCAAACAAAAAGGCTTTAGTTGCTCTTAAAATAGCTGCTGTTTTTCCCCCATAACGAATCTCGGTTAACTCTGCATCGGTAACAATTTCCGATCTGCGCCACAGTCGAGCAAAAATGTAAATTAAAATAACATGAGCAATTCCAAAATTCCACCATTCCCAATTCCCTGCGATTCCTCTGGTTGAAACTATCCCACAGATTATCAGAGGGGTGTCAACAGAAAAGGTAGTAGCAGCCATACTTGTACCAGCTAACCACCAACTAAGCGATCGCCCAGAAATAAAAAAATCTTCTAAACTTTGAGCAGCACGACGAGAAAGATATAATCCCAATCCCATTGTGAATACAAAATAAAAAATAACAATCAGCCAATCAATTAGTTGCATTATTTAGTAGTAATCAGTAATCATTAATCCGTTAATAGTAGTATGAGTATCCTTTTATCTGGCTTAACGTTTTTTTTACAAGATATAAATGTTTTTGATTAAGTTGCTTTTAGTTGATTTATAATTATAATCACAATTAATATTATTTAGTATATGAAGCTGACACCGTGGCTGACTAACTTATTTTCAGACTCTAAAAAATTAGATAAAAGAATCAGAGAAATCTTTTTTAATCTCATCCAAAATAATCAGGGTTCAATTACAGAGCTTGATTTAGCGATCGCAGCTAATATATCTGGTAAAGATGCTAAAAAATATCTAGAGCAATTTGCAGTAGAATTTGATGCTACTTTTGAGGTTACAGAAAAAGGACATATAGTTTATCTTTTTCCGATTAGAAATCAAACCGAACAAAAAAGTAATTTTAAGTCTTCTCAAAATAATTTATCGATACCTAAAGAGAAGCACGAAACAGCAGATATATCTGAAAATGTTAAGCAAAATTCAGCGAAAACTAACCAAAAAAAACAAAAATCTGTTAGTTCATCGCCAAAGACACAACAAAATTATGATACTAAAATAAACTATCAGGTTGCTGATATCAACAAGAATTTAAAAAATGTTGAAAATGATATTAAAGATAACTTGAAAAATGTTGAAAACGATTTAAAAAATATCGGAGATTCACTAAATAACTTGTTTAAATCTTAAATTGCAAGTATGAATCATTGAGTGTTTTTAACCTATTGCCAGCTAATGAGAAAGTTTGCTGTCTTTCTGAAAAAAATATTAATATATTCTTCTTAATTAAGACTTTTTTGATTAGCCAGAGATTTGAATCTCTGGCAATTATTAATGCTGATACAAGATGTCAGTTTAAACGTACTTAAAATTTCAACCCAGAAAAACCAATAAATTAGTTTCCTAGCTTATTATTTAACCACCATATTGCCAGCCTGTGGTTTCTAATAACAACGGTTTTCCTTCACGGTGAATTCCTGCACTAATGACTTCCGAGACAAAAACTGTATGATCGCCTTCTGCTACCTTGCCTACTACTTTACACTCCACATAGCCTAAAGAATCTTTAATTATAGGACAACCTGTTGCTTCTCCCTCATAGAATTCGACATTTTCAAATTTATTCCCTACTCTAGTTTTAGGTTTAAAGAATTCAGCAGCCAAGTCTTTTTGTCCATCTTCAAGAAAACTAATGGCAAATACTTCTGTTTTTTGAATCATTTCGTAAGAAGTAGTACCTTGCTTAACACAATTAACGATTAAAGGGGGTTTAAAAGAAGATTGCATCAACCAGCTAACAGTAAAGCCATTCATTTCTTCCCCATCTCTGACACCGCAGATATACAAGCCATGAGGAATCTTACGCAACATCGTCTTTTTAGCTTGTTCGTCTAACATAGTTATCTTTATCGTGATTATTAAGTTGCCGACTGTTAGTTTATCAATTTTTGGTATCTCTCATGACCTTTCTTTGGTTAGAGATAGAAAGTTTTATCTTTATAAAATATCTTTTAACTCAAAAACCATTTCTGTTCTGGTAGAGACATCTAACTTGGTAAACATTTTTTTTAAGTTTTTTTACTGTATTTTCACTAATCCATAGCTGTTTTCCAATATCTGCGTTTGTTAAACCTTGAGCTACTAAAAAGGCAAGAGGCAAGTCCTAAAGGATACCGCTTCGCATAAGGCAAGAGAGAAAACAATAAAATAAATAACTTTCTATTTATGTAGCTAGTGAAAAAGAATTGGTATTATATAATAAGTCTGAAAAAAATAAGATTATAAAAATAATATAATGACTCAATATCAGCCTACTCAAAAAGAATTAATTGAATCAATTCGTCGCCGACCAGGAATGTTTTTTGGTAGTGTTGGAGAACGGGGTGTCGAGCAATTTATTTACGAATTGGTAGCCAATATTATCGATCGCTTCTTGGTAGATGAAGCAACTTTTGTCAAGGTTACAATTCAAGATTCAACGATTACAGTCATAGACGATGCTCTTGGTTTTCCTTTTGATGAACCAAGTAGGGTAGAAAATATTAGTTTAGCAACTGAATTTTTAACTAATTTCCATTTTACACCATCAAAAGATGGACACAGCCCGCATATTCATTTAGTTGGTAATGGGGGAGGAATCGCTCCGATAAACATTGCTAGCTCTCAATTAACTATAAAAAGTTGGCGTAATGGTTTACTTTGGTCGCAAAGTTTTGTTAGAGGAATTGCTCAAAATAATCCTACTATTATCGAACAAGGTAATGGTAAAGGAACAGCTATAGAATTAATTCCCGATGCCGAAATTTTTGGAATATCAAAGCCAAGATTGAATGTGATTCGTAAGGCTTTATTTGAAATAGCTCATTTATTTAGTGGCTTAAAAGTTTATTTTCAAGAAGAATGTTTTTTTGCCCCTGAAGGATTAGAAATGTTAGGCTCACTATTTCTCGATCCTCCTATTCCTTATCGAATAAAAAATAAACCTTTTCATTTAAAACTACAACAAGAAAATATGTTTATTGAAGTTGCAGCTTTTGAGGATGTTTGCGAACAAAAAAAAGTTTTATCTTGGGTCAATGGAATTAGAACTTTTGATAATGGGAGTCATGTTGAAGGTTTCTTAGAGGTATTACAACAAGTTGAGTGGAATCCGCAATTAATATTGATTCATGTAATTATGTATAAGCCAGTTTTTGCGTATCCAATGAAAACTAAATTAGATGTTCCCTCGGTAAAAGATGAAGTCAAACAAGCTTTACTAAAACCACTACAAAATTATCTAATGTTGGCTAAAGAAACGAATAAAAATTGATAATCGTTGCTCTTAAATCCAAAAAAGTGATCTTTGCTGATTCTTTTAACACTTCTAATACTGATATTATTTGTTTAACTGGTTATGACAAGAAAAAAAATTTAAATCAGAAACAACAAAATGTTATTTCGCCAACTGTTCGATCGCGACTCTAGCACCTATACTTATTTGGCAGCCGATCTAGTAAGTCAAGAAGCTATCTTAGTCGATCCTGTTCTAGAACAAGTATCAAGAGACTTAAAACTATTGCAAGAATTAGGTTTAACTTTGCGTTATTGCTTAGAAACCCATATTCACGCTGACCATATTACAGGAACAGGTAAATTACGAGAAATAACTAATTGTTGGGGTGTTGTGCCAAAAAATGCCCAAGCTGAATGTGCAGATAGCCATATTGAAGATGGAGAAACTATAAAAATTGGTAACATTGTAGTAAAAGCGATCGCTACTCCTGGCCATACTGATAGTCATGTAGCCTATTTAGTTAACAACACACATTTACTAACAGGGGATGCTTTATTTATTCGCGGTTGTGGTAGGACAGACTTTCAAAATGGCGATCCTGGTACATTATACGATTCAGTGACACAAAAACTATTTACTCTACCTGATGAGACTCTAGTGTATCCTGGTCATGATTACAGGGGGCAAACTGTTTCTACTATTGGTGAAGAAAAGCAATGGAATCCTCGTTTTGCCGGTAGAAGTACACAAAGTTTTATTGATTTGATGAGTAATCTTAATCTTCCTAACCCCAAGAAAATGATGGAAACTATACCAGCAAATGAAAAATGTGGGAATAAGTAAGAATTTGGCAGTGCCGAACCCCTACAATACAATAACCATAAATTAAGGTTGAACTATAAAAACAATAAAATTATTGTGTTACGAAGAGGTTTTTACTTACTACTATTAGTCTTAGCTTTTTGGATGATTGCACCTGCAACAAAAGCTGCTACTTGTCAGGATATTGCAAGACAGCAAGTATGTTTACTACGTATCAAACGCAGTGCTAAATATTATTGGGAATATCGAGCTATTCTTAGTATTGATGGACGAAAACAACCAGAAAGGGTTTATAATTGTCGCGATCTCGCTCTTAGCGAGGCACTGCGTGATCGCTATTACCAAGAACCAGATCGGCTAAAAGTTTACTATCAGCAAAATGACAAGCTAGGGAAAACTGTTTGTCGTCTATATGAGAAAGTTTAACCAAATTTTTAAGTCAGGTTAGAGAAAAAACTATCTCTTTTTTCAAAAAGAGGCTGAAAATTTTCTATCGATACAAAAGATTTGTCTTCAGGAACAGAGAATTGTATGCTGATTGAATGTTAAATCATCGAGTACAGACCATTCCGCGTTTTGAAGTCTCTAAACCATAAATAAACGGTGTGTTAACTATTTAATTATTAAGTTTTGCTAGGAACAATTAGCGATCGCATAAAATAGGGTATCGATACCCGATGGGATAAATAATAAATGTTAAATGATAAATATTAATAAATGTCTGACATTCAAGAATTAATTAATCAAGTTCAAAAAGAAGCTCAAAAAGAAGAATTTCCGATAGATATTCCTGTATACAAATCAGCTAAACTAGAACCTACTTATCCTGTATTATATGCAGGTAATTTACAAAGCCCTCTCTGTTTTTTTGGTCGAGATTTAGGAAAAGATGAAGTTCATGCTAGACAACCTTTAATTGGTGCTGCGGGGACAAAAGTGAGACAGGGTTTTTATCAATTAATTCATGGTAAAACAACTAATTCTATTGAAGAATTAAAAACTATTTGCGATCGCGTTTTATTAACCAATACTGTTCCTTATAAACCACCAGGGAATAAAGCTTATTCGGTTAAGGTAAAAGAGCGTTTTCGTCCTTATGTAGAGCGTTTATTAGTATTTCATTGGCAAGGAAACCAAATTATAACTTTAGGTACAGAAGCTTTTAAATGGTATGCACGTTACAGAGAAAAAGGAGAATTAGATCGATACTTTAAAAGAAGCGATCGCTATGAAGAAAAATTAGTGGTTGAGATAACTGCTACTGACGATCGAGGAAATAGTAAGCAAAAATCTATTATATTACTTCCTTTACCCCATCCTTCTCCTCTCAATAAAAAGTATTATGCGATTTTCCCTAAAATGCTCCAGCAAAGATTAGCACAAATCGAATTTTAGGCGTTGGTGATTTAAGTAATAAGTAATGAGTAATGAGTAATAAGTAATGTCTTAACGTTAATACGTAACGCTATAACTGATTACTCCCATAGGCGACGACGAGGAGAGCCATTAAGACGTAGATGAGTATCTTGCAATAATTTAGGGATATCTAACTTTTCAGGACAGCGAGGTAAGCAATCACCGCATTCCGTACAGCGATCGCCTTTTTGCCCAGGAAACCAATGTCCCGCATTTTCCAACATCCGATAGCGATACTGCCCAAAATCATTCATCTCATAGCCTACAGCCAAATTACGTAATCGCAACACTTCAGGAATATTAATCTCTTCGGGACAAGGTAAACACTGATAACATTGACTACAGCGATCGCTTTTTAAGGTGTCTTTGAGATGCTTTTGTAATCTTCGATCTATTTTTTCAATGGTTTCGGATAAATCATTGGGGCAAATGCCATTTGTACTTACTTCCTGGTTTCCCTTATCTCCCAATCTTTCTATCCCGCAGTCTCTCCATCTCCCAGTCTCCAATTCTTTAGCACAACTAGCCCCTATACTAAGAGTGGTAATACGGCGATCGCTTAACAACCATTGATAATTGAATTCTAGAGGTGTCAAAGGCTGACACAAATCTTGTAGAGCTTCAGGAGGGTTGTAGAGTCTGCCTCCTTTATCCGCAGGAGAAATAATAAATACTCCCATGTCTTTTTCTTGAGCTAAAGCGATCGCTGGCTGGTGACGTTGCCAAAAATAGTAATAATGGAGGTTAACAAAGGCAAATAAATCAGTCTCAATTGCTTCTAAAATAAGTTCTAACAAGCCGTGGGTAGAAAATCCAATATATTTTATCTTTCCTTGGGTTTGTGCTGCTTGAATTGCCGATAGACAGCCGTTAGGTTTAATAATCCAGTTGAGACGCTCCTGGGTATTGATACCATGAATTGCTAAGCAATCAATATAATCTGTTTGTAACCTATTCAAAGACTCATCAATCCACTGCGCCATTGCTTGTTTGTCAGGAGTAGGCGGTAATTTTGTTGTGATGTAAATTTGTTCTCTGGGTACTGCATTATTGGAAGCCAAATACAGTCCTAGATACTCCTCGCTTTTACCGTAACCCCTAGCTGTTTCAAGATGATTTATGCCACAGGCGATCGCTTTTTTAATTGTAGTGAGTGCTATTTGGGGAGAAGCCAAACAACGCATTGTCCCCAAAGAAAACACAGACAAACTCAGATTTGTGCGACCAAACCTTCGATACTCCATTGATTTATTTAAGATTCAACTACGACGACTTTTTTTGATTAAATCGCTAGGACTAAGATCGGAGACAAAATCGCGAAAAGCTTCTCTTTCAGCGTCGTCAGCATCTCTATCCACGGGAATCGAAGCATCTGCGACAACCTCCTCTAAAACCCAAATTGGACTATTGGTTCTCAGAGCAATTGCGATTGCATCGCTAGGACGACAATCAACTTCTTTTTTCACTCCATCTTTATTCAAACAAAGAATGGCATAAAAGGTATTATCTCGCAGAGCATGAATCAGAATTTTTTCTAAATTCAGCTCCCAAGCATCAAAGACATTAGCCATCAATTCATGGGTTAATGGGCGAGGGTTTGGCTGATTTTCCAATACAGCGATAATTGCTCTTGCTTGATCCTGTCCGATAAAAATAGGTAATGCACGACGTTCTGAACTATCTTTGAGTAAGACAATCGGACTACGAGTAACGGCATCTAACATAATACCAGCAACTTTCATTTCAATCATGAGTTTACCCTCTCAAGTAATTTTGGTAGGAATACAAGCGATCTCAACAGCATAGATACAAAATAGTTTAGTATCCATTGAATAACTACACTAATATTAATATTTCACATATTTTCCTACTGCATCAAAAAA
>NZ_LR213894.1:13154-19490 GCF_900659865.1 Hyella patelloides LEGE 07179
AGAAAAAATTAGACTTCGCCCATAGGCAAATAAAGCATCAATTAAGATAAGTTCAGAGTGAAAATATTTGAGCTTAGTTATTTACATTAAAAGTATCGCAATATTACTCTAAAAATGTTTACAGGTTTAATTCAAGAACTTGGCACAATTAATTATCAAACTAGAGATAGTCTCCAAATTTTAGTTAAAAATGCGGAAAAATCCCCTATTTTACCTAGTTTAGAAATTGGCGATAGTGTAGCAGTGGATGGCATTTGCTTAACTGTGGAAACAATTTTGCCTCAAGGGTTTATTGCCACAGCTTCTCCAGAAACTTCGCAGCGTACTACTTTAGGTCAAAGAGAAAAATCTGCTAAATACGTTAACCTAGAAACTTCTTTACGAGTAGGAGCAAAAATTGGCGGACATTTCGTTACAGGTCATGTAGATGGTATTGGTTGTTTAAAAGAAGCTTTAACAACTCAAACCTCTTGGGAAATGTCTTTCGGTGCGCCTTCAGGAATGGAAAATCAATGGCAACAACAAATTGCTCCTTACTTAGTTTCTAAAGGTAGTATTGCGGTTAATGGTATTAGTTTAACTGTGGCAGAATGCGCCTTTGATAGTAGTTGGTTTAAAGCTGCGGTGATTCCTCATTCCTATGAAGAAACTAATCTTTCCTGTTTGAAATCAGGAGATTTAGTTAATGTTGAAAGTGATATTTTAGGCAAATATGTAGACCGTTTAATTAGTCATCGCACGGGTCATAAACATCAGCAATCAGATATTAGCGTTAGTTTTTTAGCAGAAAATGGATATATTTAATCGATATTATCTTCACTATAATATAAAGCGATCGCTTTATTATTTTTCTCAATCTTGTCTAATAATAAAGACTTTTACTTGATAATCGAATAAAACACTTCTAATCTACTCATTATTATCTTTTGCCAAATCTTTAATTGAAATGTGTTTACGGTACGATATGATTCGGCGAACTACATAGTCTTTATGTTGCGATTAAAGTTAGAAATGCATCGCTTTAGTAGTGTTTATTTCCAATAGTATGGATTACATTCACTAAGTTTTTACTTTTGAAAAATATATGTTAGCTTACCAAGAACCTGTCTGGTCTAAAAACTTTGAAGATTTGGGATTTGACCAACTTAAAGGAAGACTATTTTCAACTTGATAACCTTGTGTTAAATGAAAACGAATTAGTCTTTCTGCTCCTTGATAAGAGCTAACTTCTGTTCCCGACCAAATAATTTCCGTAGTACCAGTAAGATAAAGCAGATTGCTTCTTGCAAAATCAATAAACAATAATCCTGCACGGGGATTCAATTCTAGATTCCCAATGGTATTAAAATGATTATTACCAGAAAAGTCAGGAATAGTTAGAGTTTGGTTGTTATCAATCCTGACGAAACTTGGTTTTCCTCCTTTATGAGAAACATCAACACCTTTATTAGTATTATTACTCGCAAATTCATCTTGATATGCTGTAGCGATAAAAAAAGTATCAGCATTAGTAATTAGGTTACGCTCACATTCTCCAAAAGATGTTATTTCGTTAATCTGAGGAGAAAGATTAGATTTTACAGATTCAAAAGTTCGACCTTGAATATATTGGGGACAATTACCAAAAGCTTGTTTTACTTCAATTTCAAAATTATCCGCATTAATTTTGGTTACAACTCCATTGATACGATTGCGACGACGGGTATGAAGTTCAATTCCCAGTAAGCCGATATCAATACCTTCATTTAAAGTAACTGCTAAAGGATCTCCAGTTAATAATTTAGTTTTGACTTGTAATTTGCGATCGCCAATAACCTCTAAAAAACCAGGCTCTCCCACCAAAATAGAAGCCCAAGGATTACCAGATTTATCGACTGTACCTATAATCACATAAGATAATTGGGCAAAAAATTTTTGATGTTGCTCTGTTAAATAGTCGCGAATAATCCTTCGTCCTTGTCTATCAATACGATCTTGGATTCCTAATCTGGCTTGAACTGCTAATTCTCCAGGGTGAAAAGGCGATTCGGTGTGTGACCAGCCTGAATTATTCATAGTATTAGTATTATCTCCATTACTTTAAGCAGTAGTAACCGCTTCAATTCCAGGCATTCCTACAAACCCAGGCAATCTTTTAATGCGTTCAATCCACGCCACAATATAAGGGTATTCCTCCAAAGATACTTGACCATCGGGAGCAAGGGCAATGTAAGGAAAAGCAGCAATGTCTGCAATAGTGGGATGTTCTAATTCGAGCCATTCTCGATCTGCTAGATGGCGATTGATGAGATCGAGAATAAAAGCGGATTTTTGCGTAGCAGCATCAATATCAATAGTTCTCACCTTGAAAAAATGAAATAATCTTGCTGATTCGACACCCTGACGAATTTCTCCTGCGGTAGTAGAAAGCCATCGTATAACTCGACTTAATGATTCTGCTTCAGTGGGTAGCCATTGTTCAGTACCGTATTGACGAGCTAGATAAACTAAGATTGCTTGCGCATCAGGAAACACTTTATCACCATCGATTAGTACGGGTATTTGTCCAAAAGGATTGAGTTTTAAGTATTCAGGCGTTTTATGTTCTCCTTTAAATACATCAATGGGTACAAATTCATATTCGATTTCAAGCAAAGCAAGTAAGAGTCTGATTTTGTAAACATTACCAGAGAGTTCGTGTCCGTAGAGTTTAATCATGGTTGTTTTTCTTGGTTCTTAACCGAACGTTTGTTTTGTTTTGGCTGGTTTTACTATACCGAACGTTTGGTAAAATGTCAAAAAATTAAAATCTTACCCGAATAATTTATGGAGGAAGTCACAAAGGTTAATGAATAAAGCCTGGAGAAATTTTTCTGTCTACTTTTCTGATGAAACAATACCAAGTGCAGACAAAGAAATTCTACCCGCTACCAGTAATTCTTTAGTTTTTTTTGATAATTTTTTGATCTGATATTCAGCAGTACTCGCAGCCGATCTAGTGCCAATTTCCGCAGTGAAAACTAATTGAAGGGGATGACGAGTTCTGGTGTATTTAGCCGATTGAGCATTTCCTAATTGATGAACGGCAAAACGTTTGGCAACATTGTTAGAAATCCCTGTATAGAGAGAGCGATCTCGACAACGAATAATATAAATAGACCACATGATGTTGTATCTTTAGTTTTAGTTAGACTTACTAAAGATACTAAGCTTTGGCAAATAGCGATCGCTAAAATACCGAAAATTTTATTACTAAATTAAGATATTGAGTTTTGTTTTAAATATCTAGCCAATCTGATGAGAGTTTGGAGATATAACAATCAGCACTTGTATTAGGATACTTATTACTCATCCTGCTTAAGATTTGCTGCGGTTTGACCGAACAGAATTTTTTTACTTTCTTCGGTTACAGTTGGCTGACGGGCAACCTCTTGACCTTTTTCATATGCTTTAATTACTGCTGGACGAGATGCAATACTATTAAACCAACGTTTGAGATGGGGAAAATCATTCAGTTGTTGCTGTTGTTTGACATGAGGAACAATCCAAGGGTAACAAGCCATATCTGCGATGGAATATTCCCCTGCTATGTAATCTCTTCCTGCTAATTGATTATTCAATACCCCATACAATCTATTGGTTTCTTTAACATAGCGATCGATCGCATAAGGGATTTTCTCTGGTGCATATTGACTGAAGTGATGGTTTTGTCCTGCCATTGGCCCTAAACCACCAACTTGCCAGAATAGCCATTCTGTTACTATTTTGCGACTACGTAGGTTATCAGGTAAAAATTTTCCTGTTTTCTCTGCCAGGTACAGTAAAATTGCTCCTGATTCAAATACAGAGAGCGGTTCGCCACCATCAGGAGGTGCAGTATCGATAATGGCTGGCATTCGATTATTGGGGGAAATCTTTAAAAATTCAGGTTTGAATTGATCGCCTTTACCAATATTAACGGGATGAATTTGATAATCTACTTCCGCTTCTTCGAGAAAGATGGTTATTTTGTGACCGTTGGGTGTAGCCCAGTAATATAGTTGAATGCTCATAATCTTTGGGTAATTCCAGTGATAAGTTAATTAGTATTTATCTTTTAGTTTAGTGATTTTCAAGCAGAATATTTGGGAATAATAAACAAAGTTGATTGGTTTTATTAAATTTATGGAAACACGAAATACGATCAGAATGTTCTCAATGATGCTTGTCATGCCAATTGCTTACTTAGTGCTAAATTTAGGGTTATCTAAAGAAGAGAAAAAAAACGAAAATAGCAAAGTTAACCAGATAATTCAGCAATGTGAAGATAAAGAGGCTTCATTAACCCCAATAAATAGGGCTTCCGCTTGTAATACAATATTACAATCATCTTCTAAATTGAAGCTTAAAGATGAAGTACTATCTAAAGTTGAGAATATCATATTAAATCAAAAACAAGAGCAATTAGTAAGAGATGTAATTGTTGATTTTATTGACAGTTCGAGAGTATATAACATTGTCTTGTATGATAAATTTATAGCCTATCTATGTAACGAAACTACGGATGAGCTTGAAGAAAATCTTAATCAAGAAGTTCCTACATATTCATTTGAAATAAGTGATAAAAGTGATGATGTTTTATTAGTCACTGCAACTCCTAAAAATAATTCCTTAAAGAGTTATTATGGCGTAATGATTCATCAATCGGGAAGAAGCCAAGCAGTTCATTTAGCATTATGTGAATCCACAGATATTGAAGCCGATCTTGTTCAAGAGCCAGCAATAATGGAAGGCAAAATAGATTGTACTGGTAATTCCAAGCGTGTTTCTAATAATGAACTTATTCGTCATGTTTGGGAAGTTGACTTAATGTCACCAAAATCTAATAATATTCAAGAGAAAATTGCAAGAAAACAAAATTCCGATTTTGAGGAATGTTTTGACTACTAAAAGTTAAAAATTATAGGTTAGATAGCGAAAATTAGTAAAGTCCAATTATCCATGAACCAAATGCAGGTATAATTATGTGTTTGCGAGACTAGAATTGTAGGGAGAAATATTATGGCGCAGATGTATTATGATGCAGATGCCAATTTAGATTTATTAAGTGGTAAGACAGTAGCGATTATTGGTTATGGTTCTCAGGGACACGCTCATGCTTTGAACCTCAAAGATAGTGGTGTCAATGTTATTGTTGGTCTTTATTCTGGTAGTAAATCGATTGCTAAAGCAGAAGCAGCAGGTTTAAAGGTTCATAGTGTCGCCGAAGCAGCAACAGCAGCCGACATGATTATGATTCTACTTCCTGATGAAGTACAAAGAAGTATCTACGAAAACGAAATCGTACCTAATCTAAAAGAAGGAAACATTTTAGCTTTTGCTCACGGATTTAATATTCACTTCGGTCAAATTGTTCCCCCCGAATTTGTTGATGTGGTCATGATTGCGCCTAAAGGTCCTGGTCACTTAGTAAGACGTACCTACGAACAAGGACAAGGTGTTCCCGCGCTCTTTGCTGTGTATCAAGATGCATCTGGTCAAGCACGCGATCGCGCTATGGCTTATGCTAAAGGTATTGGTGGTACACGTGCGGGTATTTTACAAACTACTTTTAGAGAAGAAACTGAAACTGATTTATTCGGCGAACAAGTTGTTCTCTGTGGCGGTTTGAGTGCTTTAATTCAAAAAGGGTTTGAAACTCTGGTAGAAGCTGGTTATCAACCTGAACTTGCTTACTTTGAATGTCTCCACGAAGTCAAGTTGATTGTTGATTTGGTGGTTGAAGGCGGTTTGGCAAAAATGCGCGATAGTATCTCTAACACTGCTGAATATGGTGATTATACTCGTGGCTCTAGAATAGTTAACGACCAAACCAAAGCCGAAATGAAGAAGATTCTCTCAGAAATTCAGTCTGGTCAATTTGCTCGTGAATTCGTACTAGAAAATCAATCTGGGAAGGCTGGTTTTACTGCAATGCGTCGTCGTGAAGCCGAACACCCTATTGAAGAAGTAGGTAAAGATGTTCGCGCTCATTTTAGCTGGTTAAAAGACCAGTAATATCAAATTGTGATGTGTAGAGGCGTTACATAAAATGTCTCTACATTAATAAAAAACAACCAAGCTAATTTTTATGTATATTCCCTTAAATTTACTAGCAAAACATTATTAATTACGTAAAAATATCGAACTTCACGAGTAATAAGTAACGAGTAATGAGTAACTCGTCATTACCTCTGCTGTATCGTCAGAGGATTCAATTATTGAATTATATTTCTCTATTTTCGCGCCATTTATGCAGGAACGGGCGACTCAAGCATTTGAACTAAATTCAAATGACGCGCCCTCGGCTTTAAACCTAACTGAGGGCTTTACTTGAAC
>NZ_LR213895.1 GCF_900659865.1 Hyella patelloides LEGE 07179
TCCCAGAACTTCCAAAAGGGTTGATACCCTGATTAAAATAGCGATGGATTTAATGAATCCCCAACATCTGCGTAACTGGTTTGCCCACTGCTGCTACTGTCCCTTATAAACCTGCAAACCGCTGTAACTTCTTCGCTGAATGGTTTGCGAACAAAATCGTCGCACCCTGCCGATAAAACAATTGTTCGTTCCTCTTCTACAGTAGATGCAGTCAAGGCAATGATATAAGTAGCTCGCTCTTGAAGATTTGATTTAATGTATTTGGTGGCTTCATAACCGTTCATTACTGGCATCCGCAGATCCATCCAAATAAGATGAGGCTGCCATTGTTGCCATATTGCGATCGCTTCTTGACCATTTACGGCTTCTTTGACTGCAAAACCAACTGGTTCGAGTAGTCTTAAGAGGATTTGCCGATTTTCCCAGCGATCGTCAACTACGAGAATGCGATAACTGGGTTGATTTGGCTCTAAAGCAATGACAGTTTGACTAGGGGTTGGGGGTTGTAATTCCTCAGTAATAGCAGGTTCAGATACAATTTGAAAACGAAAAACTGTGCCTTTTCCCAAAGTACTGCTAACGGTAATGTCTCCCCCCATCAATTGTACAAATTTACGACTAATGGGTAAACCTAACCCCGTTCCTTCTTCTGATTTTTTACCTGCTTCTGTTTGGGTAAAGGATTCAAACAAATTGTCTGATTCTTCAGGAGCAATGCCTGTTCCAGTGTCTTCAATTTCCCATGATAGATGATAGATTGCAGATGGATCGGGGTAAACTTTTAGAGTTACTTGTCCTTCAGAAGTAAATTTAAGGGCATTGTTGAGGAGATTAATTAAGACTTGGCGCAGTTTGCGTTCGTCTGTACGAATGTATTGAGGAGTATCGGGATGACAATGAAAAAGAAGTTGTAATCCTTTAGTATCTGCTTTCAACTTCAGCATCTTTTTTGTGTTGTCAAGAAGGTGATGTAAGTCAAAGCTATGAGGATTGAGAGTAATTTGTCCAGCCTCAATTTTAGACATATCTAACACATCATTAATTAAGGCTAGTAGATGTTCTCCACTGCGATTAACAATTGTTAAATTTTCTAATTGCGATCGCGTTATCTGGTCATCCCGTCGCATAAGTTGGGTAAAACCGAGAATTGCATTTAAAGGAGTACGTAATTCATGACTCATATTGGCTAAGAAGGTACTTTTGGCTTTATTAGCTACTTCTGCTGCTTCTTTAGCGGTTTTTAGCTCTAGGGTACGTTTTTCAACTCGGTTTTCTAGCTCTTGATTTGTGCGATCTAATTCTTGATTGGTAGCCTCTAGTTGAGCAAAGTAAGTTTGTAATTTATTCGCCATTTGGTTAAAAGAATCTGCCAAAATTGCCAATTCATTGACACTGGTAATATTGACAATTTGTTTTAAATTTCCTTTAGCGATCGCTGTACTGGCATCACTGAGACGACAAATCGAGCCAGCAATCCAACGGGAAGTTAACATTCCTAACCCAATGGCAATGACCAAAGAAGCCAGACAAAGCAAAATAGTAGTACGAGTACTAGCGTTAATTTCTGCCATAAAATCTGACTCTGGCATTACTACTACTACCAGCCAATCCAAGCCTAATTTATCTTTCCAGGGTGTGACTTGGGCAAAATATTGTTCTCCCTCAATTGGGAATTTTAGTTGTTGAGAGTCATTAATGCGATTTAGACGATTAAACTTAGTTGTTAAATAATTAGCTGTTGCTTTAATTAAAGGATCGCTACTTTCTCCTGCATTAAGTCGTTGTGCTTCTGCTTTGACTATTCTATAAGGCTTTTCGTCACTAGAGCTAGCAATAATTAAGCCATTTCTTTCTAAGATAAAAATCTTTGCTGAGGGACTGATATCAAAATTACGTAAAAAATCACTAATACCTGTGAGTAAAAGATCGACACTGAGAACAGCTAATAACTTATCATTGCGATCGTAAAGGGGATAATTAACTGGCACTGATAAAATATGGGGCAAACCATCCCAAGCATAAACCTCTGTCCAGATTGGTTTACCTATCTTAACTGTCTCGGTGTACCAGGATTCTGTAAGGGGTTCATAAGGAGTATCATCGATGATTCCCGTACGATTACCTTCTTTGTCAGTGGCATAGACATAAGACTGCCAATCTGTATTAGCAGAAAGCTCGTCAATGTTGACACTGCCATCTTCTAGCCATCTTCCAGCACCAGCATATTCTCCTGTGGGCAAAGCATAGGAAATATAGCCCACATTGTTAAATACTTGTAATTGTTTCCAATGATAAAGCCCTGCTTTTTGATAATCTCTTAAATCTAGTAGTCCTAATTCAATAGCATCCGCATTTATTTGATTAATCGCTACTGCGGTGTTTAAATAGTTATCCAGATGTAAAGAAACGCGATCGCTGGCTTCCTTCTGCAAATCTGTAGCTAGCTCATTGACTGCTTTTTGCCCATTCTGAAAAGAAAGATAGCCCGTAACACCAACAGCAGCGAAAAGTTGTAAGACAAATGGTACTACTAAAACTAAAGACAAAGGAACATTTTTTGGAGCTTGAGATATCCCACTATTATTTGTGATCGATGAATCTTGCTTTTGCTTTAAGTTCATGAACAATTTAGTTGGGTAGCCAACTAAACCACAATTTTGACTAGCCTAATTACTCGATTAAAAACTAATAAGAATTTTAGCTGATTCTAAATCTTTTTCCTAAACAGCAAAGAACTGTAACGTAATGGTAACAAACTGCAAGAAAAAATAGAAAATATCTACGTTTATTTTGACGATCTTCTGGCAAACTGAGCGTAAGGGAGCAAATATTTAGGGAAACAGAATATATTCGGGAAAAAAAAATAAGATGGGAACAATTATTAGCACCGTTAATATGAAAGGGGGAGTAGGGAAAACTACTCTCACCGTCAATTTAGCTACTTGTTTAGCAAAGCACCATCAGAAAAGGGTTCTAGTACTTGATTTAGATTCCCAAATTAGTGCTACTTTGAGTTTAATTTCGCCTCATGAGTTTGCTAAAGTACGCAAAAAAAGACGAACTTTAAGTTATTTACTAGATAACGCAATTACGCATAATCCTTGGAGTAAATTGAATATTCATGACTTAATTTACCCCAATGTTTGTAATATTGATGGTTTAGAGTTATTGCCAGGAGATATCGAGCTATATGATGAATATTTAGTTTCAGAAATGCTCCATCAACAAGCAGTAGAAAAATCAGAGCAAGAATTTCAAAAAGTTTGGGACAATTTTGAGCAAGTTTTAATTAAAAAGATTATTGAACCAGTAGTTGATGATTATGATTTTATTATTATGGACTGCGCTCCTGGTTATAATTTATTAACTCGTAGTGGTATTGCTGCTAGTAACTATTACCTACTTCCTGCGCGTCCTGAACCTCTTTCTTTGGTAGGAATTCAACTATTAGAAAGAAGAATTGCTAAACTAAAAGAAAGCCATCAGAATATTGAACCATTAAATATTAATTTACTAGGGATTACCTTTATTCTTTCCGCAGGTGGCTTGATGGGGCGATATTATAAGCAAGTAATGAAGCGAGTACGCGATGATTATTATCCTCATCAGTTATTCAACCAATCAATTCCTATGGATGTTAATGTAGCTAAGGCAGTAGATTTATTTACTCCTGTGGTGGTAGCTATGCCCAATTCTAGTGGCTCAAAGGCTTTTGTCAAGTTAACAGAAGAGTTTTTAGCTAAAATAAAAGTCAATGAAGAGCAGTTAGTGACTTCGTCATAGTAAGGTTACTGAAAAAAAAGTAAATAGTAAATATTTTTGGTCAAACAGAGTGAAATTAATCACGATCTTGTGAGATTTTCTGCGCTTAAGGGAAGAAGGTTGTTACAATCAAATCTAAAATTAAAATCATGTTAAACCAGTGAATAATTTATACTGGCTTTCGCAAATTACAGCTACTGAACAATCTTTAATGGGAGAAAAAATTTTTCTTCTTAGTCAATTTTTGCAGTTTAATTTTCCCATTGTTCCAGGATTTGTATTGAGCAGTGATGTTTTTCAAGAGTTGCTTAATGGTTTGGATGATTCTCAATCTTTGGTTAGTGATTTACTTCAATCTTCTTTTCACTTAAATCGAAATAATTATCAAGCTTTACAAACAGTTGCTAACAAAAGTCGAAGTATTATTATTGAGACTGCATTTCCCGAGCGATTACTGGCTAAAATATTCACTGCTGCACAACAATTAAACTCCCCTCAATTAATTTTACGCCCTTCTTTGATTGTGCCTAACTATCAACAAAGAGGAAATCTGGGACTCTTGCGATCGCAGATTTGTGCTTGTCATCCTGATGCGATCTCTTACGGGCTAAAACAGGTTTGGGCAGATTTATTTACAGCTAAAAGTCTATTTTACTGGGATAAATTAGGGATTAGTCTTCAAGAAATTAAATTTGCTATTTTAATTCAACCCCTTGATAAGGCGATCTCTTCTGGGACGGTAGAATTGAGGGAGTCAGATGAAGCTCCGTCGTTTTATTTATCCTCGAATGGGGACGGCGGAGTCTCTCTGACCAGCGATTCTGCTAAGGTTTCGTTAGCCAAGACAAGCAAGAGTTTGATATCGCAGCAAGCAATAATTCAAGCTAACTGGGGTTTGGGTCATAGTTTACAGCGAGGGGAAGTTGAACCAGATCGATGTGTAGTCGATCTAGCAACCGCAAATGTTATTAGTCAAAAGGTGGGGTTAAAAACCCGTGGTTATCGCCTACGAAATAATGCTTCTGTTGCTGATTCAGCAGATATTTTAGAGCCTTATACATTACCAGATAACGAGCAAGAAAAAATAGTTTTAAAACCACCAAAAATCAACGCTTTAATTCAATTAATCCAAAATATAATTAGAAAAAAACCGCAAATTCGTTATTTTGAGTGGATATTACTTCCCAACAGCAGTAATTCTGATAACCACTTCTTTTTCACTCGATTAAGTTATTTCACGCCTGCTCTGGGTGGCTCTCTTCCTAGAGCGCAAAGCTCTGAAACTACTTTACTACGAGGCATAGGTGCTTCTCAAGGTCAAGTTACCGCCGAGGTGGTTGTAGATGACTCATCCCATCATGATAGCGATGCCAGTACAAATAAGACATCGCGGAATCGCTTAAATTCTGGTGCAATCTTAGTTACCAAAGCAATTCAACCTCAAGATATTTCCTTACTACAAAATTTAGGCGGAATTATTACAGAAATTGGCGGACAAACCAGTCATGGAGCAATTATTGCTAGAGAATTAGGCATTCCTGCTATGGTAGCTGCTAAGGGCGCGACTCAGATTCTTCAGACAGGAGACATAATTACTCTCGATGGCGGGCAAGGAATAGTTTACGCTTCAGAAACCAGACCTTTTACTATTCATAGTAACCACAACCAGGCAACATTAGAATATTATGCTGGTACAGCCAACACTAATGTCCCTCTAGCTACTCAATTAATGGTCAACCTTAGTCAACCAAATTTAATTGAGCAAGCTGTTAATTTACCCATAGATGGTGTTGGGTTGCTGCGTAGTGAATTTATGCTTTTAAAATTGCTTTCAGTGCGATCGCTAAAAGAGTGGTTACAGCCCAACTATCAAAAAGAACTTTTAAACTATTTAACTCAGACAATTCGTCAATTTACCCTGAGTTTTGCACCCAAACCTATTTTTTATCGTTCCATAGATTTTCCTTCATTAGACAAAGAAACCAATAACTCTGCAATTGGTATTAGAGGTACTTACTCTTACCTAATAGATCCCGCTTTTTTCCAGTTAGAATTAACAGCCTTAGAAAGAGTTATGGCGGAAGGATATAGTAACTTGAAGCTAATTTTACCCTTTGTTCGTAGTATCCGAGAATGGCAATTTTGTCGTAATTTAGTCCAAAAAGCAGGTTTAAGCAACTATCCTGACTTTCAATTATGGATGATGGCGGAAATTCCTTCTGTAATTTTCATGCTTCCTGAATACATAGCAGCAGGAGTTGAGGGGATTGCCATCGGGATGAATGATTTGACTCAATTATTGTTGGGAGTAGATCGAGAACAGGAAAACCTCGCGCAACAAACTATTAGTAGTAACTCTGTTGCTTTAGAAACAGCGATCGCACAATTAATCAAAACTGCTCAAACTCATCAAATACCTGCTTCTATTTGTCTTTCTGCTAACAGGTACAACCCTGATTTGATCGATAAATTAGTTCGTTGGAGAATAACCATAATTTCTGTAGAATCTCAAATAATTACCGATACTTATCAAGCCATTGCTAGAGCAGAAAAACGTCTAATTTTTCAAGAGCATCTTAAGTATTAGATATTGCAGTGCGCGTTCTTGGCTGATGAATCTTCCTTGAACTCGCAAACATTGAACATTTAACGAAAATCAGGCGATCTGCATTTCTTATTTTAGATCCTTATATCTTTAGGACTACCCACGATTCGGAGTAATATTGAGACACCTGATAAAGAGTGCCAGCATGAAACCCGTTAAAAAAATGACAGGACTATGATTTCGATCGAGCATATAGTGTGAGATTGAAGAGCGAATAGATCGAGATCGCCTCGTTGTCTGGTATTGCGCGATCGCATTTCTGATACCAAATCAAAAAATGTTTAGTCATTACTTTAACTACGACTGGTGATAATGGGTTGCAACACCGTAAAAAACCAGCTAGTAACATTGATTTTAACTTATTTAAGCACATTATCAATTACTAATATTTAGGATATCTAATAACTGATATTTTTCGGATTTGTAGCCAAATTAACTAATTCGAGATTGCCACCGATTGTTGATTGCTTAAATTTGGGATTCTACTTCAATTTTTTGAGCATTTTATATATGTTAATATTTCGTTTTTGCGTACATTTACTAAATCTTTAATATCAATCTTCAATTAATATTAGTTAATTGTAACCATTTCCAATGAACTTCAATTTCAAAAATGTTTTTATTTGTTACTTGTAATCAGTAAAAATACGTCTATAAAAAGAATATATAGTCATATTGTATTTTTTTCTACATTTATTTAAATACTTAATTTGATCCTATATTAAACAAGATAGAGTATATTAGAAAAAAAATGATTTTTCGCTCAACACAACAAGCTTGTAACCTTAAAGTAATTGATAATTATGAATAGAATCAACATTTTGATTGTTGAAGATGAACTACTAATTGCTAAAAATACAGCTAAAAAGCTACGTAATTTAGGATATAACGTACCTAAAATTGTTTCTTCTGGACAAGCTGCGATTGATTATATTAGTAGCGAAAACCCAGACCTTATTTTGATGGATATTGCTATCAAAGGAGCAATAGATGGTATCGACACAGCCACTGAAATCAAGACTAAGAAAGATATTCCAATTGTTTTTCTCACAGCTTATGCCAGTGACGATACTCTTGAGCGAGCATCACAAACAGGTTGCTATGGTTATTTAATCAAGCCTTTTAGAGACAAAGAATTACAGGCAACTATTAAAATGGTTCTTAGTAAACATGAAGAACAATCGGTAATTCAAAAATCTCTACAAGATACTATTAATCAATATTCATCCCAGCTTGACAATGTTTATGTCAATAGTCTGACAAACCTCCCTAATAGGCTTTTTTTAAGAGATTCATTTGATTATTTAGTATCATCACTAGATAGCAAAGATAAGGACAGCATACCTGAAAAAGATAACTTAACAGAGTATAAATCAAACTTAATAGCTGTTTATAACATTAATTTAGATAGATTTAAAAAAATAAGTAGCTTTTTGACTAAAGATCAACAAAATACTTTAGTTAAAGAAGTTGCACAACGCTTAACTAACTATATCAGTAATTTGGATTTTCAGGGTATTACTGTGTACATAAAAGAGGATCATTTTATTACAATGATTCCATTGGATAAGCAAATCACAGCTAGAAATTATGGACAAGAAATATTAGATATGATAAGACAAGCTTTTCATATCGATCGCCAAGAAATATTTATCTCTGCTAGTATCGGCATTTCTTTTTATCCTTCTGATAGCTTTGATATTGAAGAATTACTCAAACAGAGTGAAAAAGCTATAGAATATGCGCGATCGCAAGGAGGAAATCGCTGTCAATCATTTACATTTGCTTTTAATATTAAAACTTCTAGAGCCTCTGAAAATTTAAATATGGAAGCCGAATTACATTATGCTCTCGAACGTAAAGAATTGGAATTATATTATCAGCCTAAAATTAATCTTGAAACTAATTTAATTTTCGGCGCAGAAGCTTTAGTCCGTTGGAATCACCCAACTATGGGTAGAATTGCACCCCATCAATTTATTCCTTTAGCCGAAGAAACTGGTCTAATAAAACCAATAGGAGAGTGGATTATAAATCGAGCTTGTAGACAAACAAAAGCTTGGCACAATGCTGGATTAGATTTTCTGACAATTGGCGTTAACTTATCAGGAGTTCAATTTAAGCAATCAGATTTATTCCATAAAATAACCCAAATTTTGTTCAACTCTTCTTTAGAGCCACAATATTTGGAGTTAGAATTAACCGAAACAATCTTAATAGAAAATATTAAAATTAATATTCAAAGATTGAATTTAATGAAAAAAATAGGCGTACAAATCGCCTTAGATGATTTTGGAACTGGCTATTCTTCTTTAAGCTATTTACAACAATTTCCCTTTGATACTTTAAAAATAGACGCATCTTTTATTCGTAATATTGATAGCAATGAGGTTAATGCTGTAATTACCAAAACTATTATTGAGATGGCACATAAGTTAGGATTAAAAGTTGTCGCAGAGGGAGTTGAGACAAAAGCCGAGTTAAAGTTTCTCCGAGAATGTAAATGTGATATAATGCAAGGCTTTTTGTTTAGTCGTCCTCTAATTGCTAGAGATTTTAAAAATTTAGCTTTTGATAATATTAAATCTACAGCAAAAAATTATAATCCCAATCATAAACATTAAATTATCTAATTATAGATTTAAGTCAAAAAATACAAATATACGGTAAATATAAAATGCCACAATAAATAATGATTTTATTAGATACTTATAAGCTTACCGATAAGATTTATACTGATTATCAAAATAATACTTATTTTCGTGCAGTTAATCAATCAAAACAAATTCCAGTAATTATTAAAAATGCAAATATTGAAAACTCTAAAATCAAAAACTGGCTTAAAAATGAATTTAAAATTCTGCGAAATATAAATTCATCAGGAATTCTTAAACCCTATAGTCTAGAAGACGATAAAAATTGCTCGCTATTAATTTTAGAAAATTTTCAAGGTGAATTTTTAAATCAATATCTCGACACAAAAAAATTTTCCCTAAAAGACTTTTTTGCGATCGCAATTTTGTTATTAGAGACTCTGCAAAATCTGCATCAAAATAAAATAATTCATCAAAATATCAACCCTTCTAGTATCATTATCGATCCTGAAAGTTTTGATGTAAAAATTACTAATTTTAGTATTGCAACTAGATTTACAAGAGAAACTAAGACATCTCCCACACAATTAGAAGCATCAAATATAGCTTATATTTCACCAGAACAAACAGGGCGTACAAATCATTCTCTTGATTACCGCACTGATTTTTATTCTCTAGGAATTGTTTTTTATCAAATGCTGACGGGCAAATTACCTTGTGATGCTCAAGAATCTCTCCAGATAATCCATTATCATCTTGCACAAACACCAATTGCTCCTCATCAAATAGATTCTCAGGTTCCTCAAACAGTTTCCTCCATTGTGATGAAACTTTTAGCGAAAAATCCTGGCGACAGGTATCAAAGTGCTTACGGAATTAAATCGGATTTAGAAACTTGTCAAACTCAATATCAGAATCAAGGAGAAATTGAACCGTTTGACTTGGGAACATTCGACAAACTCAGTAATTTTATAATTTCACCAAAGTTTTATGGTCGTGTATCAGCCATCAACACCCTCAAATCTTCTTTAGAAAGAGTCCACTCTGGTGCAACAGAAATAGTTTTAGTTAGTGGTCAATTGGGTATTGGCAAAACTTCGCTGATCCAAGAAATCACTCGATCGCTTATCAAACAAAAAAGCTTTTTGATTAGGGGCAAGTTTGAGCCATCCCACATTAACATACCTTATGGGGGTATAATTGAGGCTTTTAATTGCTTAATTAGGCATTTGTTGACCCAAAATGCCTACTCTCTCCAAATTTGGCGAGAAAAGATACTATTGGCAATTGGGAACAATGGCAAAGTGATTACGGATATTCTACCAGAGCTAGAGCTAATTATTGGTTCTCAACCAAATGTCCCAACATTACCCGCAAAAGAAACCGAAAATAGGTTTAATACCGTATTTGTCGAATTTGTGAGAGTCTTGATTGACGAAGAACATCCTTTAGTTTTCTTTCTTGATGATTTGCAGTGGGCAGATTCTGCTTCTCTGAATTTACTGGCTCTTTTGCTAGACAATTTGAATAGCCAATATTTGCTGATAATTTGGGCATATCGAAACGAAGATATCGGCAAAGCTACTTCCAAAATAAATAAAACTTTTTCTGATTTTGTAAATTTTACCGATCTCCTTACCTACACAGTAGAAAAGATAGCGCAAAATATTTTAGTTAGTAATATTGAACTTCATTCTTTAAGATTTAATTATGTTAATCAGCTATTGGTAGACACTTTACATTGCCAAGAATCAGAATCTCTATTATTAGCAGAGTTGCTATTTGAACGAGCTCAAGGCAATCCCTTGATTATTAAACAATTACTGCAAACCTTTTACGATGAAGAACTTGTAACTTTCGATTTTCATAAGCAGTGTTGGCAGTGGAATCTCGAAGAAATTCGCTCTACCCCCATTTGTGACTACGATATCTTAGAATTAGTCGCCAAAAATCTCGAAAAACTTACTGATAAACCACAACAAATTTTAAAAGTAGCAGCTTGTATTAGTCATGAGTTCGACTTACAAACCTTAGCTTTCGCTTGTGACGAAAACGAAGACAAGATAGCTCAAGAATTAGAACTTGCTCTAAAAGCAGGAATTATTTTTTTAGTAAGAAAGCAACCCAAATCTGTTTATAAATTCTTACACAATCGCTTACAACAAACTGCTTATTCTTTGCTATCAGAAACAGAACAAGCCAGTATTCATCTTAAAATTGGTCAATTTCTTCTCCAGAAGACGAATCCAATCCAAATCAAATCAAAAATTTTTAATCTAGTTCATCATCTGAATAGGGGGAAAAACTTGCTCCCCGAAGGTTCCTTAAAAAATCGCGTAGCCGAATTAAACTTAATTGCAGGCAAAAAAGCCAAATCTGCGATCGCTTATGAAGTAGCAGCCAATCATTTACAGATTGCTTTAGAATTGCTGCCCTCATCCTCTTGGAAAGATAACTACAATTTAGTTTTTGATGTCTACATAGAAGCAATAGAAGTTCAATATCTACAAACTAATTTCGAGCGTGCTGAAACCCTGGCTAATATTGCCCTTAGTCAGACTAAGAAAGTACTGGAAAAAGCCAAAGTTTATGAAATCAAGATACATTCTTATATTGCTTGCAACCAGATGCAGTGGGCTATAGATACTGGCTTGTGCGCTTTAGAGTTACTCAATATATCTCTATCAGATAATCCAACACAAAATAGCAATTTAGCTCTACAAGGCAGCCAAGCTGATTGTCTTCAATCCTTAGAAAATCTGCCTAGAATGACTAATGAATCGATCGTGGCAGCAATGGAAATCCTAGGGATCTTTATTCCTGCTATTTATATAGTCAAACCACAATTATTTCCCTCAGTTGTTTTCAAAATGATCGATCTTTGTCTGCAATACGGCAACTCTCGATACTCAGCTCTTGCTTATGCTCTTTATGGTTTGCTGTTATGTGCTGAAGGAGACATTGATTATGGTTATCAATTCGGCAGACTAGCACTAACGATACAAGAGCAGTTTGATGCTATAGAAATTAAATCTAAAGTTGATTTTATTTTTAACAACACAATTCGTCATTGGCAAGAACCAGCAGTTAATACTATAGGTTATTTTTTAGAAGGGATTAAAGATGGTATAGAAGTAGGAGATATCGAACACGCTTGCTTTCATGCCAAGTATTATTGCACTTATCTTTTGTTTGTCGGAGAATCTCTACCTTCTGCTGCTGAAAAATCTCAGTGTCAGATTTACATGATACAAAATTTCCAACAAGATTTTCAGTTAAATTATGCTCGAATTTGGCAACAACTAAATTTTAATTTACAAGGATTAGCAGAAAAACAATTGTTATTGATTGGCGAGAGTTTTAATGAGTCAAAAATATTACACTTTTGGCAATCAACAAATAACGCTACATCTTTGTTTGCTTTCTATCTTGCTAAATTAATTCTTTGCTATTTTCTCCAAGATTACCAACAAGCAATTGTCCATGTCGAGCGCGGAAAACAGTATCTAAACGCAGGAGTGGGTACAATGTGTTTTCCTATGTATCACTTTTATGCTTCTTTGGCTAAATTAGCTGTATGCTCTCCTCAAACTGAGATTGAATCAGAGTACTTGTCCGAAATACTTACTTATCGAAAACAATTAAAACACTGGGCAAATCATGCTCCTGATAACTACCTAAATAAGTACCGTTTAGTAACGGCAGAAATAGCCAGAGTTCTAGGCAAAAAAGAACGAGCAGCCGAAAATTACGATCGCGCAATAACAGTAGCAGCCAAAGCAGGATACATTCACGAAGCTTCTTTAGCAGAAGAGTTGGCGGGAAAGTTTTATTTGTCCCAAGGTAGAACTAAAATAGCAAGATATTATTTGAATGATGCTTATTCTGGATATTTGCGTTGGGGAGCATCGGCTAAAGTACAAGCTTTGGAATCAAAATACTCTCGATTATTAACTCGAATTCCCACTCAAGAATTAACTACTACGAATACCCATCAAGTAGATAATACCCATCAAGTAGATAATACCCATCAAGTAGAAGTACCTGACCAGTCACAAAGTCTGGCAAACTTGGATTTATTTACCGTAATTAAAGCTACTCAAGCTATTTCTTCGGAAATTATTTTAGACAGTTTACTATCTAAAATGATGGAAATTGTGACGGAGAATGCGGGAGCGCAGAAAACTATTTTACTCCTGCAACAAAACTCATCTTGGATAGTAGCTGCATCAGCACATCTTACTCCAGCAATGAAAGTCGAACTACCCTATGTACCAATAGCTGAATATCTAAATTTACCAAATTCAATAATTAACTATATTCAAAGTACCCGCAACACAGTTATTTTAGAGCAAGCCAGTCAGGAACGTATCTTTATAGATGACCCTTATATCATTGAAAATCAACCAAAATCTGTTCTAGCTTGTCCCATGATTTATCAAGATAAACTACAGGGAATTGTTTATTTAGAAAACAGCTTGGTTAAGGGAGCTTTTACACAGCAGAAATTAGATATATTACAAGTTTTATTGTCTCAGGTTTCGATTTCGATTGAAAATGCCCGTCTGTATAAAAATCTGAAAGATCACGCTTCGGTGAAAAAATCTTTAAAACAAAAAGAAATTTTACTCAAAGAAATCCATCATCGTGTCAAAAATAATTTATTGGTAGTTTCCAGTCTTTTGGAATTTCAAAGTAGCTATACTGATGACACAAAAGTCATTAAACTACTCGAAAACTGCCAAAATCGCATTACCTCTATGGCATTAGTTCATCAACATCTCTACGGCAATAGTGAATTAGATAAAATTAACTTTGCTCCGTATCTTAAATCTCTACTGGATAATCTAGCTCATTCCCAAGCCAGTCAAGAAAGAAACATTAAGTTTATTCTCGATCTCGATCGAATTGACTTAAATATAGAAACAGCAAACCCTTGTGGTTTAATTGTTAATGAATTAGTGTCTAATGCCTTAGAACACGGTTTTGGCGATCGCGCTTCTGGCGAGGCACTGCACGATAGCGGTAATATTTGGTTGAGTTTAAAACAGAATCTAGAGGGTAAAATAGCACTAACTATTCAAGATGATGGTATGGGTTTCCCAGAAGATTTAGACCTATATAATAGTGATTCTTTAGGATTAGAATTAGTTTGTACCCTAGTCGAACAAATTGATGGCACAATCGAACTCGATCGGACTAAAGGTACTAAAGGTACTAAGATTGAAATTTTCTTTAAAGAATTAAATTATCAAAGTAGAATTTAGGTGTAAAAGCAACACAATTGAGTGGTGTCTTCTTGTTGATAAAGGCACTCTACCTTTTGAAAACCATTGTGTTTTGCTAATAATTCTAAAGTTTTTTGACTTTCAGGATAGTCACTTTCCAGCATATGATGGGAAACTAAGCTCATTTCTTCTGATGTAATTTGTAACCAATTTTTTTCTACAGATTTTAAATATCTTGGAATATAGCTTTCTCGACTCTCTCCTTCTTGAGATACTAAATCTATCAAAATAAATACCCCTCCAGGTAAGAGAAGTTGCTTGAGTTGACTAAAAATATAATCTTTCTGCTCTAAATTTAGATGATGAAAAGCAAAAGAACTCAAGATAATATTAAATTTAGTTTTTTCCTCTTTGACTAATGAAGGAATTACTTGACAAAAATCCCCCTGAATAAATTCTTGCTCACAGGAAACTAATCTCATATTTTTCCTAGCAATTGCGATCGCAATTTGGGAAATATCTAAACCACAATAAGAGCTAACACTAGTATTTACTAAACTTTGAGCTATGAAACTAGCATCTCCACAACCCAAATCTAAGAGCTTAAAGGGCTGTTGCCAATTACTAATTAAAAACTCATGGAGAACATGGTAAATTTCTCGATGTCCCATGTAATTATTACCTAATACTTTTTGGTATAGCTTCCATCTATCATTGAAAAACTCGCGACACTGCGTAGATGATTCCTGAAGTATTTCGGTGAAATTTAAGGCTGTATTGTTCATCATCAATTATCTTGTTCTTAATTTAATTCAATTACCTAAGACAGTATCTTATGTTGGCGAAATTAAGCTCATCCCAAGTTATTTAGACATGGGATGAAAGCTTCTTCTATTCTTTGTTTTTTGTCTTATGTTCTTTAGTTAACACACAAGACTAATAACAAATGACAAAGGAAGAAAAACTGCTTATGCTACTTCTAACATCTGCTCTTTTTCAAACTGTTGATTTAATGGTAGCAATACTTGATAATCTTGAGCATAGGTTAGCAGCCTGTGGTTCCATTTAGTAAATAGTTCAAATACTTGGTCAACCAAATAAACACTTTTTTGTCGAGTTTTTTCGGAAATATAAATACTTTCAATAAACTTATTTACATCGTGGGAATGAGCATTGTGATTATTTTCCGCTTCAAAATGGCGATCGCCAAAATAGCTATACTCTTGGTTAGTAATTGATTGCAGTTGATTAGTAATTGGTTTAGTAAAAGACATAAAAATATCGGAAGCTGCTTCCATTGCTTCTAGAACCACGAGCTTTTCAATGGGTTCGGATTGAGCAATATACGTATAAAGTTGATAAGTTAGTAATCTTGAAGCTTTGGTTTCTTCTCCCCATACAAATCTCAAAGAATCATTCAACGGCAATGAACAATTAAACCCCAGCTTTTCTATATCTTCTAAAAACCACTGCCAATGAGAGTCATCCTCATAAGTGTGCTGGTTTAAAATGGCTTGTATCGCATCATTAGTCGGCTCTTGACGTAAAACATATTTACATAAATCGGCAAAGCTCATGATAAAAGGTGCTGCACAAGGCGCGAATGCTAATCTTTTCGCAGGGTATATACTTTCATCTTGCATAAATTCAAACAAGGGTGACTGAGAATACACTCGTTGTTTTTCTTCGATTAAAAGTAAAATATCTTTCATTTATTTGCTTTAATTAGTTACTTAGGGACATTGATTAGATGTAAACCTGTCCTTCGACTTGTTAATTCACACCACCATAAAAATCACAACACATTAACAGCAATTCCCGAAATTTAGCAGCAATTTTCTGAGCTTATAATCAAACATTAAAAGCTCCAATACAATTTTTTACTACCAATAAACTTTGCATCAAAGATAAGTTTAAATAATACAGCAAAAACTGCTGTGTCTTATCTTTAAGCACATTCTATTGGTATTTAATTCTGATGCTAAAACCAGAGAATTATTAAAATGTTGTTATCTTTAACTGAGAAATATTTAGAGCAAAAATTCTTAAGTACTATTGAAAATTTACTATGGCTATCTTAACACTTATTTTACAAAAAAATAAGCGATCTTACTTACATTATTAAAATTTTCTCAATAAAAACGGCAGAACGTGCCTCTGTTATAAGTAAATACAGCTATTAGCCATAATATAAAGAGTTTGTAAATTTAGAATATTTATTTTTGAATACATAAGAATACATAAGTATATCTTAGTTTTTTGAGTAAAGTTTTTTCCAAATGTATACGCCAGAAAATACATCTGTATGGCAATTAAATTTGCGATCGCTTTACTATTTTCTATCAATATTTGTGTTACCAACAACTTACAAAAATATCGAAAGAAATACTACATCTACTCTTTTCAGACTGTAACTAAGCTATTACAAAATTTAAAGCCTGCCAAATTTAATCCGATGCAATATTTAATGCCTGATTCACTAACTGAGGAATTTCTGAAGGTTTATTCGCGACAATTGCCCCGAATTTTTTAATAGTAGTAATTGTTTTTCGATAAGAATTAGTAGCGGGAATTGAATTAGACAAATGATTATTTAAAATATCGATTCCTTGGCGGAAAACCTTATCTGTTGGTGTTTGAGAGCCAATAACATAACAAATTACAGGTTTAGTAGTAAACTCTGATAAAAACTCTAAAGCATCATAATCAATATCCTGTGCAGATTGAATTAAAACAATAGCTTCAGTAGAATCATCTTCATCAAGTATTTTGAGCCACTGCACCAGATGAGAACAGATTATTTTATCTTGACCTAAAGAGATCCCCCAAGATTGTCCCATTTTTGCTTCATTTAATGCCCAAGCCACCTCATACAGCAATGCTTTACCATAACTAATTATCCCGACGTTTCCTGGGCGAAAATATTGAGGTTGTAATGTACCCAAACAGTACTTTTCAGGGATTGTAATTCCCGAACTACCAGGACCTAAAATTGCGATATTATGGGCTTGGGCCACTTTTAAAAGCTCAACCGTATCCAAAGGAGGCACATGAGGAGTTATAATAATAAGTTGCTTGATTCCAGATGCGATCGCTTCTAAACTAGCATCTAATACTTGATCGGGAGGAGCAAAGATCATTGAAGTTCCAATTTCACCCACTGCTTGAATCGCATCCTCTACCAAATTAAAAATAGGTGTTTTCTCTTTTTTAGTCACTTGATAACCACCGCTTACCCTAGCAACTACATCAACGCCATAGGCTTCCATTTGAGAAATATACTGTAACCAGGTAGGCTTAGCAGTTCCTTGTAGAATTATCGGATATTGAAAGTTCCAGTTCATAGAATTACTGATGGTTAGTTGACTAGCGATACCAGATATTCTGGTTGGCTTGCGATTAGTCAAACAATTATTTTTGGGATAATTAGCTTTGGTTACAGGAGATAGAGCGAGAGGTTTCATAGGAACTAAAAAAATAGTAGTCCCAAAATCAATCCTTAAATCTTGCTTGGGGTGATAAGGCAAGGCTGAAAGACTAGTTTTAGGAAAAGTGTTGTGGACAAAGGTAGAAAGGTTAAAAAAACTTTAACGAAAATTCAGAATAACAAAATGTTCATTGATGTTTTATTAACAGATTCTTTTCCTTCCTTGTAACAGAGTTCCCAAATTAATCTCGATTATTTTGCTTTACTTAAAGAAATTGCCTGGACAATGCCATCTTCCAAATTATTTGTCCACAAGATTGACTCATGAGCAAATTCTTGTTGATAGCGTTCAATATCTGGCGTTGCCAAACGAATCACAAATTTTAGCGGAGGCAAATCGGCAATTTTTGGCTCTGATTTTGCTGTTGATTCTTCTGTCTGAGAACGACGCAAACGCCCTTTAGAGCCATTAGTCGGTGTAATTGCTCTTTCCTCTGCCATCCCAGGATTAACTGCTTGCGAGGCAGGTTCTAAAAGCCCAAAAATAGCTTTTGCGATCGCTAAATTCATTTCTTCTGTTCCCCAAAAATTAATCAATAATACCTTAATTGCCTTAAGTACTTGCAATTGTGACCAAATTTGCTGCAATTGCCCATCGAGTAATTGTTTTTGGGCTGAAAAGCTATCTAACACTATGGCACAAGCTGGTTTTTCTTTTTTCTGGCGAATTATGTCCCAACAAAGCAATGCTAAATCATCATCATTAGCAAGTATAGCAATTTTGCCTTTTTGATCTTGCCAATCGAGCCAACGAACTGCCGTCTCTGTAAATGGCTCGTCATTAGACATTTCCTCCGTAGTAGCAAAAGATAACGAGCTTGATTGAGAAATGTTACTCCCTCTCGCGGTTGCTGTAGGATTTAGGTTAACTAAATCGGGATGTTTTCTCAAAGCATGGTCACTAATGGTTATTTTGCCATCTAACGCCATTAAATTACCTGCTGCATCTACCCCTAAAGGATTGATTTCAATCAAGTCTAAATCTTTGGTAGTAAATAATTCATACATTTTTTCGATAATTTCACTGACCCCTAGTAATAATTCTCCAGAAAGACCCATTTGAGAAGTTAAACGGCGAGCCAAAAAGGGAGAAAATTCTGTTTCAATTACTACCTGTTGTAAATTTTTCACCAACAGATCGACATCCATTCCGCCACAAAGCGAACCAAAAATTACAGGTCTTTGGAGTTGATAATCAAGCACAATCCCTAAAAATAACTCTTTTTCTGCATTATAATGGGCTTCTGCTAAAATTACTTCAGGATACTCTCCTAGAATTGATAAATTAAAAATCGTCCGCGCTGCTGCGATCGCATCAATAGTATTAGTAACAAATTTAACTCCTCCTGCTTTACCCCTTCCCCCCACTCTGACTTGAGATTTCAACACCACAGGATAAGGTATCTGTAGCTGTTTTAATTCTCTAGGCTCGGCAATAGTTTCAGAAGGTAATACAGGAATACCTATTTGACGAAACAGTTTTTTAGCTTGATATTCGAGTAAGTCCATCCTTTTGTTAAAAGAATCATTAATTTTAGCAAGTGCTTTATTCCTAAGTTA
>NZ_LR213896.1 GCF_900659865.1 Hyella patelloides LEGE 07179
CTGTGCCATTAATCAAGATTTTTCGTTTGGCCGTCATTGTTAGCGTAATATTTACGCTAACTTGATTCTCCATTTCCTTTTTTTCTGCTAAATTTTTCTCTATTCTTTTTCAAAATGAGAATTGCTGCTTTTTATCCTTCATCTAAAATTCTTTTGGTAAATAAGCATTAAGTATTCAGTGTATTTCCTTACGAAAAATTACCCGCAAACACAATATTTATTTTACTGACATACTAAGTAGTTTATTTGAGCTTTATAAAACTCAGATTTATTGCGAAGTTTTTATGAAAAACATACTTTCAATCTACATGATTTTCCAAATAAACAGTAAAGTTGAAAACTGTAAGGGTAAAAAATCAATGAACCTGAATTAAAGAAGGAGAAAAGCCATGACAGAGATTAATTTTGATATTGCTGAATAAGCATTTAGTTCAAAAAGTAAAAGTTTTGAAAATTGCCTAAAATCGATTGTGCATTTAGTAAAACCATCGAAATAAAGAGCATAATCTATGCTTTATTTAAGGTTTACTGATTATTTATTGATTATTTTGATTCTTATGGCAAAAAAAAATTTAAGTTTTTGTAAAGTAATAATTACTTAATTTTCTGAGATTAATTTTGAGTAAAACAACAATTTTATCTAGATTTCATGTTCTAAAAATATAGGTAATAGCTGTAAAACAATTAGATAAAATTAAATCTTTTAAAGTGTTTAGTTGATATTCTAATTGTAATTTATGCAGTGAATATACTTGGTTGCAACTGTTAGACAGCAATTTAATTCTGTGCAGTCTAATAATCGATCTCACTATTATTATCAGTCCAAATTTTTAATTCAACAGAGGTGTTGTCAATGTTATCTAACTTCGATCAATTGTATGTTTTCGGCGATAGTATTTCCGATACAGGTAATTTGTATAATCTTACTGGTGGTGGACATCCTAGCGATGCTGACTTTAATGGATCAAAACGTTTTTCTAACGGCGATATTTGGGTAGATCATTTTGCTGATGAACTGGATATAACTATCGATCCTTTTACTGAAAATACTGGAATTAACGATAGTTTGAATTTTGCCATTGGAGGTGCAAATTCTGACCGTAGTCATTTTAGCAATTGGCATCTTCCCCCAGAGCTACAACGTTTCGGTTTAGAGGAGCAAATTGATGCTTTTGAAGATTTAGCAAACAATCAAAGTTCTCAAGAAACCTTCGACGACGATCTCTTCTCTATTTCGATTGGTGCCAATGATTACTATAGTCTTATAGGTCAAGATGATCCTAATACAAGAAAAGTCGAAACCAACTTTCCAAAAAACTGGGTAGGAAAAAGAGAGAAAGTTATCGAAGTTGTCGATACCAATATCAAAGATGCAATCGACGAGATTATTGATGCAGGAGGAAAAAATATTGTCTTGTTTAACTTACCAGACTTGAATGAAACTCCTTTAGGTGACAGTTTAGGAAGACAAAATCAAGGACACTTAAAAAGCTTGACCAATATGCACAACAGAAGTCTCTCACGTCTAGTAAAAAGAACGGAAAGAGCTAATCCTGATGTCAATATAATCGAAGTAGATCTGAATGAGTTCGTTGATGACATTATGGACAATCCGAATGAATTTGGCTTTACTAATGTCACTGATAATTTTAGTGGTGGCGATATTTATCACGGCAAAGGGTTTGGCATGGCGGAAGAACCTTCTGTAGGAAATGCAGACGAATATTTCTTCTGGGATAGTGCTCATGTGACTACTAAAGTACATAGCCTAATGGCAGATTTGGTTATAGATACATTAGCCAATGAAGGCTTGATAATGGAATAGGATTTCTTTGGCAAGTCGCTTTGCGCTTTAGTCGATCGAGTAAAGCTTGAGTCTTACGACTCGCTCCTCCCAGATCACACGGCTCAAGCCATACTTCAAGCTTTAAACTTGGATATGATGTGTTCCTGTTTACTATCGGCTTCGTGCAAGTGGATTAAATTCTCAGATTCATCTGAGCCAAAGTCTTTCACAGGTATTATCTGATGGGTTTCCAGATTTAATTAACTTCATTGAGAAGGGATTGACCGCAATTTGGACATTTATAATTTTGATTTTTGGCTACTTGGTCGTATTTACTGCCTTTTGCCCATCGAATTCTATCCAGTTTGCTATTGCGTTTTTCCCAGTAGTCGAATAATTCTGCGTCAAAGGGACTGGCTGTTCCTTTGACTTTTGTATGTCGAACAATTTGTGTTTTAACATTTATTCATCACTTCTAAATCTAAGTATCTCAACACTAAATCCAATTGGCGATGAGTACTTATTTTTTCTGACGGCGGTAAATTGAGCTAAGACCCCAACTAGCAATCAAGTCTTCTTGAGCAGTCAGATTAAATCCAGAACTTTCATCGTCAAAATAGCCCACATCACTACCAACTGGTTCATCAGCAGGGCTAAAAAGTCTCGCAGGAAATAAAGAGCAGCAAGTTGAGAATTACGTGGGTTTGCTTCAGTAGGGAAAAAAAGTCCAGATCGTCATCTAGTCATCTAGTGCTGAACTGTTAAACTCAGATCTTGCACCTAGCCTGTAATCTATCTGTCTTATTAGGGAAAGGGGTAAAGCTTAAAGGGAAAAGGGTACTAAATTGATTACTAATCTCTAATTATTGAGTTTTTATGTACTGGTGCAAGATGTCAGTTAAAGTAACTGGCAAAATCGTCGCCAACATCAAAGCCAATAATAAGTTCCAAGTCTTCTACAAGCTAAGAAGTAGAATTAGTAAATCGCTGAAAAACCCGATATGAATTATTTTCTGTCGGTTCTTGAGCTGTATCAAACTGTAAGTCTATAAATCCAAAGTTTGTCGCTTGAGATTTAAAACGTTTGCCACTGCGACGAGGACTATCACAGTTAACATCCCCTGCTGCTAAGATACAGCCAGCAGCATCGACTCTAGCAAAATAAAACGGCGTGTTATCAACGCACAATATCAGGCATTTTTATAAAGGTCAAGTACTCTAAACTACCATTTGATGTAGGCATTATAATATTACGTAAACATGACAATTTTACTGATATTTTATTTTCCAAATAATTTTATGATTAAAGATAATAAGTAACTCGATCCTCACAAGTTCTTCAAGCTTTTGTTTTATCTTATAAGTTCAAGGTAAATTATCGACCTCTGCAAAATTACTTTAGTATTCATAAAAGAGGGGAATTTCTCATGGCAGTAACTAGTGATTATTCTATTGACGAACTTAAAAATGAAGTTCGTCATCTAGTTGATAGAGGAGTTATCGACCGTCATCAATCAATTTGTGTTTTATGTGAATTTATTCCACCAAGAGAATGGGTTTGTGTTGAATGTGAGTTAGAAAGAAATGATTATACATTTAAAGATCATATTTGCGATCTTTTGTGTAAAGACGAATGGCAAGAAGATTAATTTTTTTTATCGATAGCTAAATATCAAAACAATCAATTAATAAAAATTAGTTATTTATTAGTTATTAGCTATCATGAAGGATTTTATATAGGTTTAGCTATACCTGGCAAAGTTATTTATTTTAATGATAAAGAGCTAATCTTAAAAATGAGTATAATCCGCTTTGGAGGAATCATCAAAAAGGTCGTTCTTACTTATGTTCTTGAAGTTAAAATAGGCGATCGCGTAAGCTTTCACGGGGGTTTTGCTTTAAATATTATCGATCGCGAAAAGGCAGGAGAAACTTTAACTTATATCAAGACAAATAACTAATAATTAATTCAAATCCTCACAAGATACTCATATTTTTTTGCATCTTTATTTTGGATTAAAAATCATTAATTTTTTGTTGAAAGGCGATCTTGCTCTGCAAGGCACGTAGGCGATCGCTTATTCTGACTAAGAACAGACCCCACCAAACAAATATTAACTAATTTTCCAGTAATTCAAAGGGAGGAAAAAAAGCCAATGATACATACGATAATTTTGGGAGAACAAACTTTACAGAAGTCGGATCCCATAAAAGTAGAGCAGCTAAAAGCAGCTTATGAATCAGGTAAAAGAGATTTTTCACAAATAGATTTATCAAAAGCCGATTTGCACAAAGTTCGGTTAGCAGATATCAATTTTAGCCAAGCTTATCTTTGTCGAGCTATTTTGAGTAATGCTCATCTAGAACGCTCTTTTTTCAACAAAGCAATTCTTTATAGCGTAAATTTACACGGGGCGCAGCTATCTCGCGCTAGTTTAATCGAAGCCAATTTAGAAGATGCTAATTTAGCTAAAGCTAATCTCAATCATGCCAACTTAAACGGGGCTAATTTACGCAATGCTAATCTCGAGCGCGCTCATCTAGTGTGGGCTAATTTGCGGGGAGCTAATTTGACTAATGCTAATCTCGATCGCGCCGATCTGAGGGGTGCTAAATTCTGTCGCACAATTATGCCTGATGGCAGCATTAGAAATGATGATTGTTCGTAGGGGCGGGGCGTATCCCCATTAGCCCTTACATATTAGTCAGGAGAAGGGAAATGAAAAACTTTGATTATGTAATTTTAGGTGCTGGTTTAGGTGGATTATCCGCAGCAGCTTGTTTAACTCGCCAGGGATACCAAGTAGCTGTCTTAGAGCAACACTATCTTCCTGGGGGTTGTTGTCATACTTTTGATTATGGGGATTATAGTTTTTGTGCTGATGTTCACTATATTTATGAATGTGGTCAGGGAAAAGGAGTACAACAATTTCTGGATTATATAGATCGCGATGTTCCCTTTAACTCCCTCGATCCAGATTGTATTGACAGAGTGATTACCCCAGAAGTTGATTTTCGGATTCCTCTAAATTGGGAAAAATTGCGCGATCGCTTAAGAGCAACTTTTCCCGAAGAAGCAAGGGGAATTAATCTTTACTGCGATGAAATAAAGCAATTAGCTCAAGAACTAAGCCAGTTAAATCAAGAAATGCATTGGTTTGATTTAAGTTTATCTGATTGGCTATCATTACCCAAATACTGGAATGTATTTACCAAACGTAATTGGACGCTACAAGACCTCTACGATCGCGTTGGACTATCGCCAAAACTACAGGCATTATTAGCTGGTCAAAGTGGTGACTATGCTTTACCACCATCAGAAATTGCCCTGATTAGCCATACATCACTGGTTTGGGCTTACTCAGAAGGCGCGTATTATCCCCAACATCACTTTAAACACTTAGTTGATACTATTGTCTCTTTCATTACTGAAGGCGGTGGCGTAGTTAAATTTTCTACTCCTGTTAAGCATATCGAAGTAGAAAACCATCGGGTAAAAAATATCACCGCAGGGAGAGAAACTTATCAAGCTGACATAGCATACATTAGTGACCTCGATCCCAAACTCACAGTCAACTTAATGCACAATTCTCTGGCTTTGAGGCGACAAGAATACAATCGTCTTACTAATTATGAATACTCCGCTAGTGCTTTTAATGTTTACCTTGGTTTAAACTTTGAATTTCAACCCGAATCCTACGGCATTGGCAATTGGAATATCTGGTACTATCCTAACGCCGATCTCAATCGGGCATATCAACAACAGCTTGCGGGTAATCTAAAACATCCTTGGATATTTCTCTCCTGTCCTACCTTAAAATCTCGCGAACCAGGTATGGCACCGCAAGGTCATCATGTTCTAGAAATTGCCACTATCTGCCCCTATAAACCTTTTAAAGAGCTCCACGAAACAGACGCTAAAGCTTACAAAGCTCAAAAAAGAGCCGTATATCAGCAGGTAATGACCAGCGTTTGCGATCTCATCCCCGACATAGACAAATACATTCGCCTGAAAATCTTTGGTACACCGACCACCAGCGAATACTATCTCGGACAACCCCAAGGAAATGCCTACGGTGCTAAATTGATTCCCCAACAAATCGGTTTAAATCGTCTGGGCTATAAAACAGAGTTGCCTAATTTGTTCTTAGTTGGCGCAACTGCTGGCTATCCTAGCGTCCCAGGAGTAATCAGTAATGGTATGGACGTAGTGGAAATGTTAACAGGAGAATCAATTCGTCAACCAAAACCTGAATTAGTAGTTAGTGGGTAGAGACGCGATATATGAGGGGCGTACGGTGGTTGATTGCTAATTGCTAATTGCTAATTGTTCACTGGTAACTGATTACTGATAACTGATTACTGATAACTGATTACTGATTACCTATGTTCCAAAAAATCCTCGTCGCTTTAGATCGCTCATTCCAAGCAGCAGCAGTTTTCGATTTTGCCTTATCTATCGCTCAACCAGAAACAAGTCAAATGCTACTGGTTCATTTTATCGATTGGCAAATGCAAGATGTCTCGCCGTGGGTCGGTGCTGCAACTCTATACGATATTGATGCATCTGGTAATCCCTATGATTGGAGTCGCCAAAGCTTGCAACAAGAAATCGAACAAAGTAAAAGCTGGCTCGAAAATTATGCTCAAAAAGCGATCGCCAATAAGATTTCCTGTAAATTTGAATGTTACGTAGGTAGCTGTAATTTAGGAATTGGCGATCGCGCTAAGGAATGGGATGCCGATGTGATTATTATGGGTCGTAGGGGTCATAGAAATATATCAGAGATACTTTTAGGTAGTGTTAGCAATTATGTAATTCATCACGCACCTTGTTCTATTTTGGTAGTTCAAGAAACTCAAAAGACAGTCGTTAGTCGTTAGTCGTTAGTTGTTGGTGGATAGGGGCTTTTGCTGTGCCTTGCCTATGAGTTAGTTGTTAGAGACGTGAAATAAGAGAAGAGGTCTTTGCTCCTGATTTCTCAACTGTTGGAGATTTTAAAATGACAAAAATCAACACTATAAACCATCGAGAAAAGATAATCGTCTTGTGGACAGTGTTTCTTTTGGGAACATTGTTTCACACTCAATTAGCGTTAATGCCTTTATTTCATGGTATTGATGTAGCTATGATGGGACACCATCATCAAGAAATAGCAATCATAGCAGAGATAACCCCAATTTTATGGGGAATGCTGCTCTTTTTTATGTTACCAATGCTGGCAATTGTCGCTACGGCATTTTACGAATTTAAACGCTATCGAACGTTTCATTTTGGATTGACTATAGTTTATACAGTCTTGAACCTACTTCATGCGATCGCAGATTTATTAGTTACTCCTATTGCTTGGTATCAAATTGTTTTAATGGTATTTTTACTGTTCATTGGCATACTATTGAATATCGTTTCTTATCAATGGATGCAAATTGGTTCTCGTCGCCCTTCAATAAGAGCATTAGTAGAATAAATTATCCTGGCGTTGCTGAATCAATGGATGAATCAGTGCGGAATAGGCGCATCCTCAAACTTCAAATAATGAATTAATAATTTAATTGAATGCTTCAATATCTCCTCAAATTTTGAATAACAAAGAGTTTTATGATTTATGAATGAGGGCGTGGCTAAAAAGTTATCTGTTGGATTGCGAAGTTGTGCTAAGCTGCACCCTTGTGAGATATCAAGATTACAGTGATTTTATGAGTCAGCAAACTTACTTGAAAGTGCCTTTTGTTTGGGAAGAGCCAAAACCGTCGATTGAAATTCCTTCTCGATTAAAGTTCAAAGCTGCTAGAACACTGAGCTATGAAGTATTACTTTCGGCAGTTGCTCAGGTTATGGAGTCCTCAATTGATGCAAGCGATCGAAAACAAGTCGTGGAACGTGGTTCTCGCCAAGCTGCTGAGCAGTTTTTGTCTGAGTCGAAAGATGGATTCTTGTATCAAGATGAATGGTGGCAGATTGGGTTTAGTAGCGATGATAGAGTCGTTGGGTTTGAATCTATCCAGGTTGTGCTAAAGATGGTTTGGAAGAAGCAACTATTTACTACATTGGAGTTTTGCCAGAATATCGTGGACAGGGCTTTGCAGCCGATTTGCTCTTAAAAGGAACGAGAGTACTACAAGATGTAGGGGTTTGGAGAGTGTTCTGTGATACAGACGCGAACAATATTCCGATGATTTCTACTTTTAAGCGAGTTGGATATCAGCAGTACAGTGAATCTTGGCAACGCCCTCTGTAGAAATGCCAGCAGCCTAACAACGCCCATGCACACTGATCGATGAGAGGTTTTGCTTTTGCTAATTAGTATAAGAAAATACATCTACAATTGTGAAGGTGAATAATAATTATTCACTGCACCGCAACCTCTAATCTGAAATGCTTAAATGTTTGCTACAGATAAGTAAATGAACAAACAATAATTTCTTCTGCCTCTTGCCTGACAAAACCTATGTGTGGCTTTTTTTTTATACTTTATATAGCTTTTTACTTCTGACTTATTATGACAGCTTCTCTCTACATCAGTACTACTGAAACAGGGAGTGGAAAAGCTCTTGTTTCTCTGGGGATTATCGAACTAATTCTCAGGAAAACTAATAAAGTAGCTTTTTTTCGACCAGTAATCAGAAAACAACCTTTCGGTAAGCAAGATGAAGATATCAATTTAATTCTGAATTATTTTGCTCTAAATCAAACTTACGAGTCAGCTTTTGGCTTATACGTTGAGGAAGTTGAAGAATTAATCAGTAGCAGCAACTACGATGAAGTTTTAGACAAAATTATTCTCAAGTATAAGAATTTAGAACAGAACTATGACTTTATCTTGTGTGAGGGGTCTGATTATCTAGGACAAGTATCCGCTTTTGAATTTAATTTAAATACGGAAATTGTCAAAAATTTAGGCTGTCCTATTCTTATTGTAGGGAATGCCGATCGCCGAAGTGTTCAAGAAGCGATCGCACCTGTTAAAATATCTCTGAAATCTTATCTAGCCAAAGAATGTCAGGTTATTGGCATAGTGTTTAATAAAGCTAATCCAGAACTATTAGCACAACTACCAATTGCCTTAGCCAATCAATGGAACAGTAGCAATCATTTACTAGCTGTTATTCCCTACGAACCAAAACTAAGTAGTCCTAGAGTCGGAGAAATTGCCCAACAGCTTAATGCAGAAGTTCTTTATGGAGATAAACGCCTCAATAACTTGGTGGTCGATTACGTCATTGCTGCGATGCGGTTAGAACACGTGATTAGCAGACTGAAAGAAAATAGTTTAGTCATTACTCCAGGCGATCGCAACGATCTGGTTGTGGGGCTGCTACAGGCTCATCAATCAGTCAACTATCCCCATTTATCGGGTATTTTGCTCTCAGGTGACTTGCAACCAGAACCATCCATTAGAAAGCTGATTGATGGTCTTTACGATCCGATCCCCATTCTCTGCGTCCCCAACAATACTTACGAAACCTCCGAGTTAATTAAGCAGGTTAATACTTCCTTGGTTTATAGCGATCGCAAAAAAATAACTTTGGGCATCCATCTATTCGACGATTATGTTAATTTGAGCCAATTAGAAGAACAAATTAACACTATTAAAGTCAAGGGGATTACCCCCAAGATGTTTACCTACAATTTATTGCAGCAAGCCAAGTCTCAAAAACGACATATCGTGCTTCCAGAAGGGGAAGAGATCAGGATTCTCCAAGCAGCAGCCTTTCTCTTAAATCGAAATATTGTAGACTTGACTCTTCTAGGCAATCCAGCAAAAATTGAGCAAATTATTAAGCAAAATGGCATTGCTTTAGACATCAGCCAGCTACAAATTATCGATCCTGCTGGATCGGATAAAGTCGAGTCTTATGCTGAGCGATTTTATCAATTAAGAAAGCACAAAGGTGCAACTCCAGATATGGCTCGCGAATATTTACTAGATCTCTCTTACTTTGGGACGATGATGGTCTATGCAGGAGACGCAGATGGCATGGTATCGGGTGCAATTCATACCACTCAGCATACCCTTAGACCAGCTTTGCAGTTGATTAAAACTAAACCAAGTTATGCTCTGGTTTCTTCTGTCTTTTTTATGTGTTTGGAAGATCGAGTACTTGTCTATGGTGATTGTGCAATTAATCCCAATCCTAATGCAGAACAGTTGGCAGAAATCGCTCTTTCTTCGGCTGATACAGCTACAGCTTTTGGTATTGAACCCAAAGTAGCACTCTTATCTTACTCTTCTGGTACTTCAGGCAAAGGAGAAGAAGTAGAAAAAGTTAGAACGGCAACTGCGATCGCCAGAAAACGACGACCCGATCTCAAAATTGAAGGGCCAATTCAGTATGATGCTGCGGTAGATTTAACCGTAGGCTCGCAGAAAATGCCCGATTCCCAAGTTGCAGGACAAGCTTCGGTTCTGATTTTTCCTGACTTAAATACAGGAAACAACACCTATAAAGCCGTCCAAAGAGAAACAGGCGCACTGGCTATTGGTCCTATTGTTCAAGGTTTGAATAAACCCGTCAACGATCTGAGTCGTGGTTGTACTGTTGATGACATTATTAATACGGTAGCCATTACTGCTATTCAAACTCAAATTTAGAATCTGGGTTTTATTTAGGCGATCGCACTATTGCCGAATGCTAAAATAATAAAAGCTGAAAGCTAAGTCTTAATTACCTTGCTTAACTTTCGGCACTTACCATCAAACCATATAGTTATCAGTGTCTAGCTCACACTGGTAACTATGAAACTTGTTTCTTACACTTCAAACCCAAGCCTAAACCGCAGACGGCGAATAAACCGAGGATAGTTGTAGGTTCGGGAATTTCCGCTAGGGTACCTGGTGGAGGTTCGGAGATTTCCGTTACAGTAACTGAGACTGAGCCTGAATATCCAGCAGCCCCATCAGGAATATCTTCAAAGACGAATGCTGACCCAGTAACAGGAAAATCAGGCTCTCCTAAATTATATGTTTGTCCTGGTGTTACAACAGTCACTCCTGCCAGTTCTATTGCTTCAAATTCGACACCCTCTATAGGACCACCACCAAGAGGTACATCGAATTCACCCTGAAATAAAGAGCCTGCTGCATATGTCACCACTACTTCGTTGTTGAAGTCAAATACCAAGTCATTGGTGAGTTCATACTTAAATTCTTGGACGACATCATCTACTAGTGGAAGAGAGCTTACAAATTCAAAGTTTCCCAAAGCGGAGTCTACACTCTGCACGAAAGGAGGGGGCGCAGCAGGAAATGGAGGTACAAACTCCCCGTTAGCAGTACCAACAAATGTTAGGTTGTCAGGGCTAAATGTAACGGAAAAAGTGTCACCAGCAACAGGATTTACTTCATCGAAGAAGGATGAAGCTCCATCAGCCCACTGAAGACTTCCAGCCTGAGCAGGTGCAGCAGTAATTCCTATGCCAGCGATAACTGCGATCGCTCCAAAAACAGCAACTCCGACAGGAGCTAACTTGTGAACAAATTGAGGTTCACTCATCAATTATCCTCTCTATAAATTGTTAAAAAAAATACAAAAAACTATTATTGCCAGTTATTTTGCTTACAAGATTAGTTGTTCATTATTGTCAAAAAAAATACAAAATTTTGTGGGAGATTAACATCAAATTTAGTAATATTTTGGGGCTTATCTATTTTTTTAAGCAACCAAAAAAAACACTAAAATTAGTGTCACAAACATTTTTTGAATGAACAACTTAATCTACACAAAAATACTAAAGCTTCTTTACTAAAAATACAAGTATTTATACTACGTATTTACAGTATCTTTACATAATAAAAATGTCATTATTTGATAACAAGCACAAGTACTTGCTACTGTTACTCAGTAAAAACAATTACTTAAGCCTCTTATTTCTTATTTAATGTAGTATTTTACAATTCAAGACAACCTCAGTTAAATATTTCTGTAATATAAAAGGTTGCAAAGCAAATATTACACTATGTTAGAAATCATACTTATGGTTATTAGCTTTTTCTTATTGAGAATAATTAACCATCAAAAACTTTGTTTTGTATATTTTTAGAAGATATAATTTAGTTTATTTTGGAGTAGCTATTAACTACCCAAACAAAATATAATATTGATAATTATCTAAGTATTTACTAATATTTATTAATTCAACTTATTTTGATTCGCGATGCATAATCAACCTGGCATTGGTGCTGACTTGCTACTTACTACTGCGACGCGATAGCGATATGCGGAGCGGTATCCTTTAGGAGTCCTTATAGGGCCACTTTACTCAACAAAGGTTTTCTCGGCTTATGCAAGGAGTTTTCTCAATGATGATGTAGATGTAATTTTTCTAGCAACCACATCGAGCTAGCAGCACCAACAAAGTGAGCAGTAATCAAATTAAAATTAGCTACCACAACAAACACATCCAAAGCCCTAACAATACGATTGGGATTAGTAATTGCCATCCCTGGAGGTTGAGATACGGTTTTAGCTATTAATACTCCTAAACTCGAACCCGCACCAAAAAGCCCCAGCAATATGCCAATAAACCCGAAAATTACCCCAAAACGCAGCAGTTGAACCGTCTCTGCTTTCCGTGGAGAAAAATGAACATCTGGTTCTCGCAGTAAACCTTTAGCAATGTGAGTGTAGCGAAAGGCAAAAAAGATAGTCACCCACAACGCTAAAAAACTGCAAATAGACCAAAAGATACCGATACCAATTCCTGCACTAGCATCTGGGCTAAATTTTCTTCCTGATGCAGCGAACAGCAAAATAAGTATGGAAGCAAACGCTAATCCTAACTGTACCCACAAACTTAGCCAGCCATACCAACTAAAAGTATGAGCAATTTTCTGGATTTTACGAGAGGGTGGAGGATATTTTGATTTTGCTAGCATGATTTTGTTGGTGAGTAGAGATGTTCCAGGTCATGTTCGTACGGGTGGTTAGTTGTTAAAACTTTTGACTTTTGACTTACTACTTTATGACTCCTGACTTCTGACTCCTGACTTCTGACTCCTGACTTCTGACTCCTGATTACCAAGATAAATACCGAGCGATCTCGCTGTTTGAACTAAAAAACCATCTTTGTTAACGGGACTCGGACAAACACCGAGTTGATGACACTGTTTGATATGGGGGATAACTTTATCTAAGGATTGGCTTTGTACTGTGCCACTTTGCCAGACCACAAGCTGATTGTATTTTTCTTCAGCAATTAAATCTATAGCTTTTTTCGCAAAGGTAGCAGCCAAGAGACGGTCATAAGATGAAGGTGTACCACTGCGCTGGATGTGACCCAAAACTGTCGAACGGGTTTCGAGTTTATCTAAGTCATAAAATTCTGGTTTGTCAGAGAGACAAAGTTTATGGCTCATTTCGTTGATGTTTTGGGCTAAATAGTCACCAATATATTTTTCTTTAGCTCCTGCTTGATTTTTGACACCTTCAGCAATGACTATGAGAGCAAATTTACGTCCTGACAAGCGCAACTGGGCAATCCGAAGACAAATATTAGTAATTAATTCGCTATCTATTTGGGGAGTAAGTTCGGGAATTAAAATGATATCAGCACCGCCAGCAATTCCCGCATGGAGTGCTAAATGACCTGCATTACGTCCCATTACTTCAACTACTATGGTGCGATCGTGACTGGCAGCAGTAAAGGTAAGATCGTAGAGGGCAGATGTCACTGTATCCACCGCAGTGCGAAATCCGATGGATCTTTCGGTAAAAGGTACGTCGTTATCGATGGTTTTGGGAATTGCCACTAAATTCCACTGTCCTTGTTCTGCCAAATCATAGATAATATCTAGGCTGCCATCTCCTCCTACGGCAATCAGGGCATCGAGTTGTAAATTTTGATAGCCTTGAATAATCATTTTTGCGATCGCAGGATCGCTAGGATTACCTCTACTCAAAGAGCCTAAAATACTACCACTCAGAAATTGTAAAATATCTATTCCATGAAGTATTCCTGGTAAATCGTAACCATGCTCTTGTAACTTTAAATCTTCCGAACAGCATTGTCCCTGTTCTAGTTTGAGAAAACCATCTGTACCGTAGGGAATTCCGTATACTTCCCATCCTTTTTGACAGGCACATTTAACTACGGCACGAATAATGGCATTTAAGCCTGGACAATCACCGCCACTAGTCAAAATTCCGATTCTTTTATTCATCATGCTTGAATTTACGATTGTTTAGCAGGGGCGATTTGCAAATTGTCTTCACTGATTAATGAGGGAAAACTTTGGATCGCTTTGAGATATTGCACCCTTTCAAAAACACTAGGATCGGGGCAATTCTTTTGACTCATACTGCCCTGTAATTGAGCGATTGAATCGTATTCTTTAGTTTCTAACCATTCAATGATGTCCCTTTCGATGTCCTGAAGCTTCTCAATGCCATGACTTAACAGCACACTAACTAACATGGTGACATTAGCCCCTACCATCATCATTTTGATGACATCATCGGCAGTACGAATACCACTGGTAGCAGCAAAATCCACAGGAAGAGTTCCATACAAAATGGCAATCCAGCGCATCGGAAGGCGCATTTCTCGAAAAGTACTCAGGAGTAAATTGGGTTCTATGGTTAAAGTTTCGAGATCGATATCTGGTTGATAAAAACGATTGAATAGTACCAAGCCATCTGCTCCTACATCACTAATGCGTTTCGCCATATTTGCCATATTGCTAAAGAAAGGACTTAGTTTAACCGCCACAGGAAGATTAACTGCTGAAGTAACACTGTGAATAATATCAATATATGCTTGTTCTACTTGTTCTCCTGTTAGTTCCAGATCTGTAGGAACATCATAGATATTGAGTTCCAATCCATCAGCACCAGCTTGTTCTACTTGGCGGGCGTAATCACCCCAACCACTAATAGTGGAACTGTTGAGGCTGGCAATAATCGGAATGTCCACTATCCTTTTAGTGCGAAAAATGTGATTGAGATAGGCTTCTGAACCCACATGAAAAATTTCTGATTCGGGAAAGTAGGAAATAGCTTCTGGATAGCTCTCTGTACCGTGGGTAAGATGATGATAAAGAGCGTAACGTTCTTCTAAAAGCTGTTCTTCAAAAAAAGAGTGTAAAACAACCGCCGATGCACCAGCATCTTCCATGCGTTTAATATTATCAATATCTTCAGTCAAAGGAGCAGCAGCACCAACTACCAAAGGCGATCGCAACTCTAATCCTAAATAAGTTGTAGATAAGTCTACCATCTGTTTCCCTCTTTTCTGTGCCTCTACTTTTTAATGAGAATTCTCGGTTTTCAAGTTAGGGGAATTATTTGAGGAAATTGTGAGGATGCTTGTGTTTAGTGGTTGGTGGTTAGTCCCGTACCATCTTCGTCCCCTTGTACATCAGCATTTTCCATTTGTTCTGGGTCAGGATGTTCAAAAATTAACCATCTATAATAGAAGTAGGGAAGTTATCTAATTTTGGGAAAAAGCAAAATGAAAACCAATACTCTACATTCGGTTACTAATTTAGTAGAATCTTTAGTAATTGCTACTGTAATTATTTTAGTAGGAGCGATCGCAACTGCTCAAGCACAAAACAATACTCCTAGAGTCGCAAATTTTAACTCTACTCTTAATGGTGTATTTACTCCTACTGCTGCTGACAGATTCTTTAAAGCAGGAAGGGAAGATTTTTCCAAGGAAATCGACTTTTTAACTAATTCAGAACAGTATCTTAATGGGGATTTGCTAAAAATTGATGAAGAATTAATGGAACAGATGCAGGAAACTCAGCCCCTTCACGATTCTGTGCCAGGTGATTTTCCAATTAGTGAGTAAGTTTTCACTGGTTACTAAACACTTTGAAAGAATGAGGAACGAAGATAAGGTATTAAAGTTAATGAGCATTCGAGACAAGTTAAGATTAACTGTATCGGGTCAACTACTATCGATAGTGCCTTTATTTCATCATGTCTCCTCTAGATATTGTCATACTAACTAATGGGCCAGGAGAGATTGTTACCTGGGTACGTCCCGTAGTTAAAGCTTTGCGTCAAAAATTGGATACAGATACCTCTCAAGTAAGAATATCTGTAATTTTGTCTCCTTGTCCCCATAGTACAGGAAAGGAAGCAGCGATCGCCATTAGTTACTCTGAAATCGATAGAGTACAATCGGCGCAAAATTTTCTTCCTTTTTTACTATGGGGTAAAACTGCCGATCTTTGGCATTGGCGTAAACAGGGAATTGTCATCTTTCTAGGAGGAGATCAGTTTTATACTCTAGTCGTGGGTAAACGCTTAGGCTATCAGACTTTAGTCTATGGAGAATGGGATGCTCGTTGGTATCGCTATTTGGATGCTTTCGCCGTGATGAATTCTAACGTATTGCAAAAAGTACCCTCCAGATATCACCATAAGTTTACTGTGGTGGGAGATTTGATTGCAGATATCGTTTTAGAAGTTGAAACTAATTCCCCAGCGAAATCTCATTCAATTACGATTGCCGAAAACTCGCGTCAGGTGATTGGTTTACTCCCTGGATCGAAACCAGCCAAACTAATGCAAGGAATTCCTTTGTGTCTGGCGATCGCAGAAAAATTACAGCATCTCAAGCCTGAATTACAATTTATGATTCCTGTTGCACCGACCATAAATATTAATAGTTTAGCCAGCTATGCCCAACCAGAAAATAACTCTTTAATCTCGCAATTAGGAGGAGTTACGGGCAAACTGATGAAAGCTAGCAATCCTGAAGAAGACCCCTATATTATCACCCCACAAGGTACAAAAATTGCTTTAATTACTCAATTTCCCGCTTATCAACATCTGTTATCTTGTCAGCTATGCGTGACAACTGTAGGAGCAAATACGGCGGAATTAGGTTCATTAGGGATTCCGATGATTGTCTTGTTACCCACTCAACAATTAGATGCGATGCGTTCTTGGGATGGAATTCCTGGAATTCTAGCTAATTTACCATTTTTGGGGACTAGCTTCGCTAAATTAATCAATACCCTTGTAATTAGACAAAAACGCCTCTTTGCTTGGCCTAATATTTGGGCAAAACAAGAAATTGTGCCTGAATTAATCGGTCAATTGAACCCTCAAGATATAGCAATCATGATTAATAATTATTTGAATCATCCTGAAAAATTACAATGTATGAGTAATCACTTAATTTCTGTTAGAGGAAAACACGGAGCAGCCGAAAAAATTGCCTCAATAGTTAAACAACAATTAAGTACTTAGGTAAAATTAGTTACACATTTTGTTTGCCAATGATATCAGGTTTGGTCAAACAGCTTATTTGTTGTAGATGATGGGGAAATAGGAAAATAAGGAAATAAGGACTTAAGGAAACACTTTATTTAAAGTAATTATCCACACTCGATCTTACCTATTAAGCTGTCTCCACCACGTAATTGGATTTGCAGGACTACTTAGGTAATCAAAACTTTAAAAATTTTTTAAGCGCAGTTTACATTTTTTGAACTATTTGAAACAACATGTTAGCCTAAAACAATAGAAAGAATAATTAATGAAGTAATAGAATAAAAATCAAAAAAAAGTACTTATGAATCGTTTATTAATCAGAATGGGCTTAGGGATAGTAATCTATCTACCTCTCTCCGTATTAGATAGCCGTTCTAGTTCGGCAGTATCGCTGAAATTTAGCGATCGCTACGAACTAACAAAATTAAACGATGAAACGCCTAATAATGGTGGTTTATCCCTAATTCCTAGCAATTTTGATTCTGATTACAGTAACCAATCACCACTTCAAACATCTTCTGAGTTTAATCTCTCTTCTACCCAAGCACCACAGGATTCATCTTCCACAGAAAATATAACAGATTTATTCTTAGGTTCTACTTACAATATTCAAGTACAAACTGGCACAGAATCAGAAGATCAAAGCTTGTTAGAGTATGTAACTAATTCTTTAAGGAATATACAATTTAACAGCGTTGGAAGTAACTCGTTTGCGAACCCCAACGTTATTGTATTACCTCAAGTAGCTTATGAAGATATTTACAGAGGATTATACGATTTTGAAATTGATGTCACAGCCAACCCTTCCACTGGTGTTCCTAGAGTAGTTGATAACTCAATACCAGAAGAATTTTTAATCTCTCAAGAATCAATTCGTAACTACGAACCCCAGCTTGTAGGTTTTCAACCTTTGAGTGATAGTGCTGATGGCAATATCCTGCCTGGTAGATATGCATCCACCATATCTGCTGTACTTTATGAAAGTACAGAATCAGGAGCAAATAATAGCGGTGGTTCGTCTTCAGCTATTCAAAATCTCTATGGTGGCAACATTAGAGCAGTTCTGAACAATAATTCTTACGAAGATTTATCTACTAGGGTCGGATCGGTATTACCATCAACAAATGCCAGTGTGTTTACTAATATTGAAGACATAGAAATTGAATCTAATTATAAAACTGTGTCTGCTTTCCAAAAATTTCAGAATCAAAAAGATCCCAGACAAATAGAGCTAGAAGAACAACTTGCAGAACAACAAGAAAAGAGCAAGGAACAAAGGGAAAAAATACTTGATAAAATAAGAAAAGATCAAAGAAAAAGAAATTTAAAACGTATCAAAGAAGAAAAAAAACTTCGGCAAAAAAAAGCAAAAGAACTAAGTAAACAAAGGGAAAAACTACAAGAAACATTAGAAAAACAAAGAGATAGATTTAGCAATTAGTAACAGTACCAATAATTATTTTAGCGTTGCTGATTTAAAGTATTAAGTAATAAATAATGATGTTCTTAGAAGAGTTTTGTCAATAACTCTATGTTTCCTTTAAAGCTCATGAATTTCATTATCTGTTAAAGTAATCATCTAAATAATTCTGGTTAGTAGATTAAGAAAACAGAATATTGACCAACGTTTATGTGCCATCTTCAGAGGATTTGTTTATAGAGTATTTTAGCGATCCGATCGAAATGTTCTGCTAGTTCTTTTTTTGATTCTGGTGTCATTTTGTGGATTTTTTGTGCCCAAACATAATTCGATCTTTACTGGTTATGGTGATTTTAAAAGTTCATTTGTTCTTGCATAATTGTCTTGCTCCCAGCCCCCAATAAATATCCAGTGTAGAGATGTATCATGATATGTCTCTACAAGGTTTAACCGTTTCATCGATAAACTGGGTATGTATAGTAATTCCAAATAGAAACCATAATTTATTTGGGACTACTTTTCATCCTTTATGCCCTAAAGGACTCACCGATGGTCGCGCGACGCGAAGCGAGTCCTTTAGGGAAGCGGTATCCTTTAGGGCATCCTTCATCCCTCATCCTTTTACCAAGCTCTTCGGGCTAATAAGTAATACGAAATCCTGTTTAGAAAACCAGGTTTAAATTAAATATCAGATAACCAATAGTAATTCGTTAAATCTCTAATTTCTTTAGTCATTTCATTTAAAACATTGCAACGTTTAACTAGAATTTCTTCA
>NZ_LR213897.1 GCF_900659865.1 Hyella patelloides LEGE 07179
TTTTGAAGATTGGCGATTGCTATAAACGGCTATATTCAAGCAAATTCATTTAATTATTTCCTTGAGAAAATTATCTGCGGAATGTCAGCTTGATTTAAAGTAATAAAGTAATTTCATACATAGCTCTACAAGTCCAACCGAGATACTTCAAATTTTAAGATAAGATCGCCCTAGAGAAGAACCCTGTATTCGATTCATAAAGGCAGACAAGTATTGGTTTCTCAGGCTACAGCAAGGAATTCTGAGGATAGCAAATTAACCAGGTGATTGAATTAATAGAGGGTCTAATTGACCTTGACCATCCAATTTATAAATATCATCGCAACCACCCAAATGGCTATTGTTGACAAAAACCTGTGGTACGCTTCTTCTTCCATTAGCGCGTTGAGCCATTTTATCTCTAGCTTGTTCATCACCGTCTATCTTATATTCGGTAAATGTAACTCCTTTCCACCACAAAAGTAGTTTAGCCCGAATGCAAAAAGGACAAGTAGCCCAGGTGTAAATTTCAACATTCGCTTTCATGTTCTCTGGGTGACGATTTAAAAAAGAATTCAGAAAATCAAGCATTTTATTAACTGGTATTTTTGTCTAGATTATAACGATTAAGTATCTATCGCAATTTTCGATTTTCTGAGATATACCATGATTAAAGACAGTAAATGGTGCTAACAATCGCGACCACAGATAACTCATCAAAGTAGAGGTTGTTCCTACAGCATAAAAATCGGTTGGCTTCCAGAATAAAACAGCTTGAGTTGTTTCTGTTTCTTGAGTTTCAAAATTAGAAAAACCACTAGCAGCCGTACCATAAAGATTTAATTGCCAGAAATTCCCAGTTCCTATTTTTTATGTTAGTGCTGGAAATTAATTAAAACTAAGGGCTTGGCAGTGCCAAACCCTTACATGGTCTAGCTTCTAACTAAACCGTTTGTGCTTGGGGTTTTGGGGGTTGAGTTTGAGGTTGAAATTGGAATAGAGAATAAACGACGTTACGACGAATATCAATCATCATCTCTAAGAACATTTCGTAACCCTCTTGTTTGTATTCAATGAGGGGGTCTTTTTGTCCGTAACCACGCAATCCAATAGATTCTCTTAAAGCATCCATCGCTTGTAAGTGTTCCCGCCACAGAGTATCAATTTGCTGCAAGATAAAGAATCTTTCTGCTTGACGCATTAAACCAGGTTGTATACTGTCAATCTGATTTTCTTTAATATCGTAAGCTTTGCGGACTTCTTCGCGGAGGAAGGTTTTGATCTCTCCCACAGTCATATCTTCCAGGTGAGCGGTTTCTAAATCTTCAAGAAGATAGATAAACTCTTTGACCTTATCTAGCATCTTATCTAGTTTCCATTCTTCGGGAGGAAGTTCGGGATTAACGTAAGCATCAACAATTTCTCCCATTGTTTTTTCTGCATACTCAATAACCTGTTCTTTGAGGTCTAAACCTTCTAATACCCTACGGCGTTCGCCGTAAATAGCACGACGCTGATTATTCATTACCTCGTCATATTCAAAGACTTGTTTACGAGTATCATAGTAAAAAGTTTCTACTTTCTTTTGCGCTCCTTCTAAGGAGTTAGTAAGCATTTTGGACTCGATAGGCATATCGTCTTCTACCCGCATCATTTCCATTAATCTGCCTACCCTCTCACCGCCAAAGATACGTAAAAGGTTATCTTCTAAACTGAGAAAAAATCTGGTTGAACCAGGGTCACCTTGTCTACCAGCCCGTCCTCGTAATTGATTATCAACCCGACGAGATTCGTGTCTTTCTGTACCAATAACGTGTAAACCACCAAGATTAATCACTTCATCATGTTCGTCATCGGTTAGTGTTTCATACTCTTTGAGGATTAACTGATAAACTTCTCGCAATTTAGCAATTACAGGGTCTTCTGTGGGCGCGTTTTCGGCTGCAATGGCAATTTTTTCTTCGGCTTCTAGTTCTGGTAAACTTTGTTCGCCGTATTTATCCACTGCAAATTTAACTGCTTCTTTGAGAATTTTTTCGGTAGTGGGTGACAATTCTGTGGGGAAAATATCAGGGGAAGCTTTCCAGGTTTTTTGTTTTTGTCCGTTGGAAGCAAAACCTTTAGAAGCTTTTTTGCCATTTAGTTGAGGCATTGCTGCCATAAAGTTGTCATCTTCTGGTATTACCAGTTTGGGCATTAAATATTCTCTGATTTTGAGTCTTGCCATGTAATCAGCGTTACCACCCAAAATAATATCAGTACCGCGACCAGCCATATTAGTGGCAATGGTAACAGTTCCTTTGCGTCCTGCTTGGGCCACAATTTCTGATTCCCTTTCTACGTTTTCAGGACGAGCATTCAAGATGTTGTGGGGAATTTGTTTGTGACTGAGTAGTTGCGAGAGTATTTCTGATTTTTCAACGCTGGTAGTACCTACTAGCACGGGGCGACCAGTTCCATGCATCTCTGAACAGTCTTCGGCTACTGCTTGCCATTTACCAATTTCTTTACGGTATACCGCATCGGGTAAGTCACCGCGTTGAGATTTTAAGTTAGTGGGAATGATGGTGACTTGCAGGTTATAAACTTTTTCAAATTCAGTTTCTTCGGTTTTTGCTGTTCCAGTCATTCCTGCCAGTTTGGGATAAAGTAAGAAGAAGTTTTGATAAGTAATACTAGCAAGGGTTTGAGTTTCTTTCTGAATGGGTACATTTTCTTTAGCTTCAATAGCTTGGTGCAAACCATCACTCCAGCGTCTTCCTGGCATTACCCGCCCTGTAAATTCATCAACGATGACAATTTCATCGTTACGCACCATGTACTTAACGTCTTTAACAAATAATTCTTTGGCTTTGAGGGCATTAGAAACGTAGTGCGCCCAAGGGTTATCAGGGTCAAAGAGGTCAGTAACGCCTAATAATTGTTCTGCTTTGGTATAACCTTCCTCGGTCATCAAGATGTTATGAGCTTTTTCATCTACTTCGTAATCTCCTTCTCCATCCTCTTCTTCTTGCTTTGTTAGCATCTCAGCAATTTGGGCTGCTTGCTGATATTTTTCTGTGGGTCGTTCGACTTGTCCTGAGATAATTAGAGGTGTTCTTGCTTCATCGATTAATACAGAGTCCACTTCGTCGATTAGGCAGTAGTTAAAGGGGCGTTGTACGACTTCTTCCATGGAAACCGCCATATTATCCCGCAGATAATCAAAACCTAATTCGCTGTTGGTGGTATAGGTAATATCGCAAGCATAATTTTTTCTTCTTTCGGTGGGACTCATTCCGCCTTGAATTAGTCCCACACTCAAACCAAGGAAGCGGTGAACTTGTCCCATCCATTCAGCATCACGACGAGCTAGGTAATCGTTAACAGTTACAACATGGACACCTTTACCAGTTAAACCATTAAGATAGGCAGGAAGAGTACATACTAGGGTTTTTCCTTCCCCTGTTTTCATCTCTGCTATCTGACCTTTATGCAATACAATACCGCCTAGTAGTTGGACATCGTAGTGGCGCATTCCCAAAACTCGTATTCCTGCTTCTCTAACCACTGCAAAAGCTTCAGGAAGAATTTCTTCGAGAATTTCTTCTCTCTGGCGAAAATCCTTGGCTTGAGTCAGCATTTGCTGAAATTCTGCGGTTTTTCCCCGCAGTTGTTCGTCAGAGAAACCTTTAATATCTTCTTCGATCAGATTTATTTCTGCGACTAAGGGTTGTAGTTTTTTGAGTTTACGTGCATTGGGGTCGCCTAGCAGTTTTTTAAACATAGTAAGAATATGTAACGGTTTATAGCTATTTTTATGTACTTAATAAAGGACAATGTTGTTGATAAGAGTGTACCTTAAGCAAGTTACTCTAACGAGACTGTTGCACTCGATCGTAAGAGAATCAACAAATTGTAAACTTATCTCAGTTTCACTAAGAAGTGAGCTTTGATGTTATGCGTCATTCTTGATTTTTGAGGTACGCAAAGGACAAATGACAAATGACAATGTTACTGGTAATTTTATCATTTTTGAGATTTCCTATGACTTTCTCTTATTATCGTAATATCTATCTATCGGATACTGATGCTGCGGGGGTATTATACTTTGCTCAAGGAATGTCTATCTGTCATGAAGCTTATGAAGAGTGGCTAAATGCCCAAGGAGTTAGTATTCAAACCATCCTCAAAGAAAAAAAATTTGCCCTGCCCATTATTCATGGTGAAATAGATTTTTTTAGCCCTATTTTTTGCGGGTATCGCTTACAAATTGATGTAAAATGTGTACCAATAAAAGATCGTGAATATGCGATCGCATATCAAGTATTTTCCACATCTTCTCCAGATAAATTATTAGCCAAAGCACTGACCAAACACGTCTGCATTAATCCCATAACTAGAAAGAGAGTGCCGTTACCTAGAGAAATTCTTGGGGAATAGTCATAATTACGTCAGGAGGTAATGAACAGTAAGTAGCATTTAATCAACAAACAATTACTAGCCACTAACTACTAACTACTAACTACTAACTAATAGCAATTAACCTTAAATCTTAGTAAACAATCAATTAAAAGTTAGTTAAGATAGAATTTTCAAGAAACTGGTAAAGTTAGAATAACTAGATTTTGTTAATTCTTAGATAAAATTTTTATGGCTACAACTACACGTAAAAGTCCTATTGCACCCCGCCCTGCAATGGAAAGAAATCTGGACAGGAGTTTTTATTGGACAGCAAAAATTTTAGCATTTGCGATCGCTGCTGTGTTAGTCTGGATTACAATACAGGTAGCGTTACAGGCTCTACCTGCGATTCAAGAATTTGGTTTGGGTTTTCTAACTACCAGTAGTTGGAATCCTGTAAAAAGCGAATATGGAGTGTTGCCCGCTCTTTATGGTACTGTCGTTAGCTCTTTAATCGCTCTTTCGATTTCTGTGCCTATTGGCTTAGGAGTAGCTATTTTTTTAAGCGAAGATTATTTTCCTCCTGCGGTACAAAGAATTATTGTTTTTCTAGTTGAGTTATTAGCAGCCGTACCCAGTGTAGTTTATGGTTTGTGGGGAATTTTCGTTTTAATTCCCTTTCTTAAAAACATTTCCCCCCTTAGAGGACCTGGTATGCTTCCTGCTGCGTTGATTTTATCAGTGATGATTCTTCCCACCATTTCAGCTATCTCTCGCGATGCTATTACCAATGTGCCTGGAGGTCTACGTCAAGCTGCTGTGGGTTTAGGGGCAACCCGTTGGGAAGCTATTTTACAGATTGTGCTGCCTGCTGCTTCTTCAGGTATTATTGGCGGTATTATGCTGGCATTAGGAAGAGCATTAGGAGAAACAATGGCTGTAACTATGCTGATTGGAAACTCCAATAGAATTAACCCTTCAGTATTTGAGCCTTCTAATACAGTATCTTCTCTGCTTGCAAACCAATTTGCCGAAGCTAGTGGCTTACAAGTATCTGCATTGATGTATGCAGCTTTAATGTTATTTGCGATTACGTTGGTAGTTAATGTCTTGGCGCAAGTATTAGTCGTGAAACTACAGAAGATTTAAAACTAGATACGGCATTGTGCATAGCTAATAAGGACAGCAATAAACTAATTTTGTAAGAGTATTCGTATTCTTGATTTTGTAGATCAAATTTAAGTGCAACCCGCCGTAAGTAGTCAAGATGAGATTTATCTAATTATTCAATTATTTCATGAATAATACTACTTTGAATTGGAAAGCTTATGATATTTTCAAATATGCAATGATAAGTCATGAAAAAGAAGCACGTAGCACAAATAAAGTGCGTAAAAAGAAAGTTAATTCTTGCTAAAAAGGCGGATAAAAACTTTAGAGTCTTTGGCTCAAAATATCATAAGTATTTCATAGATAGGGTAGTTACTGAAGATGAGGTAGCAAATTTTGAACAAGAATATAAGATTACTCTTCCCAGTTGCTACCGTTCGTTTCTTACTCAAATAGGAAATGGTGGCAACTCTTATGCTAATAGTGCAGCAGGTCCTTTTTACGGTATTTTTCCATTGGGAGAACGTATATCAGAACTAATTGAATTCCCAGAAGAATATCTGAATCAACCAGTCAATATATATCCAGGTATGACTGACGAATCTTGGACACAATTAACACAAAGAATACAAGAAGAAGAAGATATTTCTGATGATGATTTTGACAAAGAAATGGGAAAAATTTATTCAGGAATTCTCCCAATAGGTTCTCAAGGATGTGCCTATATACAGGCTATTACTCTCAATGGAGCAAATAAAGGAAGAGTAGTGAACCTAGATATAGATATAGATGGTGAGAAGCCGAAGTTCGCCTACGAAAATAATTTTTTAGATTGGTATGAACGTTGGCTCGATGAAATAATATCAGGTGATTTGATTAAAGATCGTCCTACATGGTTTGGCTTCTGTATGGGTGGAACAGATCGAGAACTGATCGGGAAATATCAAGATTCAACAAATGAAGAATACAAGATTGAATGTTTAGTTGGCTTACTTCAAAAAGCTAAATTAAACATGGAAACAATTCAAATTATAGAAAAGGAATGTTCAAACCCTAGTCCAGTTTTAAGTAATCTTGCGTTACAGTTGTTAACTAAAACAGATTATAAACTTGCTAAAAATAAACTAAAAGAGAAATATACAATAGAACCATTAATAGTGTTTCAATGTTTATTTTGGTATGCTAAAGATGCTTCGGAAGATTGGATTCCTGAGATAAAAGTCTTATTATCAGAGCGAAATATCGATCCAAAACTATTTAATTTTGTTACGTATGTCGTTAAAGAGTGTAAAACCAATTCATCTATCTTGCTACAACCATTTACCGAACATGAAAATGAAAAAATAAGAAGACAAGCAGGTTATATTCTGAAAGAATTAAAGCATAAAACCAAAGCTAATTAATGAAACAAAGAAGTAAACAGTAATCAGTAATTCACAACCCCAAAAAAATGACAAATACATTTGACACCGCCAGTTTGAAAAAAGATCCCACTTCCCCCCGTACTCTATTTGGGTTAATCATGTCGAGTATTGCTGGTTTATTCACTATAATGGCGATCGTGCCACTATTTATTATTCTGGGCTATCTTTTAACCAAAGGTATTAGCTCTTTACGTTTACAAGTTTTTACAGAACTTCCCCCACCACCTCTAGTAGATGGCGGAGGCTTTGGAAATGCTATTGTAGGCACAGTAATTATGGTTGGTATCGGTGCCTTGATTAGTGTTCCTATCGGCATCATGGCAGCTATCTATCTATCAGAATTTAGTAAAGAAAGTAAGTTTGCTGACTGGATACGCTTTGCTACTAACGTTTTAAGTGGTGTGCCCTCAATTATTATTGGGGTATTTGCTTACGGTGCAATTGTCTTAACCTTTAGAGAGTACTCCGCTTGGGCTGGTGGTTTTGCTTTAGCTATCCTTATGCTACCAATTATTGTTCGCACTACCGATGAAGCTTTAAAACTTGTTCCTCAAGAAGTCCGTCAAGCTTCTATTGGTGTGGGTGCCAATGACTATCAAACCGTATTACAAGTTGTGTTACCTGCTGCTGTTCCCGCCATTATCACAGGTGTTACTCTAGCTGTTGCTAGGGCTGCGGGAGAAACTGCACCATTACTATTTACCGCCCTATTTACTCAATTTTGGCCAAATTGGAATAATTTATTAGTTGAGCCTACTGCATCTTTATCTGTGTTAGTTTATAATTTTGCGATCGTTCCTTTTAAGAATCAGCAAGAGTTAGCTTGGGCTGCTGCCTTTATTTTGGTGCTGTTAGTTTTAACTACCAGCATTATTTCTAGAGTTGCTACTGCTAAGAGAACCTATTAAAGTTAGCAAGTGGGAATAAATTCTTTTCTTGGGCGTTGGTAATTTGATGTATGACGTACAAAGTGTTTCTGTTCGTCCTAAAGGATACCGCTTCGCATATAGCTTTAAGCTCTAAGCTCTAAGCTCTAAGCTTCTTGCTCCGTCCCTATGTTCGAGGTTTCCTCGAACGGGGCGGCCCATTGAGTAAATAATCTTTGAAAATGGTATTCGCTAAGTCCAATATTTTGTGCCACAGTTATAAGATCGGGTTGACTCAAGTGATGTTGACGAATAAATAAGATCGCTTTGGCAATCTTCTGATAATCTTTGCTCTCCATAGACACCTGCATTTTCGCTAAATCTTTTGTTCTAAGCCAAAGGTCTTTTGATTTTCTTAATCTATCAATGGTGCTGGTTTAAAACCACCCGTTTCTTGCGATACACAATGAATCTCTTAACCCTGCTGAATTTGATTTTATAATACGTTTAACTCTCTTTCTGATTACTTTCGCTGCTCAGTATCTTCGAGCTTTTTTACCCGATCGAGATATCTGTGGACAAATCTTTAAACAGTTATCAATCACTTAGTTATTGGTCAATAACTCAAAATTAACAACCAACAATATTATCCCGCTTAGTTTGAGTTTGGGACTAAGATGGGACGGGACTAACCACTAACTACCACCGATCTAAAATATCTTTAATCAATACTTCTTTTACCCATACTTGTCCGACTACAGTTAAAGGTAGAGCTAAAAGTAGCCCCAAAAAGCCAAAAAATGTCGCAAAAAATATTTGAGATAATAAAGTAATTGCAGGTAATAAAGATACTTGTTGGGACATCACAAGAGGAGTCAATAAATTGCTTTCTACCTGTTGAATAAAAGTATAAAGAATTAGTACCGCAAAAGATTTCCAAGGATCGTCCAATAAAGCGATCGCCATTGGAGAAAGTACGCTTAAAGTAGGTCCTACATTAGGAATAAAAGTTAACGCTCCTGCAAGCACAGCTTGAGCTAAAGCTAGGGGAATTCCTAAAATTAGTAATCCAATAAAGCTAAGGATACCAATCACCAACATATTAAATAAAATCCCTACCAACCACCCCTGTAAAGAAAGGGCGCATAATGTCAGTATTTCATCTACTCGCCGACGATAAAAAGCAGGAAATAAGCGAATAAATCCTTGACGGTAGGGAATAGGATCGGCTAACAACATCAAAGATAAAACTAATAATAATAAAGTACTTAATAATGTCCCAAAAGAGCTATAAAAAAAGTTTAAACCCCCACCAAGAAACTGATTAATTAAAGGTTGTAACTGTCTATTCAGTTCTTCTGCATCTGGTAAATAACTAATAATATCTGGTTCGAGACGACTTAATAAAAGATCGAGCCATATATTAAGTCTTTCTATTCCTAAAGGGATCAAAGCTGCTAACTCTTGAAACTGAGTTATAAATGGTGGCACAACTATCTGAAAAAATAGTATACTCACGCTTAGTAAAGCTAAAATTGCCAAAATAACACCATAGCTCCGCTTTAGCCCTCGGCGACAAAACTTTTTAACTAAAATATTTAAAGATGTTGCAATAACTACCGCAGTAAAAATTAACAGTAGCAATTGTCTAATTTGCCACAATACAAATAAAGAAATAAAAAAAGCAACAAAACCAATCCAAGTACCAAAACTCACTACTCAAGAACTCTCAAAAGTAATTTCGCTCATTAGCTTACTGCATCTTGTTCAAAGGTCAAGACATTTTTCGCATTCGCTACCCCATTCTCTTTTTCCTGTCTGAGATGCCTATTCCCGACTTTTGCCAGAAGTCTCTTGACTGGGAAATGGATTTGAGTAACCGACCTCATTTAAAATACTCTGTATAAAAAACTTAATATTTAACTGCAATGCTGCGTTTAATTACAGACTTTGATGGCCCGATTATGGATGTATCCGATCGCTACTACCGAGTTTATCAAAGATGTCTTCACTTGTTAAAACACCCTCAGCAGAAAATAAATACACTCTCTAAAGCAGAATTTTGGCGACTAAAACGGGGGCGCATTCCCGAACGTAAAATTGCCCTCTTATCTGGTTTAAACCCAGAACAAGCCCAAATATTTGTCCATCTGAGACGTACTAATGTTCATGCCCTACCTTATCTAGTTTATGATACCTTAATTCCTAGCGCGATCGCAGCTTTAGAAAAAAGCCAGCAATTAGGTTTTGAATTGGTAGTAATGACAATGCGAAAAGAGCGAGAGCTTAATGCTGCCTTAGAAAAGTACAATTTGAATCGTTTTTTTCCCACTCATCTCCGCTACTGTTTTGATAACGACTACCTAATAACCCTCGATACTAAAGATAAACCCCTACTAATGGCAAAAGCATTACAAGAATTGCCTGCTGCTGCGGATGTTTGGATGGTAGGAGACACCGAGGCTGATATTATTGCAGCCAAAACCCATGATATTAGAGCGATCTCCGTCTTATCAGGAATTCGAGATCGTAATCAATTAGCCATTTATCAGCCCGATCTTATTGTAGACAACTTAGCTCAAGCAATAGAGTATATCCAAACTTCTTACTATTCTCAAACTGAATTAAGTTAGGGCGTTTTTCGTACTCGTAAGGTGCGAATTCAAACTTAACTAAAAACACCAAAATATCTGTTACCTGTCTTGATGTACGTCTCTTGGTTTGCCTTCCTGTGCTGTCTTGTGCTTCTTTTGCTGGATTTTTAATGCGTAGATTCTCACCGCTTGCGTCGTCCCCATTCGTCCTGTCAAGGCGGGATAATAAGGATAAATAAAACGACGCAAGTTGGCAGCGCAATTTATCTGACCAAGAATTGCTATGTTTCTATTTTAAGAAACACTATTTTAAGAAACAACTAGCCAGCCAAAACAGAACAAATGTCACCACAGAAGCAATAGAAGTTATTTGGTCTGGTGAATTAGTCATTGCGCCACTACTAACAAGAGAATTAGCTAAAGCATTACCCAAAGCAACACCAGCAACTAACATTACCAAAGTAATTAACAAAGAACGACCAAATCTTTTTTCCTTACTATTGATAAAATAAACACTACCCATAAATCCCAATGCCATCAATAGAGGTAGTAATGATGTCGTTGCTGTTTGACCGAAAGCAGTAATTCCCGCTAAAGTCAGAAATACGCCCGTAGGTACAAGAACTTCTTTTTGTGAAGGACTATCAAGCAAATTTTGTACCCAATTGGGGGTACTTTGAACCAGAGGCTTGCTCTCAACAGGAGATTCTACTTTTCGTTCGGGAAAACGAATCCTTTCAGGAACTTTGATTTTTCCTTCTTGGCGTAACCGCAAACGATCCATAATCACCGCATCATAAGCTGCTTCAATACTTTCTACAACCTTGGCATCATTGTTATTTTCTTCGCAAATTCTTTTTTTAGCAGACTGAATTTCTTCAAAAGAAGAATTCTCTGTAACACCAAGCTGTTCATAAGGATTTTGTTCGCTCATTATTTAACCTCTACTGACTCTGTACACCAAAATTTATTGAAGAAAATTGTTGTTAATAAACTTCCCACCAGCCAAAAGCTGGCCCAACAAATCGCACTGTAAACCAAGTAGTAACCATCAGACCGATGCCTATCCAAGCACCTTTTGTCGTGATCGCTACAAACTGTTCTGACTGAGATTTGGTAATTGGTAGCCAAGGTAAGATTCTTGCTTCTTTTCCGTAATCTTCCCCTAATGTTGACTTACGACGTTTTGCCTCGCCCATGTTATTACTTTCTACTAACTATGACTATTCTAAATGTTTATTTATTATTTCTATGATGGTAACGCTTTCTGGGAACAGGAGACAAAAATTAATGTGTAATTTCTTATAGCAGTTGTCTGGAGTAGTAGAGTAAATAGTGAGTAGCGAGTAGCAGTCAAGATATTTGCCAAAAAGTCTTTACAAGAGTGGGAAATAATGAGTCACAAGTACTTAAATGATCGGTTAATAAGGTATTGGTTGATCAGGGGAAGAAAAACAGTATGGCTTTTTTTCTCGCTTGGTTAAAGACTCTAAAAAATAAGAACAAACAACGAGCAACGAACAGTGTCATTCTGTATTTTACACCTATGTTTCATCAACGCTGTTAATAATTATCCATAACTTATTCTTGATTTTCTTAATCTCACTAAAAATTGATTTAAGTCTTCTTTGGCTGATGGTTCATCTGGTAAGTGACTATTTTGGCTAGCAACCTCCAATTCGTTTTGCAATCTTTGATATTCCTGAAAATGGAAGTCTAGATCGATATCTTTCAAAGTAGATTTCTCTGCACCTTGAATTTTTAGATCGATCAACTCTGGAATATAGGGTAACTGAAATTCTTGATTAAGACTTACTAAATTAGCTTCAATAGTTCCAGTCTTCATTAAATAAATGCCTGTGAGCAAAACTCGATATAAATAAAGTAAAGGTTTCGCTTGTGGTGCAGTGCTTTTGCTTAATAATTGCCACTGATTCTTGGCAAAGCCACTGTAATGATAGCTATGGAAACGAGTCAGACAATTAACAGCGATCGCTTTTAACTCTTGATGTTCTGGAGTACTATATACTATCAATGACGAATAAAGCTGCTCTAAAACATAACCATTTCTTTTCAAAAGCAAAGAACAAAATTTCTTGAGATCGTGGGTTACTAAGTCTATTTCGATATTTTCTCTAATCTCAGACAATTCAATAGTTTCTTGCAGGGCATCTAAACCCACAATTTCTTCAATAGGTAGAATATGCACTCCCCGCAAATCATAATCAGAATCAGCCGAAGGAAAACCATAGAGATGCGCCCCACTAATAAGTAGTGAACAACAAACGATAAGGCTGGGATTGGATGACTTTATTGAATAATATTTGATTCACCTCTTTATTCTGCGCGAGCGAGAAGACTCTCGATTCATCGGAGAAATGAGTTTTAGTCTAGAACAAGCGCGATAGCTTAATAGTTTACCAGCAGAATATTTCCCAGATAACGGTTCTTTCGGATAACGAATATCATCTAAATAAATTGGTCACACAACTATACAACCAAATAGGTTTTATTATCACGGCAAGACAATCTACAATCACCCTCAATATACAATAAGGCGGGCAATGCCCACCTCATAATATAGTTATTGAGCTTGAATTGTACCCAATGCATTTTCTACCTGAGTTACTACATTTTCAGGTAAAGGAATATAGCCTAACTCCTCTGCATAGGCTTGTCCTTCAGTCAAAGACCAATTTATCACTTCTTTAAAAGCATTCAGCTTTTCTGGGTCGTCATAATTTTCATAGGCTAAGATCCAAGTGTAGGTAACAATAGGATAAGAATCTTCACCTTCAGGATCGGTGACAAAAGCGCGGAGATTTTCAGGTAAAGTGGCAGCAGATAAAGCCTGAGAAGCAGACTCACTAGAAGGAGCAATATAGTTTCCTGCTTGATTTTCTAGGCTAGCTGTGGGAATCTCTTGCTGTTTTGCATAGCCATACTCAATGTAGCCAATAGAGCCTTCTGTTTGTAAAATCTGAGCAGTAACACCCTCATTTCCCTTAGCACCTAATCCTGTAGGCCATTCTACAGTTTTACCGCTACCAACTTTTTGTTCCCATTCAGGACTAATTGCAGCAAGATGTTGCGTGAACACACCAGTAGTACCACTCCCATCGGAACGATGAACTACTGTAATATCAGTATCGGGAAGCTGTACATCGGGATTGATACTTGCAATCGCAGGATCGTTCCACTTGGTAATTTTACCGAGCAAGATGTCTGTGTATACTTGACGAGAAAGCTGTAGTCCTTCTATATCAGGAAGATTGTAAGCTAAAACAATACTACCCGCAGTCATAGGGAGTAATACGACTCCTTGATCCACCGCAGCCATCTCTTCATCTTTCATGGCAACATCGCTAGCACCAAAATCAACAGTTTTTTGGGTAAACTGCTCTACTCCAGCACCACTACCAACGGACTGATAGGTAACTTGAACATTGGGATTCTGCTTATTATACTCAGCAAACCATCTTTGATATAAAGGCGCGGGAAAACTCGCACCAGCACCAGTTAAAGATACTGACTGTCCACCACCAGCGTTTCCTCCAGCGTCTCCTCCATCGGAAGTAGCTGTTTCAGAACCACCACAGGAAGCAAGGCTGAGAGAAAGAGCCAGCACAGGAGCTAGCAAGAGTTTACGTTTTGTAGAAGTAAAAGAAATCATTTGTTTCGCCAATTTTATAAACTACTTAATTACAAAAACCCTTTGAAGGGAAAGGGGAAGGATGAAGACCATAAAACTTTCGCATTATTCTAATAAACCTTGGTTGAGTTCGGAAACAAGTTAAAGAGCAAAGTAATCAAAATCGCTATTTTATCTCTTAAACCTTTTCCTTGACTTCTGTGAGAAATTTAATGTGTAAACTTTATTTCCCCCTTTACTTTTCCTTTTAACTTGTATTCACGGGCAAAGCGCGTTTTGACGTGCCAATATTTTTGGGATACGTATAGACTACTCGGTTTGGCTTACCCTTAAGTAAATGAGTAGTTATGATGATGTTAAGGTTATTTTAAGAAGCTCCCAAAACAACCAAAAGGGTGAGCAATGCTCACCCTGATTTTAGATATGAGTTAAGTTACGGAAGAAATTAGAACTGGAAAGTAGTTCTGATAACACCCACAATTTGAGTATCGTTGTCGCTATCTCCATCTGGGTTAAGAACAACGTAAGCACCAGGAGTAATCAAGATGTTGTCGTTGAGGGGATACTTATACAAAGCTTCAATCAAGAAACTAGTATCTTCGTCCTCTTCTCCACCTTCATTTTTAACCAATTGGGGAGGAATACCACCAGCAACCGAGAAAACTGCTCCTTCTTTACCTATGTCTAAGACGGAAAAGTTTACAGAAGCAGTGTAAAGAATCGCCTCTCCATCTCCTTCACCAGCTTCATTAGCAAAAGAGCCACCGCCAAAGCCAGCAATCACAAATCTTTCGCCAAGTTGATAGTTAGCACCCAAACCTACTTGGTGAGCGCGAGTAGCTGTTTCACCAAATGGTTCTCTTGCCAAGTCGCTAGCAGTAGAACCAGTTAAGTTAACACTGTCTTCAGTTTGGTACTCGTAAACATAGGTAAGAGCTACATCTAGGCTTTCCAGGAGAGAATATTTAACTTGCGCTCCTGCACTGAAGGAGCCGTTAAATAAACCTTCTCCATCAGAAGGGTCTGCTGCTCCATCACCAGCTAAGTATAAACCACTAACAGTAAGTTTTTCGCCAAAATCAGCACTTGCACCAACACCAGCACCTTCTACACCACGAAGAGTGATAGGGTTACGACGGCTAAAACGGGATAAAGCACCAGTTCCACTCTCTTCTAACATGGGGTTAGCTACATAGAAAATATCATCTATGTCTAAACCAGCAGTACCCACATAACCTGTGACTCTGTCGTTAAAGAGGGGGAAGCGATAATGCAAATCGCTAAGTTCAATATTATTATCGTTATTGGCATCATAACCTAAACGAGTAGAATCAAAGCCAGTGAAATCATCGAAACCAGGAATATTACCTGCTTCTAAACGAATGCGTAAACGGTCTTCACCATAGAAGCTACTGTCAAAGTTTAAACGAACACGATTGCTTAGTGTGGTTTGTGTAGGATCGTTGTCTTCTTCTCCTTCTTCATCGCCAAAGGTATCAGCGATCGAAAAAATAGCTTCACCCTTTAATTTGGTAGTAGTGGAGAATTGGTTATCTTCCAAAAAAGCAGTACGACTTTCTAAACTGTCAATACGTCCACCAATGGTAGCTAATTCAGCTTCAAATTCTTGAGTTAGGCGGTTGATAGTGTCGATGTCTTCTCTCACAACTGCTTCAGAAGAAGCGATTAAGCGTTCAATTTGATTTAAACAAGAATTTAAACCCGCAGCAAATTCGTAACGACTTAAAGATTGAGTTCCTCGGTAGGTTTGGTTGGGGAAACCCGCAATACAACCGTAACGATCTACAAGAGAACGCAATGCTTCATAAGACCAGTCTGCGGGGGAAACGTCTCTTAATTGATTGACGTTTGTTACCTGAGACATAGAATCATTACCAGAGCTTTGGTAGCGATTAATTTGCTCTAAAGAGTTATCAACGGAGTTAGCTTCAACGCTGGGTGCAGTTTCCGCTAAAGTCATATTAGCTGTTAGTAAAGATGTTACAGCTACAGCAGGTACGCTTTCGAGCGCACGCCAAAATAGTTTAGACATAATTCTATTCGATCCTCACACCGAAATGTTTGTTTTGTAAATACAGAGTATTGTGATATCTGATTGACAATCGCAAATCTACTAATTAATAATTAATAGATTTTCCCCTTCACACCAATAGTATAGATCACCAACCACAAAAGTAAACAATCTATTTACTGATTTTTTTCTGTATGAATGTTTACTATTTGGTAAAGTACTTAGAAGAAATTGCTATCAATAGTTATTGATAGGTAGATAATAAAGTAATCGTTTCATGAAAAAGTAAATTTTTGGTAATCTTTTGATTAAGAAATTTGCTGGTTGGTTATGAGTTATTATTCACTCTTTCTAATTTCCCGTTTCTCGTTCCTTAACCTTACTTTCTTCGTCCCGTAACTATATAAGATACTCGCTGACCTATATTTGTTGCGTGATCCGCCATTCTTTCTAAATGACGTATAATCAAGCCGAGTAGTAAGATGGGTTCGACTACCCCAGGAACATCTCGCTGGTGTGCCAATAAATCATAAAGATATTCATAAGCATCATCTACCGTATCATCTAGTTTTTTAATGTTTTCTCCTGCTTTAGCATCTAAATCTGCTAAAGCGACTAAACTGGTAGCTAGCATTAATTGTGCGTATTCTGACATCGCTTCGACCCGATCCATACAGGAGTGAGGAGGATAGTGGACTAACTTAAGTGCCATTTCTGTGATGTCTTGGGCATAGTCGCCAATTCTTTCCAAATCTCTGACTAATTGCATTAAAGCACTCAACAATCGCAAATCTTGCGCTACGGGAGATTGCAGAGTCATTAAAGTAGCGCAATCTAGCTCTATCTGGCGATAATATCTGTCAATTCGCTTTTCGAGATAAATAACGTTTTCCCCAGCTTGAATATCTCTTACGAATAAACATTGATGGCTGAGGCGAAATGATTGCTCGACAAGAGTTCCCATTCGCAGGACATCTTGTTGCACTTGTTTAACAGAGCGTTTCAATTGAGTTCTTTCAGAATTACTTGTTTGGGAAAAAAGTGTCACCGATTTAATAAATTTATAGATATGATAGACTACTTATCTACTGTGATAACAAAGTATGTTTAATATTGAGTTATGTTGTGTATTGGTTTTAACTAACTTATGTTATGCCAAAGCTAAAAAGCTATCATATGAACTTTTGATACGCATTCCCTATTCCCTAGAATATTCTCTTGGTGACCTCAGCATACCTCACCTTCAAACTAGATCGGGTTTTTTGGATCGCAAGGCAATTTAACTCTCAACCAAGCTCCACCTAAATCAGGATGATTTTTAGCTTCAATGAAACCTCCATGAGCTTGAATAATCTCTTGCACAATTGCTAACCCCAAACCACTACCACTTAAGTCGCTGGCTTTTCGGTTACGAGATCGCTCTCCACGATATAATCTTTCAAAGACGTGAGGAATATCTGAAGAAACAAACCCTGTACCAGAATCTACAATATCGATTATTACTTGTGGTTCGATACTGGAAACTTCGTCCTCTCTTGATTCTTCAAGCTTACAGCAATCGCTATCCAAAGAAACTACAATTTCTCCTTCAACTGGGCTATGTTTGAGAGCATTATCCAACAAATTTAAAAATACTTGAATCAAGCGAGATTTATCGCCATCGATCGATATAGAGTAATCTCCTATCTGAGTAAGAGTAACCTGTTTTTTTTTGGCAATTGGTTCGAGGGTTTGCCAAACGGAGTCAATGATTTCGTGTACGTTAATTGATTCGTATTTTAAAACTTTAGTGGGGTCTGCTTCCAACCGAGTCAGCTCTAACCATTCTTGCACTAAGTTTGTCAAGCGATTTGTCTCCTTGAGCATTTGCTCCACCCATCTTCGTTCGGGATTTTGTAATCGGTCGAGTAAATTTTCTGCTACTAGAGAGATCGAAGTTAGAGGAGTCTTTAATTCATGGGAAAGATCGGAAACAGTGCGATCGCGGGATCGAGATAATTCTACTATGGGTTGTCGATTGATTAAAAATACCCCTACCTGTCTACCAGGAAGAGGAAAACTATGACCACAAAGGGCGATCGCTTGAACTGTTTTGGAAGAAACTTGATTGTCAAAAGAGGGAAAATCTTCGTCTTGAGCAGAAGCATGGCGAGTAAAATAAAACACCCACTCTTTTTCTTGAGATTGTTGGGATTTGCGGGTACGCTCAATTAAAAGGTCTAATTCGTAGGAACGAACTAACTCCAGCAATAAACGAACTTCTCCCCAACGCCAGCGATCCAGCTTTAGTAAAGTCCTTGCTTGCTGGTTGCACCATAGCAATTGGTTTTCTTCATCTACTAATAAATAGCCAATGGGAGCTCGATCGATTAATCTTTGCCAGTTATCTCGCTCTTGAACTGCTTGTCGTCTTTCCCAATCCAGTTTGTCCACTTCTCGACGTAACAAATACAGAGGAGGCATAGAAATAGAGCGATCGTCTTGATTAGAAACAGACTTAATCAACTTTTTTAACCGCTTTTTCCAATGATAATGCTGCCAAACACAGACCCCCAAGCCCACGGTTAAGCCGATAATAAACTCAACACCAGCCATAATTTATTTAGTTCCCGATCGTCATGGTCGATTATTTCGATCATATAACCCATTGGAATGCGTTGGGGGCGTAATGAGCAGACTGTCTGTTATTTTTCTGTTTGAATTTGGGATATTTAGTTTTTCCCTTAAAGAAGTTTTGAAACGCTGTATTTAAATGCCTGAGTCCTTGCTGTAATGGTACAGATGAAACTTGTTTTAACCAAGGTTTCGAGGGGTCTTTTTTGAGCTTGGTTAAAGCATTAGAAGTATCCGTATAACTAAGAGATACTTTGTCTTGGTAGTAACTATTAGTTCTGAGAGCTAATGCCCAATAGAAGAGTCGAGGAGAATGTTGCCATTGCTCCCCTCTCGTCCGAAACCGTGCGTCAAAGTTTCCCTTTACACGGCTACTCAAAGGTGCTGCTAATTGTCTTTTACAGGCTTCTAACTGCATTGATT
>NZ_LR213898.1 GCF_900659865.1 Hyella patelloides LEGE 07179
CCTCTCCCATCAGCACTTCAATATTTTTGTTGCGCTTTAAGATTCCCCGCAGAGGAGAACTAATATTAGTGGGAGATATACCGCCAGTAGCCACTTGGTAAAGCAGTGGCTGAAAGACATGAAAGTTGCGTTTATCAATCAGGGTGACTTTGACTGCTCCTTTAGCAAGAGTTTGTGCTGCATAAAGCCCACCAAATCCTCCACCGATAATGACGACATGATGAACAGATGTTGTTTTGTTTTCGGGAAAGCTCAAGTTATCTATCTCCTAATCAGTTTCATTTATGACTCTTTTAAAGTAGTTAAATAAAAATTATAATAAAGTATAAATAGTTACTAGAATTAGCCTTACACTTAATTGTCAATCTATCCGTTATTCGTGTATATCTTAATGATTAAATAATTTATACAAAGAATATATAGCAATCAAATAGACATAAAATAGATCGAAACAAATAAAAAAGCTAAACAATATATTTATAAATATCCAAAAAAGACTTAAAAACAAGTAAAATTAAAATAATAGTGAATTGAACAGAGTGAAGAGAAGTAAATAAGAACTTAAAGAAGCTGAAGGGTATATACGATCAGGTACTAGAAGATAAAAGGCAATAAAAAAGAAATAAAAATTAAAGAACAGTAGGGTAAAAGCTTAAATTAAGCTTAAGAGAGGAAGAGAAAATGACATGGGCTTCAGAAGATTAGTCTCCTTATTCCTCATGGTTGAAGACTTTGCAGCATAATCACCAGAATTACATTAATAAAATAAAATAGAAAGTAACAGTAAATTAAATAAAATAAAGAGAAGTATAGTAATTCCAAGTAGAATCCATAAGTTTTTTAGTACGACTTTTCATCTTTCATCCTGTCTTGGTCAGTGTTTCCAAGGGGCTGATTCCGTCGTCGCACCGACGTAGCTGTTATTATTAGAGCGATCGCTAGAGTCGATTTGACGCTCGATATCGTCTAATCCTGCTGCAATAATGGCTGCGGGAAGTAGATAGGGGTTGGCTGCACCATCAGCTAGCCGAAATTCAAATCTGCCAATATCGGGAATACGAATCATGTGGGTGCGATTGTTGCCACTATAACTAATGGTATTGGGCGATCGAGTTGCATCCGCTCTTGTATTGGGTGCATTAATCCGTTTGTAAGAGTTAATCGCAGGATTTGTAAACGCACATAAAGCGATCGCTAGTTAATTCTGATATTAACACTGTTCAGTCTAGCCTTTATTCTAAGGCGATCGCCATTAAGTTATAATCTACCACCCCCAAGCCAATTAATCCAATTAGTATTGGATGGTTGTGTGGGATTGTAATACTTGGTATCTCCAGTGGAGAGGACTTTTGCTAATTGTTGAAAGGTTTCAGAATTACTTGCAAGTTTCCCATTTATAAGATCTGGATGATTCCATTCTTCAAGTTGAAGTATTTGCTTCATCTCTGGTAAAACGCTAATTCTTCTTTCCTGTTCAGTCGCCAGCACTTTATTTCGTGCAGTAGCAGCTAAAAATCGACAAAACTCAAAAGTTTGTACCTTTGATTCTTCTAATTGAATTTTGCAAGTTCGATAATCTTCTGGTGTTGGTAGATTATATTTTTCGCCTCGTAAAACGAACTGACCATTATCTAATACAAACTCCCTATCTTCAGGATCTATCCACTCTTCTCCATCATCTTCAATAGGATCGATAAAGCGTGATTCATTGTGTGGCTGAAATAAAAGATAGTCTTCGTAGTCTTGACGATTGCGATAACGCTCTGGTTTGTCTCGATTATATAAGCGACTTGCAAAAGTATAAATGTGAGTATTGGGTGTACCAGATCTTGGAGAAAATCCGAATACTTCAATTACCAATGCCCAATCTAGACCCGATCTATAAAGAGATAATCTAGTTGCTGCTAAATATATATAGCCATTATCCAGCATAGGAAAAGTGTACGATTCACAGCATCGATCCAAGATAGACAATATTCGCTCTGGTTTCCAATCCATACTTGATAGTTTAGTTAGATACTTGGCTATTTAACGGGCTTTAATAGTTTTGCTACTGCTTCAGTAATAAAGGCTTCATCTTCGGGATTTTGATAGGGATTTCCTGCACGATGTCCCCAAATTGAAGGGATAGGCAGATACTCAGCATTAGGAATTAAATTAGCTTCTGCTTGACAGTCTTCAGGAGTAAAATATAAATCCGTTTCTGCTGGCATTACTAAAGTTTTGGCGGTAATTGACGAGAGTGCTTGTTGATAATCTCCTTTGTAAGTTGGGTTATTACTGACATCACAATGCAACCATGTATCAATCATTGCCAGTAAATCATGGGGATCGCGTTTGCGGTAATTGGCTTCCCAACCTCGTAATAGGTAGTCTTCTAAAGAGTCGTAACCAAACTGATAATAAAGTCCTTCACGATAGTAGGCTTGGGATGCTGCCCAACTTGCATAGATACGAGCAAAAGCTCTATAACCGCGCTCTGGGATGTCTTCAAACTCATTACCATTCCAAGCAGGATCGGCTGTTAGGGCAGTGCGTAAACTTTGTAAGAAAATTGTATTATGATCGGTAGTCTTGGCTGTACCACATAAAGCAGCAATTCGCTTGACGCATTCAGGATACAATGCTCCCCAATGATAAGCCTGTTGCGCCCCCATTGACCAACCATAAACCAAAGCCAGCTTTTCAATTCCTAGACTGTCTAATAATTTTTTTTGAGCGCGGACATTATCGAGATGGGTAAACCAAAACCCTGATTCTGCTAATTTACAGGCTTGATTATTACTAGGAGAACTAGATAAGCCATTACCAAACATATTGGGGATAATAATAAAGTATTGGCTGGGATCGAGAATACCGTCAGAGCGAATTAACCATTCAATATCTGTGTGTTGCGCCCCGTAGGAGGTGGGATACAAAATCACGTTAGGGCTCATTGTCCGCAGTGCTTTGCCTTTGGTAAGACCTTTATTTAATTCCCCATAAGTTTTATATACTATTGTTGCTTCGGGTAAGTTCACTCCGCATTGTAGGGGAAAATCTTTAATTATGAATTTATAAGCATTATCTTTCATCTTGCTTGAAACATTAAATCAGTTAGAAAAATTAAAAACTTTGATGCTCTTAAAAAAGGACAAAAACAAAAATGTTATTTATGGTTGTCGAACACTTTAAAGATGATAAAAACAAAGATATATATCCCCTTTTGCAAAAAAAATCACGTATAATGCCTGACGGCTTGAAATATTTAGATAGCTGGATTTCCGCCGATTTCAGTCGATGTTTTCAACTGATCGAATGTGACGATACCGATCTATTTCAGGAATGGGTTTCACAGTGGCAAGATTTATTTGAATTAGAGATTATCCCTGTGGTTACATCAAAGAATACGATTAAAATCGTTACTACGTCGCCATCACATTAGCCTGGTTTGATATCTTTATTGTATCTGTTTTTGCGATCTCGCTTTTAACCCCAGTAAAGGCAGATAAAGCCCCAGAAAATAAACTTATGACTGTATAAATACTTTAGAATTGACAACGAGTAGGGGACAAAAAATCAAAAGTCAACACTCACGCTTGGTTGCTCGTCAAAAGTTGCACCTCGTCTTCTTTGAGGTAGAAGATTCTAGAAGATTCAGGAAAGTTTCCTCGTGCTTAAAGGTTACAAGAGCAGGCGAAAATGTCCTTAGTTAAAGGAAAACGGACGAAGTTAGAGGTGCAAGTTCCTTCCTTGGTTGCAAGTAATCATCCCTCATCCCTCGTTCCTCACCCCTTACTTGACTCTCATTAACTAGCTGATTAAAAAGATGTCAATATGTCTCGATGTACTTTTAAATAACCACTCTCGATTACTGTAAAATTCTCCTTTAACTGCTGATGTGCTTGAGGTAAAGCATGAAAGGGAATAGAAGGATAAAGATGATGTTCGGCATGAAAGGGAATATTCCACACCATAAATTTGAGAGGAAACCAGGTTAAAGTAGTGCGGGTGTTAGTCAAAGGATTACTATCATTAGTACATCCTGTATGTTCGGCTAAGAGAATAAATCTTAAAATTGGTTGTCCTAGGGCTAAAGGTAGTAACCAAAGGGTTAAAAACCAAGGTTGATGGAAGATTAGAGAAATAGCGATCGCCATACCATAAACTCCCAGTTGTAAACGTGTCGATCTGATGACCTCATCTCGTGCATCTTCGGCAAGATAAAAACAATCTTCTAATTTCCCTGTGGCTACACGATAATGGGTTTTGAATTTGCCAATCCACCAGTTTAAACCGCTAATTTCTGCTACGTATTCTTTAAAGTTAGTCGGTTTAGTATCTTCTAATTCGGGGTCTTTTCCCTTAACTTGAGCATAACGATGATGCCATTTGTGATAGCGACGGTAAAAATCGCTGTTGTAAAATGATAATAATCCAGCTATCCAAGCAACTAGATCATTGAGACGATTATTCGCAAAAGCTGTCCGATGAGAACTTTCGTGTAAGGGTGCAAACATGGCAGCAAAACTAAAACCGTAGATGATTAAAGCGGGTATTTTAATTAACCAATTATCTGCCGTTGTCCATAAGTATCCACTACTTACCATCACACAGATATGTCCTACTAGCTGGATTAATCCTCGCCAATCAGAACGAGCATTTAAGGTTTTTAACTCTGGTGAATTTAAGATTTGTTTTGACTTATAACTAGATTTTGCTGATTTAGTCTTAACTTGACTATTCATCCTTTTGACTCTATTTATTACTTGTTATAACCAGTTTTCAATTAACAAGATTATAGCAACTTGTTATAATAAATTAGTCACATTAGTTACCAATTAAGTAAATTTGACAAGATCGCAAAAGCAAATACCACTTCATCTCAATATTTCCGAACAGATACAACAGCGAATTATTAGTGGTTATTATTTACCAGGAACTAAATTACCCAGTGAAAGAAAATTAATTGAAGAATGGAAAGTCAGCCGAATTACTATCAGAAGAGCGATCGCTAATTTAGTTCAACAAGGTTTAGTAACTACCCATCAAGGGAAGGGAGCATTTGTTACTGAGAAGCATAAAGTGGCTTATACTCTTTCTAGTCCTCTAACGTTTCTGCAAAATGACCTAGCAAACAAAGGAATCGGACTGTCGCTGCAAAATATAACCTTTGAGCTTGTTACCGCAACCGCAGAATTACAAAAAATACTACAATTACCCTCAAATAATCCCACTGCTTATTTACAAAAAAAACTCTTGCTAACAGATAACGTACCTGGGGGCGTTGATATTACTTACATCTTGCCAGAAATAGGTCAAAAGCTAGCAACAGAGTTGAAACAAAACATGACTTTTCCTGTTTTAGAGCGCAATAATTGGAAAATCGAGCGTGTTGCAGCAATCATCGAATGTACCAATGCCAATCTCGAACTTAGTGAATATTTAGATGTATCTTTAGGTCATCCTTTACTAGTTTATCGCCACACTGCTTATACAACCCACAATCATCCTCTAGTCCATGGAGAAACGATTTCCAGAGGCGATCGCTTTTGTTATTCAGTGGAGCAATTTAGTTGATTTTTTAGTTAAAAATTGATGCTTGAAAATAGCGAGATCGCCGTTGGCGAGGCGCGTTGCGGACAGCTAAGCTGCTGCGAAGCAGACCGCAGATGTAATGAAATGAGTAATTGTCTAGTTTATAGCCTGGGTAGTAGAGAAAATATCAAAGTTTCTAACATACTATAAACACTATTTTCAAGGCAGTTCTATTAGTTAGGGTGAAAGGAGACTAATCTACTTTGTGCTAACGATTAGGTAATTAAATTTAATTTAATCTTCTTCTATCAATCTCTGGTGTTTGATACTACAAATCTTGGTTAAAGAAAGCGCACCACAAGTAACAAGTTACTAATTTTGATTCGAGCTTGATTTTTGCAAGAAGTCTATTTTAAACATTCTATCCAACAACATCTTGCCATACTTTTTTTAGCTTTCTCCCACAATTCCTTTAGCTTCTAGTAGTTTTTGGCGTTTTTTCCGTGCAATCACCTGCAAATCGATACTGCGGTCTGTTTCGTCAACAATTTCTCCTGTTAAAACTTCTAACACATCTTCTAAAGTAACTACACCTGCAACTCCGCCATATTCATCTAAAACTACGGCTAAATGTTCCCTATTATCTTGAAAAGATTTTAGTAGTTTATCAGAGCGAACCGTATCAGGAACAAAGGTAACTTCTCGTTTTAATTCTGCTACAGTTTTGTCTTGTTTGCCATCAATTAAAGCCATCAATAAGTTATCTTTTAAAACTAAGCCTAAAACGTCATCAATAGTTTCCCCAGTAACTAAAATACGGGAATGTTGAGAGGTAATAATTTCTGGTTGACATTCTGCTAAAGTCAAATGTCCTTTAAGAGAAGTAATAACAACTCTAGGAGACATCAAATCGGAAGCGGTTAAATCATTGAGTTGAAAAACTCTTTGAATCATTTCTGCTTCGTCATCTTCTATTGCGCCTTCTTGAAAACCAATTTTAGTTAAAAATTTAATTTCTGCTTCGTTAGTGGTTTGCAGTCTTCTACCTTTCGTTACAGGAGAAGTTATAAGCTCAATTGACACCACAAGAGGGGTAAACAAGACTGTAATTAGTTTAACAGGAATCGCGATCGCCAGCGAAATTCTTTCTGCATAACGTTCACTTAATGTCTTAGGAAATATCTCCCCGAAGATGATGACTAAAAAGGTTAAAATCCCTGAAAAGACACCCAACCAAGTATCACCTAAAACTTTAGTTGCCAAACTCCCAATAACAATACTGCCTACAATATTAAAGATATTATTGAGAATTACAATAGTGGCGATCGGTCTGTTAATCTTATTACGAATCCCTAGTAAAGCCAAAGCAGGAGGGGTTTTAGTTTGAGCTAATTGTCTAACTCGAATTGCAGAGACAGATAAAAGAGCGGTTTCTGCACCAGAACAAATCGCTGAGCCAATGATAACAATAATTACCGCAATAATAAGAGCAGACATTTAGGGATTTTAATTTTATAAAGCTAATATTAATATATAGATTAATCTAAAATTTCCACTATTCCAGTTTGACCATTAATTCTGACTTTTTTACCATCATGTAGTAATTGAGTAGCATAAGGAATATCCATAACTGCGGGAATACCATATTCGCGAGCGATAATTGCACCGTGGGAAAGTCTACCACCCACCTCAGCGATTAAACCTCCTGCGAGGGCTAGCAAAGGAGACCAACCTGCGTCGGTATAGGGTACAACTAAGATAGTTTTTTTATCGATATTTTGGATATTTTGCTGTAAATTAGATACTACTTTAATTGTGCCTTCGATTTGTCCTTGACTTGTACCAATTCCTGAAAGGACATTGCTGGTGGTTAATATAAGGGGATTTATTTTTAAGAGGGAAGTATCGGGATTACCATAAACTAAGTAAGGAATAATCTTTAGTTTTGATTCTTGTTCCCATTTTTGTTTGCGAGAGTCAATAATATTTTTAATATCTGGTGTATTTATGTTAGCGACTATCTCTTTGATTTCGGTTAGCTTTAAAAAAAAGATATCACCTGCTTCTAGTAAAATATCTTCTGATAACCAGGTAGTTTCTAATACTAATAAACTCCAACGTAGATGAGCTAATAATTTATTATATACCTCGCTAACTTTTCCTTTAAGATTCAGACGAGTTTGTACCAGTTTATCTAACCAAGAAATAGTAGATTGTGTGCTTACTGTTTTGGCTTTTTCACAAGCGACAGTATCAAAGAAAAATCGGGAAAACATTTGTCTAACAGGGCGAGGATTATCTAACCAACGAGGAATAGCAATATCTGTGGCGACATCTCCTAAATAGCCGTATTGAGCTAACCAGTGATTAAAGCGATTTAAAATAGATTCTCCTTCCGTATTTTCAGCTAAATAAGCAAATAAGGAGGCGCAAGAATTCATGGTAATTTGTTCTTTAGCTATTAATTTCCGTGTATCCGCAGCAATAATCGCTAAAGCTTGCATCGAGGTAATTTCTGGAGTTTGGCTATTATCTAAATCTTCAAGGGATACTTTGAGTAATCCCTGTCTGATGGCAAAACTGAGAGGCGCGAGAATGCTGTAATAAGTTGCTTGTTCTAAAGCTTCGATAATAATATCAACTCTAGCTATAATTTCAGTTGCAGTTAAGTCTTGAGTCTGATTTTCAGTTAATTCTGTTAATAACGGCTCAAATTTTTGTTGATAATCGCGCTTAAAATCTGTTTCTAATTGCCATTCTCTTTGTAACAATCGCCATAACCCAGGGATATTTTTAATAGTAGAAATAATCGGCGGTTTACTAAATTTTTCCCCTCTGGTAAGAAATTCTAAACTTTCTGGAGGTAAACCCATACGAAGAAAGATATTTCCTAAGAGAGAAGCATTAAAATAAGCGCGATCGTAATGTAAAGTAGCAGTCTGGTTAAAATCTAAATCCCGTGCTTTTTTGCCTAAAACAATCGTAAAAAGTTCTCCCCACACGCCACAGGTAAGAGGCTGATTAATCGACCAGGTTAAAGGATGAATTTGCCCTGGTATAACTTCAGAAGCTATTTTACGAGTCCAAATCGTCTCTAAAGTTGTGATGGGGCGTACTTGTAATAACCATAATTGCTCCCCATCATGTGTCCATTCAATATCTTGGGGAGTACCACGAAAAATTTCTTCCATTTCCCTAGCAAGTAAAGCCACAGACTCTAGAATATCTCTGGGAATACTATCTGCTATTTCATCGGGTTTAGGAGTAATCACAATTTGATTGGGAGTATTGCGATCGGGCGATCCTGAAGAGGGCAACTCTGGTAGAATTACCTGGTATCGTTGGGGTGTGAACTTTCCTGATACTACTTTAGTCGCATTTCCTGGTAAAGCTTCGATCGCTACTCCATTATTTAAACTATTTACAGGATCGCGACTGAACGCTACACCACTATACACTCCTGCAATCTGTTCCTGTACTAATACCGCCATTCCCCCTGCTTCCTGCTGATTCTTTTGACGGTAACTTTGGGCAGATTTGGCTAAATAAGATGCTTGACAGTCTAAAATCGCTGTTTTCAAGGCTTCTTTACTAGCTATATGCAAAATACTTAAATACTGCCCCGCAGCCGAGGCTGATTCGCTATCTTCATCTAATGCCGAGGAACGTACTACTAAAGGTTGTTCGGGGGATGGTTGTAAATAATTCACCAACGCCTGAGCATCTTCCCCTGGAGACAATACCCAACCATCAGGGACAGTGTAACCCATTCCTTTAACCAGTGCTAGATTGGCTGCTTTTGAGCCTACTTTATTACGATCTAACTTACTATCTAAAGAAACAATATTCTTTTCAGCTTGAAAAAAACGAAATACTTTACTTGATTGTGTATGCACTTTGTTTGGAGATAAATCTAAATCGTCTGGTATCTGTTGATAAATCCACCACAGTAAACCACTTAAAGAAATAGCTGCAACCCAATACTCTGGATTGTTAGGATGGAATAAACCAATAACTATCGCCAATATAACCAATATTCCTATCTTACCCTTTTGGCGATCGCGATTAATCGTAAAACTAACTCCGCCTAGCAAAATCGTGATTGCAAAAACCCTGATATCGTGTGCCAAAATTCCCCAGGTAACATTGGTAGTACCCGCACCCTTTCCCATCCAATAACGCCCCATTACCAAACCAATTAAAGCCAGTAATTCCCAAACTGAAGCCCTAGGAAAAAACATCCGTGTCAGCAACACTGCAATAATTCCTTTTGCTGCTTCAGAAATTACAGCTAAAATTCCCGCTACTTTGCCACCGTGATAGAAAGCAGCAGACACCGAAACATTACCAGTTCCCATTTTAGTTAATTGACGACCAGTGAGAGCGTAGGTAATCCAATCAATTAGGGGTAATCCTCCTAATAGGGGACAGACAATAAATACAATTAAAGAACCCCATATAGGAGCGAAAGTGCTATCCATAAATTCAGTTATCACCTTACCAGTTAGCAATTACCAGTTACCAGTCAAAATCAGGAAGGAGGAACTAGGATTAGTTTTAAAAAAGCCAGAAAGCTCTACCAAACCTTTGAGGAAGATTTTTCCTGACTCCTTGTTCCTTATAAAGTTTCTTACTCGTTGTTCCTTCGAGGGCGAAGGATGCGGTCACCAGTTATCAGCTTTATTGATAGTATATTGAAACTATTTTTTCTTGTAATATTGTTATAAGTTGATGTAATTTTAGTTTTAATTTGCCTGTAAGTTCAATTAGTAATTTTTATGATACTGGAAAAATATTGAGGGATAAATAATCTTTAGCAATCAGGAAATCTACAATCAAGTTAGAGCCGTTAATCATTAAGAAGATAAAAGTTATGACAACTTTAGCTAAATGGACTCTCCAAGACTATCATCGCATGATTGAAGTGGGCATACTATGCGATCGCCATGTCGAATTAATTGAGGGAAAAATAATTGAAATGGCACCAGAGAAACCTTTACATCGCTTTACTAACCACAGCATAGCCAAATATTTACGTCAATTACTAGCAGGAAAAGCCGAAGTATTTGAAGCCCATCCTATTACTTTGAGTAACTCTGAACCAGAACCAGATGTAGCTATTGTCAGTTTACCTGAGATTAAATATTTAACCCGTCATCCTAATGCACAGGATATTTACTGGTTAATAGAAATTTCCGATTCTACTTTGAATTACGATCTAACAACTAAAAAACAACTTTATGCCAAAGAAGGTATTGCAGAATACTGGGTGATTAATTTGCAAAAAAAAGCAATTCATGTATTTCGTCAACCTATAGACAATAATTATAATGTTAAGTCAGAATTTATAGAAGGTAAAATTACACCTTTATCTTTTAGTAATATTGAGATAGAAGTAAATCAAATTTTAATTGATAGCTAAGCATTAATCTTTAATCAAAGTAGTTACAGATTAACTACTCTCTGTTACTGTAATATACTTATTTATTGGCATGATGAGGATAACTCAGTATTTAGATTAATCTCAATTTCTCGCTCGTTAGTAACAGCTAAAAATTGCGCAATCGCTTCTTGTGCTTTCTCGTTAGCCGTATCTAAAATTCCCTCATTACAAGCAGTAGTCACAATCTTATTTAAAGTTTTTTGTTGTGCTAAAGTTTGCAATTGGGGTGCAACATCGGGTCCTAAATTGAGAAAACCACGATCGTAATGGTATACCTGGGAATTATTAACGTCTATTTTGCTGTCTAAAATTTCTGCTGGAGGAATTGCGATCGCAATTTTATTTTCACTTACTTCAACATCTTCTATGGTTATCTCACTTAAATCGATTCCTGCTTTGACTTCTCCCCTTGCTAAATAGAGTAACTTGGTAGTGGCGACTGTCCAATTTTCCCCTAAAGTGCGCTCGGCTGAAGTGGGTATAATAGTCTCCATCTTATAAGTAGCCGTGGTCAATTCTTGCATACTCTGAATTTGTTTGAGTAACAATGCCGAATCTTCTACTTGTAACTTTGTGGGTTGGGGTTGTAAGATATTTTCCAAAGCCAGCAAAAAGCGATCGCTAGTTTTCTGGATCGTCAAGAAAACCGCCAAGATCGCGATTAAACCGCCTCCTGTACCTAAGAAGAGAATTTTTTTAATTACAGAGAGGGAAGATTTAGCGAGCGTCATAATTGTTCGTAACAGAGTGCTATTTTAAAATTATAAAATTAAAAATATATTGAGTTGTGGTTAATTTTTTAGTCTATCTTTTGTAAAAAGGTTAACTCAAGCAATAAAAAAAATATTTAACAACATTGATTATCTAAATAAGCAATAATTTCAGGAAAAAATTCTAGAAAATCTTGTTCTAGCTCATTATAATTAGCTTCTAATTGTTCTAAAAAAGAATTAACTACAAAATCATCTTGATGCTTGAACGGCAATTTTGCTCTAATTCTTTTTAAACTTGCCTCTACGCCATAAATATAATAAAAAGATCCTAACCAATCTTGCTCCATCATTCTGTGGATAACCATCCTAGGAAAAACAGGTATTATATCCCAATACTCGTAAAAAGAATCATATACTTCGTGAGTAAAAATATCCAAACTATCTTGAGAATATTTTTGCCAATTTGTTGCTAAAAAATGATCGTAAAAAACATCAATTAATACAGGACTATATCTTCTATGATTTTCATTAATTCTTTGCTTACTACGTCTAAAAATAAGATGCTTATCTGTAAAAGAATCAATTAATAAATGACATTTAATCCCTGTTTGAAAACAAGAATTTAACTCTTGTCTCTCTTTGCCTTTAACTAAATCTCCTAGGAGATTACCCAAACGATGTGCGCCATTAGGTTCTGATAAAAACAAATGAGCCAACCAATTCATAAATTAATTAATTAAATAAATATTTATATTGTGTTAATTGTAACAAGATAAGCTCACCAATAGCTGGGAGCTTGATAAAAAAAGTGGGTTTTGACCCACTTTAAATCTCAAAACAGCAATTAATGTATTTAACAACACATTAACCTGAAAAAACTATTAGGCAAAATTCAATGACTAAGATCAAGATTAATCAATGTATCCCATTAAAGTAGCAGCATCATCAATCTCGTTGGAAGCAACAGGACGATTTCCCATGACAGCGTAAGTTTCGCTAATTTGTAAACCACTTAATGCAATGGGACGATTACCAGAAATAGTTAAAGTGTTGCTAATTTCGATTCCACTTTTGGTTACAGGACGAGCAGAGCCTACAGAAGAATAAGTTCTGACTACATCTAAGTGACTAGGTTCAACTGGTCTGTTTTGGGGTAATGTTGTTTTTTGTGGTACTGACAAAGCTAAAGATTCAGGTGCTTCAGTCTCAGTAGTCTGATTGCCATTAGTTTCTACATTTTCTACGGTCATTGGTTTGTCTCCTTAATTTGAGCAACATCTAAGAACGAACCGCTTAGAGGCGGTTAAAGCACCGCTACAAAAAAGTAACGTTGATTATAAACAAGTTTTGATAATTTTTTTTATTTTCTTTTAATTATGCTTACCTAATTTTGACATTCTCTGGTTTTTGCAGCAATAGTTTTCCTACTTTATATTTAATTTCATTAACTTAATTAATTAATGCTGATTGATTATTCTTCCTCTTTGATGGCAGATCCCCAAATAGCTCTGAACCGCATTTTGGCTGTAATTCAATTCTTAGTAACCTTTGCTACAAAACACAGATAATAGCTCTGGTAGCCTTTAAGGCAATTAAAATTCGGCACAAACTTAGCTATTTTAAAAAATAAAGTGGGTTCGACACTAATATTAATAATAGAGGGTAATCCTCACTTACGTTCCTTGTTAGGTTGGCATTTGCAACAAGCTGGTTATACCGTTAAACAGTCTACCAACTTGCACCAGGGAAAAAACGTTTTTTCCCAATATCAACCGACATTAGTTATCGTAGATTCTGATTTGCCAGATGGAGGCGGTCTGCAAATGTGTCATTGGCTCTGTGAGCAACAAAAGCCTTTGATATTTATGCTATCTGCTCGTAACACCGAAAAAGATATTGTCACAGCTCTGAAAGCTGGTGCAGACGACTATTTAACTAAGCCGTTTGGGATGCAAGAGTTTCTAGCTAGAATCGAAGCCTTGGTTCGCAGGATGCGAGTTAATTGTGTTCCTCTATATTTAGATTATAAAGATTTAAAAATAGATTTGGTACAACGGCGAGTTCAGGTACAAGGTAGCTTTGTAGAACTTACTCCACAAGAGTTTAGCTTACTGTATGTTTTAGCCCAGTCAGAAGGTAATGCTTTAAGCCGTTCCGAGTTATTACGTCGTGCTTGGCCAGATGAAATAGATAATCCTCGTACTGTGGATACTCATGTTTTATCACTGAGAAAGAAAATCGAACTACATCCCCGACAACCCTACCTAATACAAACCGTTAGAAATGTCGGATACAGGTTAAATCCTGATGTGATCGATGGCAGTAGTCCTGAGTTATCGGAATCCGATCTGGCGAACAATGGTTTTTCAACCATGCAAAGAGTATCTGTAGCCGAGTAGAGTGGTTTTCTGCCAAGATTAACTTTCTTGATTCACGACTTTTATTTTTTGAAAGCAGAGCCAGTGTAGCCAGTAGCTAACCACAAAATAGCTCTAGCTCCATCTCGTAAACACTTTTCTGGAGGTTCTGGTGGTGATTGAGAAGGAACAGAAATTGGTTTGATAGCTATACCGCGACTACCAAAGATAATTTCCCCTACGATACGAGCGCGAGGCATATGACTGTCTGAAGTGATTAAATACACGCTATCAATACCTCGATCTTTGAGTTTGTCTACTAAAGTGGTGAAGTTGCCAACTGTATCTTCTGCCTGATAATCTAAGTGTAAGCGATCGCTTGAAATACCTCGAAAGGTAAAAATCTTTGTGACGTAATCTTGAGGACTACCAGAAGAAACCCAAATATCTAGCTCAGGATGTTCTTTTGCTAAGTCTGCTGCAAATTTTTCTCTCGCTTCATGTCCTCCCAAGACAAAAACTGCTTCTGGTTGTGCAAGATAACCCTGTACTGTTCTGTAGCCAAACCAACCTGAAACAGCTAAAGCAGATACCAACAGCCATTTCCCAGCATTATGCTTAATTCCGATATCACTCAGGCGATCTTTTCTGGCTAAATGACGGCGATCGAATAACATAGAACGATAATTTAAAATCTTGCTCACTATTTGGGTTTAAACCCTTTTATGCAAAGCAATTATAGCTAAACTAATGTTCGATTTAACTAAACTCAGAATATTTACAGTATTGACACTTCCCGTATCTAGAAGCTAAAGGTATCCAGACGCACTTTTTCACTGAATCAAGGAATAAGAAGAAATTCAATTTTCCTCTTACTCCTGTCTGGTAATAATTACATTGCTTGTTCTACTTCTGCAATTTCAGGAATTTTTTCTCTTAAACGACGTTCTATACCCATTTTTAAAGTCATAGTAGAACTGGGGCAAGAACCGCAAGCACCTTGTAATCTTAGTTTTACAATGGGGCCATCAATCTCTACTAATTCAACGTTACCGCCATCAGAGATTAAATAAGGACGCAATTCGTCTAAGACGGTTTCTACATTATCAGAAGTTAGTGCTAACGCCATAGGATATCCTTTTGTAATTTGATATTTTGTATTCTGATCCTAGCGTTTTCAGGACATAGTTCGAGTAAATTGGTTAGAGTTTGGAGAAATTGACCAACGGTCACCGCAGCGATGCGCGGGGATGGGGGACTTTTAACTAAAAACAGTTAACAGTTGGGTGCATTAAGATAACTCAAATAAGTCCCCCTATCCACCCCCGCGTTATGCGGAGCGGTATCCGTGATAGGCGGAGTAAGACCCTAAAGGACTCGCTACACATCGCGCAAGGGAACGCGCATCAAGACAGGCTTCGGAGGGGCTGTCTCTTGAATCGCATTCAAGAGTTTATAAGCCCCGTTCTTTTTAAGGCGGAGTAACGGTGACTAATAGGCGATCGCCTATTAAAACTGTATTATGATATAAAGCAATTTTTTACTTTTTTTGCGTAATTTTCATGCTTAATTGGGGGGGAATCATTACTATCCCATGACGTTTGGGCTTGAGAGGCTTCGGCTTGACAATTTGTAACTCAAAATTGGTCATAATCGTAGCTAATACTATTTTCATTTCAAACTGAGCCAAACTAGCACCAAGACAACGACATTGACCGCCACCAAAAGGCAAGTATTCATAAGGAGAAAATTGATTTTGGAGAAATCTTTCTGGATTAAATTTATTTGGCTCTGGATAAACAGATTTTCTTCTATGAGCTAGATAGATAGAAACGTCAATTTTCGTATTAGGTTCAAGATCGTATTTTCCAATCTTTATTTTTTGTTTAACAGTTCGAGAAAAAGCACTTAAAGCAGGGGGAGTTATTCGCAAGGTTTCATTACATATTGCGCCCAAATAAGGTAAACGTACGACTGCCATTGGCTCAATATTATCGGAGGGGAAAACAAGCTCATCTAATAGCTTCTCTCGAACTTCTGGAATATAATGTACCCAATAAAGCATCCAAGACATAGCTGCTGCTGCCGTCTCAAAACCAGCAAAAATCAAGGTCATTATGGCATCACGAATTTCTCGCTCCGTCAATGACTGCTTATTTTCATTTTTAGCTAGTAAAAGTAATGAAAGTAAATTTTTTTCAAAGCTTTTTGGGGATTCTCTTTGCTTAATAATTTCAGCTTCAATTAAGATATCGAGTTTTTGTTGTAGCTGTTTAAAAGTTTTCCAAACACCTATTTCTATATTTAGAAAAATTGGAATAAAACGTGCTGTCAATAAATAACAAGCAAGTTGGGGAGAATCAAAACGATTAAATATTTTTATAATAGTTTGAGAAATTTGCTCGTCATTAAAAGAGTCTTTTGTTCCAAAAATAGAATAAAGAATTACTTTTAAAGAAATCTTTTTCATGGTAGAACGAACTTCAAATGAATCACCAGAGGTTAGATTAAGCATCGTATTCTTAGTCACATTAACAATTTCTCGACCACAATTTTCCAAGCTTTCTTTATGAAAAGAAGGGAGAATTAATTTCCTTTGTCTTTGATGTTCTTGTTCTGGAAGAAAAATTAATGAACTATCTCCTAAAAGAGTTTTTACTAACTCACTTTTTTGAACAGAACCTATAGCTTCAGGCGATGCAGTTAAAATAGCTTGAATAGCATCTGGACTACTAAAACTCACTGTATAGGGTTTTTTATTTCCTCCCAGCTTTAAAGTATCACCATATTTTTTAGACCATTTATCTAAAGAATCGGTGGGATTAAACAATATTTGTAACAGTTGCCAAAAGTAAGGCGATTTTGGCCCAGGAGGTAAATTCATAAATATTTTCAAGATTATAGAATTCAAAGTAGCAAAAAGATTAGTGCTTTGTTAGTCTTAAAGACTCCGATTAGGAAAGGCTTTTCTGGCTATTTCTTTGGTGGAAGACGGAATGGTTTTGATGATGATGTAACACTATAATTTTGTGACTCTTTAGGAATATATCAGTAGGTATTTGGCATTGTAAACCCCTGCATTAATCACCCAAAATATTGTAAAAGAAGCCAGCCTAATCTTCTTCTGTAAGTATTTTTAGAAAAGAAACCGAAGAGCAATTGCTGTAAAAGAAAAGAAGCTAAATATTTCTTAAAAATAAAGTTAATAGTCAAATATAATAAAAATAAAATTGCCACTAAAATAATTAGTTTAGGCGAAAAATTGAGCTTAAGAAAATAAAAGAATAAAGGTGCAATAATTAAAACTATAGCTAACGATAAACTCCAAGCTAATAAAGAATTTTTGCTCTTATATTTTAAATGAATGCGATCGCATATTTTTCCAATTAACCAATAATGACTAACTACTAAATCATTAAGTAAACGAGGCTTTTTTAAAAAGCTACGACAAAGTTGCTGAGATATTTTACCTTGAAGATCGATAATACTTTTGATAACAGCTATTTTTTGCTGTTTTCGTACATAATAGGTAGTAAAAGTTAAAGATAATTCTAAAGTAGTTTGATTTTGTAACAAACTATAATAACGAAGCTCGGCTAATAATTCTGGAGATAAATTTAACCGATTAAAACGTTGTCTTTGATTAATAATCTGTTCTAAATCGTTGGTTGTCAGATTAAAATTAATTTGAGTAGGAATTTTTTTTCCTGAAGCAATCTGTTTTTTTTTAATACTAATCCAAGAATCAGTTAGATTGAGAGTCATTTAAAATTGAACGTTGCTAAGTTGCTAAAACTTTTGTTGTCTTTGAATAATTTCTGTCACAAATTGGAATAATTTATGCCACTGTTTTGTTCCTGCTTCAACTCCTTTTTGATGTAATTTTACAATATCTTGTTGTTGAGGATGTTGAATAATTTCTGAAGCATAGCGATGACTAATTTTGCCATCTAATTGAATCACGGTATGAGCATAAGTAATATCAGAATGAATTGTATAATCACTTGGGACTGAAGCAGAAAATCTTAAATTACGCCGATCTAATGCTGTTTTAATATTTCCTAACTGACGCAAAATAGACTTAAAGCTAGGCTCTGCTAATAAATGATATAACACTCCATTCCCAGCAGCGGGATTAGAATTAACAGGAGATGGTAAACGAAATGGTAAGTTTTCCCAAGGGGTAGTATCTTGAGCTAACACAGGTAAATCTCTTTTGACATCTTGTGCTGTCTTCTCGCTATAGAAAATGCTATTTTCATCAGTCAAGAGTAGGGCATATTGTAATTCTAACTGACGGCGTAACCTTAAATAGCGATCGCATAAACTTTCATCTATCTCCAATTCCGCTAAATAAATCGGAGAAATTGAGTAAATTACTTGATAAACTTCGTAGGGGAGAAAAACATCTTCTGTTATCTCATCCACAATCATTGTACTTATCTCTACCCTAGAAACCTCTCCCAATAGTGAACTAATTGTATTAAGCCAACTATTGAAATTCTGCTTGGGAAAAGAATTTTGCTTATCTGGTTTTGTCACAGTGATAATTGTGCAAATTATGTTGGTGGTTGGTACGAGCGAGCGACCTTTCGTCCGTACAGTGGTTAGTTGTTGATTGATTGTTAGTCCACACCATTGACACAGCCTTTACGCAGATGATTGATCTGTGTTGGTTGTCTGTCTTCTTATCTCCTCATCTTCCCATTCTCATAAAGATAGGTTTTAAAAGAGCGACATAAACTCCCGAAATAAATTCTCAGGGCGTAAGTCTGAGCGAGAGGGATGGCGAGGTTGCCTTATGCCAATCACGGACTCACCGATGGTCGCGCGACGGCGAAGCCGA